>CAXTNG010000098.1:0-432 GCA_964245475.1 uncultured Sphingomonas sp. | reverse complement strand
CGATGTCGAGCTGCTGATCCACGGCACCACCCTGGCCACTAACGCGCTGATCGAGCGTAAGGGCGCGCGCACTGCCCTGCTCACCACCGAGGGTTTCCGCGACGTGCTCGAAATGGGCAACGAGGGGCGCTTCGACCAATACGACCTGCGCGTCGTCAAGCCCGCGCCGCTGGTGCCCCGCTCGCTCCGCTTCACCGCGCGCGAGCGGTTGCGCTTCGACGGGTCGGTGATCGAGCCGCTGGACGAGACCGGCGTGGCGCGCGCCGCGGCGGCGATGCGCGAGGCGGGGGTGGAGGCGGCGGCGGTGACCTTCCTCCACGCCTATGCCGACGGGACGCACGAGGCGCGAGCGCGCGACATCCTGGCCGGCGCCCTGCCCGGCGTGCCGATCTCGGTCAGCCATGAGGTATCGCCCGAGATGCGCGAGGACGA
>CAXTNG010000097.1:0-10583 GCA_964245475.1 uncultured Sphingomonas sp. | reverse complement strand
CTTCCAGGTGCTGACCGAGGCGGGGCTGCTGCCGGGAGCCTTGATGCGCAACGCCGGGCTGAACTTCGTCTGCCGCGATGTGGCGCTGATTGTGGGCGACGCGCGCTCCCCGTTCACCGCGGCCTATGAGGCGGGCGAGACGATCACCGTCCCGGTCGCGCACCACGACGGCAATTACTTCGCCGACGCGGACACGCTCGACCGGCTGGACGGCGAGGGACGCGTGGCGTTCCGCTACGCCGGCCCGGTCAACGGCTCGGCGCGCGATATCGCCGGCATCGTCAACGCCCGCCGCAACGTGCTCGGCATGATGCCCCACCCCGAGCGGCGGATCGAAACGGCGCACGGCGGGACGGACGGGGGGCGGCTGTTCGGGGGGCTGCTGGAGGCGGTTGCCTGATCACCCGCTCGCCGCTATGTTGCAACCGTTGCAACGGAGACCGTGGCGATGACGATAATGTCGGTACGAGAGCTCAACGCCAACGTGTCGCGCGCGTTGTCGGCGGCGGCGGCGGGCGACGACATCATCCTGACGCTGAAGGGCGAACCCTACCTCCGCATCACACGCGAGGGGGTTGATCGCGCGGAGGAGAAGCGCGCGCGCGCGCGGGCGGAACTGCGCGCTATGATGGAGCGCGGCATCGATCTCGGTGGCCCCGCAACCTATGACGAACGCACTGGACGATGACGTTCGGGTTCGACACGAACCTGTTCATCTACTCCTTCGATCGCACCCGCCCGGACAAGCATGACCGAGCCAGGCATCTGCTTGACGCGGTTCTCGATCGGATCACGGCCGTGCCGATGCAGGTCGTCTCGGAAACGCTCAACGCTGCGCACAGGAAGCGGCATCTAAACGCGCCCGAAGCGCGTCTCGCCTGCGCAGCGCTCGCCGCCGCGCTCGACGTCGAACCAGCGATGCCGGAGGACGCGATCGCAGCCTCGCGCCTGGCCGAGGATCACAAGCTCCAATTCTTCGACGCGCAGATGGTCGTCATCCAGTCCCGGCTCGGAACGACGCTTCTGCTCACCGAGGATATGCAGGACGGCAGGCGCTTCGGCACGTTACAGGTGGTAAATCCGTTCGATCCGGCCAACGACGGCCTGCTCGGATCGCTCCTCAAACCGTCGTCCTGAACGGCGAGAAGTCGGTGCCGCGGTCGAACACGTCCACCCCTTCCTGCCGCTTGAGGAAGCCGACCACCGCATAGGTGACCGGGGTCAGCAACGCCTCCCAAGACACCTTGAGCACGAATTGCGTCGCCATCACGGTCAGCATCGCGCCGACCGGCCAGTCGGGCGCGCCGTAGAAGGCGAGCGGGTAGAAGAGCAGGCTGTCGACGCCCTGCCCGACGATGGTGCTGCCGATCGTGCGGGTCCACAGGTGCCTGCCGCCGGTCCACACCTTCATCCGGGCCATCACGAAGCTGTTGGCGAACTCGCCCGCCCAGAAGGCGGTCATGCTGGCGAAGACGATCCGCGGCACCTGGCCGAAGACCTGCTCGTAAGCGGCCTGTCCGGTCCAGCCGGCATCGGGGGGAAGCTTCACGACCACCCAGGACATGAACACCATGAACAGCATCGCGCCGAACCCGGCCCAGATGCAGCGCCGGGCGCGCGCGTAGCCGTAGACCTCGGTCAGCACGTCGCCGAGCACGTAGGAGACGGGAAAGAACAGGATGCCGGCGCCGAACGGCCACGGCCCGACCAGCGGCAGGTCGATCACCGCGCGCTTGCCCGCGCCGATGACGTTGGAGAGCAGCAGCACGGTGACGAACGCCGCCATCAGGAAATCGAAATAGCGGAACTGGGTGCCCGCCACCGTGCGTGCGTCGACCGCCTGCCTGCTCACGTCCGTCATCGACGGGACCATGCCGCGCATTTCCTCGGCGCACAATCCGCGCTACCGAGCAGGCAGCGCGCGCCCGTAGCTCAGATGGATAGAGCACGAGCCTTCTAAGCTTGTGGCCGCTGGTTCGAATCCAGCCGGGCGCGCCAGCTGCTGCCCGTCGCCTACCACCACCCCGGCTGGCGCAATCGCCGCCGGAACAGCCCGCGGCCCGACAGCGGCTCGAACATCTCCATGGGGCCTTCAGGATCGAGCACCTCATTGTCGGCGAGCCAGGTCTGCACGCCGCTGAGGTTCGGCGCCTGATAGGGGCGCAGCGAGCGGCCTTCGCCGCGCAGGCGTTCGATCGCCGCAATAAGCGAGCCGGTCTCCGCCACCGCTGCTGTCACCCGCTCGGGTGTGGTGCCCAGATGCTCCGCCAGCAGGCCGTCGCGAATGGCGATGATCTGCGTCGCGGTCGCCGCATCGACCGCCTCGATCGCCAGGTCGCATTCGGTGTCGAGGCGGAGCGAGCGGTTGTTCATGTTCGACGAGCCGAGGCGGAGCACCCGGTCGTCGACGATCATGATCTTGGCATGCGCATAGATCGGCCGACCGCCGGTGGTGAAAGGGTGATAGATGCGGAATTGGTCGCCCTTGTCGCGCCGCCGCAGCGCTTCCACCAGCCGTGCGCGGGCGCTGTCCATCGCGACCGGCTGTAGCCATCCCTGCGCCACCTCGGGGTTGATGATGACGAACTCGGGGCCGTCCACCTCGTCCAGACGCCGCCCGATCGCCTCCGCGATCCGCCGCGAGGCAAAGTACTGGCTCTCGACATAGACGTGGCACCGGGCCGCGGCGATTTGGGCGAGGAACAGCGCCTCGCTCTCGAGCGCGGGCGGCTGGTCCGCCATCTCGGGGAGCGTCCGCGCGATCCGGACAGGCACGTTCTCGAAATCGGCGGCGAGCCCGTCGGGCCAGCACGGTGCCGCGCCGGTGATGGGTGCAAGCTCGGCGCCGCCCGCCGCCCGCCACCGATCCCGCGCCATCTCCCCCAATGCCGCCGCGACCGGTCCCGACACCGCGCTCGTCGCATCGTGCCAGGGCTTGTAGGGCTTGCCCGACGATCCGGTCCGGCGCGGTTCGTCGTCCAGATGCGCGCGCGTGTCCCAGCGCTCGCCGGTCATGTCGATCCCGCCGCAGAAGGCCAGGCAATCGTCGATCGCCACGACCTTCTGATGGTGCGAGGCGCCGGTCGGGTGATGTCCGTCGAGCCGGGTGTGGATACGCGGGTGCCGCATCCACTTGAGCACCGTCAGGATCGTCGTGCCGCGGAACAGCGCCTGGATCGCGCCCATGTCCCAGCGCAGCAGATAGACCTCCAGCTCCGGGTTGCGCTGGACCAGCCAATAGACGAACTCGCCGATCGTCGGCGGGCCCTCGTCGGCGCCGCATTCATAGTCGAGGGTGATCCGCGCGTCGAAGTCCCAGCCGATCAGCATGATCCGCCGCTTCGCCTGGAGCATCGCCCGGCGTGCGACGCGGAAATAGGCTTCGGCATCGACGATCACCGCGAAGCGCTCGGCCTGTTCGATCCGCCACTCGGTGGGTGCGTTCATCGGCCCTGTTGAAGCGATCCCGGCATCGAAAAGCAACCGTGCCGGCATTATTGTCGCACGGCCATGTCCAACCAGCGCAAGATCATCCACGTCGACATGGACGCCTTCTACGCCAGCGTCGAGCAGCGCGACGATCCGGCGCTGCGCGGGCGCCCCGTCGCGGTCGGCAGCGCGGCGGCGCGCGGCGTCGTGGCGGCGGCGAGCTACGAGGCCCGCGCGTTTGGGGTGCGATCGGCGATGCCGTCGGTGACCGCGCTCCGGCGCTGCGCCGAGCTCGTCTTCGTGCCTCCTCGATTCGACGTGTATCGCGCAGTGTCGCGACAGATCCATGCGATCTTTGCCGTCTATACCGAGCTGATCGAGCCGCTGTCGCTCGACGAGGCCTATCTCGACGTCACGGTCGACCGCCATGGGCTCGGCTCGGCCAGAGCGATAGCCGAGGCGATCCGTACGCGCATCCGGAAGGAGACTGGGCTCACCGCGTCTGCCGGGGTCAGCTACAACAAGTTCATCGCCAAGCTGGCGTCGGACCAGAACAAGCCGGACGGGCTGTGCGTCATCCCGCCGCGCGCGGGGCCGGACTTCGTCGCCGCGCTGCCGGTCAAGCGCTTCCACGGCGTCGGCCCGGTTACCGCACGCCGCATGGAGTCGCTCGGCATCCTGACCGGTGCGGACCTGCGGGCGCAGGAGTTGCCGTTCCTCCAGTTTAATTGCTCCGCCGAGGACGTATATCTACACGGCGCGGCGCGCGGCGAGGACCACCGCCCGGTCCGCCCCGACCGGCCGACCAAGTCGGTCGGCGCCGAGCGTACCTTCGATACCGACCTGGCCGAGCCTGAGGCGTTGCGGCAAGCGCTCGCGCAGGTCGCCGACGCCGCCTGGGCCCGCATCGAGCGCCACGGCACACGCGGGCGCACGGTGACGCTCAAGCTGCGCTACGCCGACTTCCGCACGATCACTAGGGCGCGATCGCAGGGCGAACCGGTGGCGACGCGGGCGCGCTTTAGCGAATTGGGCGAGGCGCTGCTCGCCGGGCTGCTGCCCGTGCCCTCGGGCGTCCGGCTGCTCGGGCTGACCTTGTCGGGGATCGTGCAGGAGGAGCCGGCGCAGCCCGCGTTGCTATGACAGGGCGTCAGCCCCGTGCGCGCACCACCATCGCCACGACCGGCTGATCGGGCGAGCCGGTCTCGGCCATCGTGCGGGTCGCCTCCGCGTCGGCCGGACGCGCGACGAAGAAGCCCTGGAGGTGGCTCGCCCCGGCGATGCGGAGCGCCTGCACCTGCGCGATCGTCTCCACCCCTTCGGCGACCACGTCCAGCCCGAGCGCACGGCCGAGATGGACCAGCGCATGGATCATCGCCGCCGCCTCGCGATCGCGGCCGACCCCGGCGATCAGGCTCCGGTCGATCTTCAGCGCGTCGAGCGCCAGCGTGCGCAGGGTGCCGAGGTTGGAATAGCCGGTGCCGAAGCCGTCGAGCGCAACCCGGCAGCCGATCGTGCGGAGCTGGCGGAGCGTCGCCGCGGCGCGCTCGGCATCGTCGGCCAGCCCGCGCTCGGTGACCTCGATCTGCAGCCGCGACGCGGCCACGCCAGCGCGGGCGAGGCAGGCCGCGACATGGCTGGCGAAATCGTGCCGCCGGAACTGGCGCGGGCTGACATTGACCGAGACATATTGCCCCGGCCAGCGCGCCGCCTCCGCCAGCGCCTGCCCCAGCACCCAGTCGCCCAGCGCGTGGATGAGGTTCAGCTCCTCGGCGACACCCATAAAGTCCGCCGGCTCCAGCCCCCCGCGCACCGGGTGGTTCCAGCGGAGCAGCGCCTCGAACCCGTGGATGCCGAGCCCGTCGCGTTCGACGATCGGCTGGTAGACGAGCGCGAGCTGGCCGCGGGCGAGCGCGTCGCCCAGATCCTGCTCGATGCCGCGGCGGGTGCGCAGCGCTTCGTCCATACTTTCGTCGAACAGCTGCACGCCGCCGCGACCGCGCCGCTTCGCCTCGTTAAGCGAGAGGTCGGCGCGGCGCACCAGCTCGATCGCTTCGCCCCCGTCCGCGTGCGACACCACGACGCCGGCAGAGGCGCCGCCCTGCACCGTGCTGCCCAGCACGGTGATCGGCACCGCGCAGGCGGCAACGACGCGGGTGCAGGCGGCGACCGCGGCCTGTTCGCCGGCGACATCGAACAGGATGGCGAATTCATCGCCGCCGAGCCGCGCGACCAGTGCGCCGTCCGGCGCCTGCACCTCCAGGATGGCGCAGATTTCGCGGATCAGCGCGTCGCCCGCGAGATGGCCCAGCGTGTCGTTGACCAGCTTGAACCGGTCGAGATCGATCATCGCCACCGCAAATCGGCTGGGCTGCCGCATCCGCGCCCCCAGCGCCTGGAGGAAGGCGAGCCGGTTCGGTGCCCCGGTGAGCGAGTCATGCGTGGCGCTGTGCACCGCGCGCGCCTCGGCTTCGGCGAGGTCGCGGCGGCGCTCCTCGAGCAGCAGCACCTGCGCGCGCAGCTGCGCCCGCGTGGCGATCAGCCGGCGCTCGACCGCCCAGCGCTCGCGCAGCGCCGCCGCCATCTGGACGACCTCAGCCACTGCAAAGGGCTTCGTAATGTGGAAGACCTTGTCGACCGGCCCACCGATCGCTGCGGCCGAGAAGTCCGAGGCGCCAGCGACCGCCACGATGTTGAGGTCGGCGTCGAGCGCATGGAGGTGACGCGCGGTCACGAACCCGCTGCGCGACACGTCGACGAAGGCGACGGCGAACGGCGTATCATCCGACAGTGCGCGTGTCACTGCCTCGACCGTTTCGCGCCCATGGTTCGCGTAGGTCAGATCGAAGTCGACGCCGGTGAAGGCGCGCGCATAGGCGCCGCGTGCCTTCCCGTCGTCGTCCACGATCAGAATGCGCATCGACGCCTTTCCTGCGCAGCCGAGCGGGCCGCTGGTGATTGCCGGACGGTATCGGCGTCTGGTTAAGCAGGCGTAAACGCGGGGCGCTGCGCGAGCGCCTGTTGCCCGAGCACGATCGCGCCGAGCGGCCCCGCATTGCCGCCAAGCGCAGGCGGAACGACATAGGTGTCGGCAAGGCTCACCTCGGGCAGCGCAAGGTAGCCGCCGAGGCTGGCCGCCATCGCGGCACGCACGCGCGGAAAGAGATGGCCCGTCCCCACCATCACGCCACCGCCCATCACGATCCGGCGCGGGACGCCGGTCAGCACGAGCGTGTGCAGCAGCTGGCCGAGCGCATGCGCGACGCCGTCCCACGCCGGGTCATCGGCGGCCAGATCAGGCGCAGGGGTGCCGGTGCGCGCCGCGATCGCAGGGCCGGAGGCGAGCCCTTCCAGGCAAGCGCCGTGGAATGGGCAGGTGCCGATCCAGCCATCGCCATGGTGGCGGACCGGGCGAATGTGGCCGAGTTCGGCGTGCGTGAGCCCGTCGAGGGGCCGTCCGCCCGCGATCACGCCGACGCCGATGCCGGTGCCGACCGTCACATAGGCCATGTCGGCCAGGCCTTTGGCAGCGCCCCAGCGCGCCTCGGCAAGCGCGGCGCCGACCACGTCGGTATGGAAGCCAGTCGGCACGCCATAGCGCCTGGCGAGCCGCCCGGCGATGTCAGTGCCGCTCCAGCCGGGCTTCGTCGTGGCGGTGATGTGACCGTAATCGTGCGCATTGCGGTCGATCGAGACCGGGCCGAAGCTCGCGATGCCGAGTGCGGCAAAGCCCGACCAGCCGTCGATCACGCGCTCGACTGCCGCCAGCGTCTCGGCCGGCGTGGTGGTCGGGATGGAGGCGCGATCCTCGATCGCCTCGGGGCCGCTCGCCAGGATGCAGATGACCTTGGTGCCGCCGAGTTCGATCCCGGCGACCAGCGATGCCTCGGTCATCCGCATGCCTCCCTGTTCAAGAGGCCGACGTTACCGCCCCCGGCGACCGGTGCAAGCTAGGCGGAACGGCCCTTGCCGCGCAGCGTGTTGAGCACCGCCATGCCGACGACGCCGAGCAGCGCGGCCGTGGCGAACGGGCGGTCCTTGGCGAACGCCTTGGCCTTGTCGGCAAGCGGGCCGATCTTGTCGGCCGCGGCGCTTGCGGCCGTCGTGTCGGAACTCTTCGTCGTGTCGTCGGCCATGATTCGCTTCCTCAAGAACAGGGGTACGATGACGCGAACGAACGAGCCGCGATCGGGTGCCGCAGCTCGTCGTGCTATTCCACCGTCACGCTCTTGGCCAGGTTGCGCGGCTGGTCGACATCGGTGCCCTTGGCGACCGCGACGTGATAGGCGAGCAGCTGCACCGGCACCGCATAGACGATCGGCGCGATCAGCGGATGGACCTTGGGCATGGTGATCGTCGCGATGCAGCCCTCCCCCGCGGCGGCGATACCGTCGTAATCGGAGATCAGGATCACCTTGCCGCCCCGCGCGCCCACCTCCTGCATGTTGCTGACCGTCTTCTCGAACAGCGGGCCGGACGGCGCGATGACGATGATCGGCACATGCTCGTCGATCAGCGCGATCGGCCCATGCTTCATCTCGCCGGCGGCATAGCCCTCGGCGTGGATGTAGCTGATCTCCTTGAGCTTCAGCGCGCCCTCCAGCGCCAGCGGGTAATCAGTGCCGCGGCCGATATAGAGGACGTCGCGCGCCGCGGCGACGACAGGCGACATCGCCTGGATCGCCTCGTCATAGGCGAGCGCGCCGTTGATCGCGGCGGGCGCTTCTGCCAGATGCCGGACGATATCGCGCTCCGCGCCGGCTGTGAGCAGCCCCTTAGCGCGGGCTAGGTTGGCGGCGAGCGCGGCGAGCACCGCGAGCTGGCAGGTGAAGGCCTTGGTCGACGCAACGCCGATCTCCGGGCCGGCATGGGTAGGCAGCAGCAGGTCCGCCTCGCGCGCCATGCTGCTGGTCGGCACGTTGACGACGACCGCGATCTTCTGACCCTGCGCGCGGGCGTGGCGGAGCGCGGCGAGCGTGTCGGCGGTCTCGCCCGACTGGCTGATGAACAGTGCCAGCCCGCCCGGCTCCATGATCGGCTCGCGGTAGCGGAACTCGGATGCGACATCGAGGTCGACCGGCACGCGCGCGAATTGCTCGAACCAGTATTTCGCGACCATGCCCGCGTAGAAACTGGTGCCGCACGCAACGATGCTGACCCGCTTGATCGAGGACAGGTCGAACTCGGGGATCGGCAGCGACACCACGCCCTCGGTGCGCTTCAGATAGGATTGCAGCGTCTGCGCGACGACGACCGGCTGCTCGTAGATCTCCTTCTGCATGAAGTGGCGGTGGTTGCCCTTGTCGGCGGCGTGGCCGAACACGCCCGAGTTGACGATCGGCCGCTCGACCGGCCGGTTGTCGCGGTCGAACACCTCGATCGCCTCACGGGTGACGCAGGCCCAGTCACCCTCCTCCAGATAGGCGATGCGCTGGGTGAGCGGCGCCAGCGCATGCGCGTCCGAGCCGATGTAATTCTCGCCCTCGCCATAGCCGACGGTCAGCGGAGCGCCGAGCCGCGCGGCAACGAGCAGGTCGGGCTCGTTCCTGAACAGAAAGGCGATCGCGAACGCGCCGTGGAGCCGCGGCAGGACCGTCGCGACCGCGTCGCGCGGTGCCCGCCCCCGCTCCAGCTCTCGCGCGACGAGGTGCGCCACCACCTCGCTGTCCGTCTCGCTGAGGAAGGTGCGGCCGTCGGCGATCAGCTCGTCGCGCAGCGGCTTGAAGTTCTCGATGATCCCGTTGTGGACGATCGACACGTCGCCGGCGATGTGCGGGTGCGCGTTGTCTTCGGTCGGCGCGCCGTGCGTCGCCCAACGCGTATGGGCGATGCCGGTGGTGCCGGGCAGCGGCTCCTCGGCGAGCCGCTGCGCGAGGTTGGCGAGCTTGCCCGGCGCCCGGCGGCGGTCGATACGGCCATCGTGGATGGTCGCGATCCCGGCTGAGTCGTAGCCGCGATATTCGAGCCGCTTGAGACCTTCGAGAAGGCGGTCGGCGACGTCAGAGGTGCCGAGAATGCCGACGATGCCGCACATGGGAAGATCCTAGAGGATATAGGGGACGCGGATGCCCGGCATTGCGGCCGGGAAGTCTTCGATGTTGCGCGTCACAAGGGTGCGACCGCGATGCTGAGCGGTCGCGAGAATAATCGCGTCAGGCGATTTCAACCGAGTGCGTCCGCGTCGCAAAGCGGCGGCCCTGGCGGCAATCTCACCATCTACCTCGTCAATATCGAAAGCGGACAGCAGCAACTCGGCATTCCTGATCTCGCCGGGAGAGCCTTTGGACAGCAATTCGATCCTTACCATCCGGCTGACCTATGCTTGGCGAGTGGCATCCAACACTCGGTCGATCTCGACTCGAGCTGGCAAACGGCCGGCGAGTGCATCAATGATGATGTTCGGGTCGAAGGTGTAATCGGCCACTATACGTCCGAATGCGTCCGATCGGCATACCGGCCGGCGCGCATATCCAGATAGATTTGACGCTGACGATCATCTTCCTCATCGAACAGGTCGGGGAACTCTGCTTTCACATCTTCGTAATTGTCATCCCAAGGTCGCGTCCAAGATGCACGCTCCCGCCGCTGCCACTCTACCGCGTCACCGATATCCGTGCGATGCTTCCACGCACCGAAAGCCGCCTCTATCGCATCCTTCCTGCGTGCGAGGTTGGCATTGTCGGCCTGATCGTCGATAAGCTTATCTACAGCTGCACGGATCATCGCAGAGCGCGATTGACCGTTCCGCTCCGCCAGTTGGTCAAGCCGCGCGGTTCGCTCATCACCGAGTGCCACCAAGATGCGCCCAGCCATGACATTCCGATATCATGCGGCGATATCATTTGCTACCCTTCTTTGCCCGCATCAACTCGCGAAAGCGTCCCGCCCAACCCGGTTTGCTGCGTTGTTCTGGACGGACCAGCACCAGCGCGTCCGCCTCTACGGCGGCAGTGACCACCGAGCCCGCACCGACGATCGCACCTGCACCGATCGACACAGGCGCGACCAGCGCGGAGTTCGAGCCGATGAACGCGCCCGCGCCGATCGTCGTCCGATACTTGAAGAAGCCGTCGTAATTGCAGGTGATTGTGCCCGCGCCGATGTTTGCGCCCGCGCCGATCTCCGCATCACCGAGGTAGGTGAGGTGGTTGGCC
>CAXTNG010000096.1:2875-10596 GCA_964245475.1 uncultured Sphingomonas sp. | reverse complement strand
ACCACAGCCCGCCCCTTCTTCTCCTCGACCCGCTTCGCCTTTGCCGACCTGGACGGCTTGGTCTTCACCCGCCGCGCCTCGCGCTTCTCCGCTTCTGCCAGCAGCTCCGCCAGCCGCGCCCGAGCATCCGCCCGGTTCTGCTCCTGCGTCCGATAGCGGCGCGCGGTCAGCACCAGCGTGCCTCCGGCGGTCAGCCGCGAACCCGCAAGCAGCTTCAGCCGCCGGTAGGTCTCCGGGTGCAGCCCCAGCGCGCACACGTCGACGCGCAACTGGCAGGCGGTCGCGACCTTGTTGACGTTCTGCCCGCCCGGCCCCGTCGCCGCCAGGAAGCGCTCCTCGATCGCGCTGTCGGGCACCTCGATCACGCAAATGCTCCGAACCGCTCGGGCAAGGGAGCGTCCGCTTCGATCGGCGGCTTGCCCCCCCGCGGCACCACCAGCCGCGCCGCGTGCAGGAGCATCCCCGAGGAAGCGGCATGACCGTAGACCGGGTCGCCGGCAACCGGCACGCCCAGCCCTGTCGCCGTATGCACCCGGATCTGGTGGGTCCGCCCCGTCTCCGGTGTGAAGCGGACCAGAGCACGCCCGTCCTTCACCGCCACCAGTGCCCAGTTCGTACGTGCCGCCTTGCCGCCCGGATCGGCGACCATCCGCCAGCCGCGCTCCGCCGTGCTGGTCTTGGCGAGCGACAGGTCGATCGTCCCGCCCTCGCCTTCCGGCACGCCGTCAAGGACGGCGAGATAGGTCTTCTCGACCTCGCCCCGCTCGAACGCCTGTTGCAGCCGCGCATGCGCCTTGGGATTGCGCGAGAGCAGCAGGCAGCCGCTGGTGTCGCGGTCGAGCCTGTGCACCGCCTGCGGCAGACGCTGGAACCCGAAGCGCAACGAGACGAGGTGATTGTCGAGGCTGAGCGAGCCGTCGCGCGGCGGGTCGACCGGCAGCCCGGCGGGCTTGTCGATCACCAAGGCCTCGCCGTCGAGGAACAGGACGCGGTCGCCGTGCATGGTCGCCGCGCCTTGCCACCCCGCGCGCCCGCATGCCAGAGGCGCGGGCATGATCCCCATCCTCTTGGCGCTCGCGCAAGTGCAGGCGAGCGACGGCCGCGTGCTCGGTCACTTCGGCTACGGCGACATTCCGGCCGCCGAGCTGGTGGACGCGCCGTCTGGCTTCGCGATGCGCCAGGGTTGCCGGATCCGCCGCGAGGTGCTGCCCGACCTCCAGCGCCTGCTCGACGCCGCGCGCGCCGACCCAGCGACGGGAGGCACGCTCCGCGCGCTCTCCTGCCACCGCGACATCGCACGGCAGACCGGCGTGTTCGCGGGCGGCGGCCAGGGCGGCGCCGAGGACCGTGCGATTTCGGTCGCGCCGCCGGGACACAGCGAGCACACAACCGGCTATGCGATCGACTTTGCGGTGCGCCCGCTCGGCAATTGCCGCGACGCCGAAGCCTGCATGGCCGCGACCGCGCCGTACGGATGGCTGGTCGCCAACGCGGCGCGCTTCGGCTTCGAACAGTCCTTCCCCGCCGGCAACGCGCAGGGGGTCAAGTGGGAGCCCTGGCACTGGCGCTGGGTCGGCGTCACCACCTCGGCGCCGGGCGCCCCTCGCGCCCGCTTTGTCTTTGCCGCGGCGCGAGCGCGGTTCCCTGCGAACCCGGCGGTGCCTTAGCAGTCCGGAGGGAGGTTAGTCGTCCGCGCGGTGAGCGACAGCGACGAGGTGCTTGGCCCAAGCCCAGCCCGCCGCCCCCAGCGCTATCGCCCCCCAAAGGGGCGTCAATTGTGCAAAGATTACCGCAAAGGCGGGCATCTCAAACCTCCGGCTCCATGAGCGTAAGTACCATTGCTCCCAACCATATAAGCACCAACGCGCCGACAAGCCAGCCTATGCCGATCCAGTCGGCGCCACCACTGCCGGCAAATCGTGCCGCCGCCGCCGCAACCGTTCCCGCGCCCAAATTAAAGAAAACCGACGATATCCCCTTCAGTTGTTCGTTCAGCCGGACGATTCGAGCATCGGTCATGCGCTCCCATATCATCGTCGGTTCTACGAAGTCATGGTGACTGGATCATCCTATCCCGCCAGCTTCGCCGCGGTCTCCGCCACCCGCTTGCCCAGATACCTCGCCCCGTCCAGCTCGTTCGCCTGCGGTTGCCGACTACCATCCGAATGCGCGATCGTTGTCGCGCCATAAGGCGATCCGCCACGAATCTGGTCCACCCCGGTCTGCCCCTCGAAGCCGTAATCGAGCCCTACGATCGTCATCCCCATGTGCAGCAGGTTGGTCAGGATCGAGAACAGCGTCGTCTCCTGCCCGCCGTGCTGGCTCGCGGTCGAGGTGAAGGCCGCGCCGACCTTGCCGATCAGCGCGCCCTTAGCCCACAGAGCGCCCGTGGTGTCCCAGAATGCAGCCATCTGGCTCGGCATCCGGCCATAGCGGGTCGGCGCGCCGACGATGATCGCGTCATAGTCGGCGAGCACCTGCGGGCCTTCGATCACCGGATGCGCGGTGTCGGTCTTGAAGTGCGCGGCCTTGATCACCTCATCCGGCGCGGTCTCGGCGACGCGGCGGATGTCGACCTCCCCACCGGCACCGCGCGCGCCCTCCGCCACCGCGTCGGCCATCCGCTCGACATGGCCGTAGGACGAGTAATAGAGCACGAGAACCTTGGTCATCTCTTGTCTCCTCCCCTCCCGCTTGCGGGAGGGGTCGGGGGTGGGCAGTTACGCGGCGTCAACGAGGACGATCTCGGCGTCCTCGATTGCGATGATGCTGAACGTCCGGCCGCCCGAAAGCGCCACACCGTCACGGGTCTCGATCCGCTCGCCATCCACCTTGAGCGAGCCCGTCGCAGGGACCAGATACGCATGGCGGCCGTCGCCGACGCTGTGCGTCACCGTCTCACCCGCCTTCAGCGTCGCGCCCATCACGCGCGCCTCGGCCCGGATCGGCAGCGCGTCGGCGTCGTCCGCGAACCCGCTCGCCAGCACCGTGAAGCGCCCAGAGCGGTCGCCCTTGGGAAAGGGCTTGGCGCCCCAGCTCGGCTCGCCGCCGCGGCGGGTCGGCTCGATCCAGATCTGGAACAGGGTCGTGGTCTCGTCCTCCAGATTGTACTCGGCGTGGCGCACGCCCGATCCCGCGCTCATCACCTGCACGTCGCCGGCCTCGGTGCGCCCAGTGTTGCCGAGCGAGTCCTGGTGCGTGATCGCGCCCGAGCGAACGTAGGTGACGATCTCCATGTCGCGGTGCGGATGCGGCGGGAAGCCGGACTTTGCCGCGATCGCATCGTCGTTCCACACGCGGATCGCGCCCCAGCCCATCCGGTCGGGATCGTGGTAATCGGCGAAGGAGAAATGATGCCGCGCGTCGAGCCAGCTATGATCGGCATGGCCGAGCGATGCGAACGGACGGCGATCGACGGTGGCGAGGGTGTCGTCAAAGGTCTTCGGGTTCATCGGAATCTCCTGTCTGCTGCCGTCAAGATAGGGTGCGCGAAGGTCGCGTAAACGGAAACGCTGGAAACCGATCGTTTCGCGGAGTAGCTTCTCACTTATGCGCCTGCCCGATCTCGAAGCCTGGGCGATCTTCGCCGCAGTGGTCGAGCACCGCTCGTTCAGCGGAGCGGCGGTCGCGATCGGCCTGTCCAAGGCGACCGTGTCCAAGGCAGTCGGGCGGCTGGAGGCGCAGCTCGACCAGTCGCTGTTCCACCGTACCTCGCGCCGTCTCGCGCTGACCGAGGCCGCGCGCCCGCTGGCGGAGCATGCCGCGCGCATCGTTGCCGAAGCGCGTGCGGCGGAAGAGGCGGCGCGCGACGGGCAGAGCGCGCCGGCCGGACGCATCCGCCTCGCCGCACCGATGGCGTTCGGCGTCGCCAACGTCGCACCGCTGGTCGCCGACTTCCTCCTCGCGAACCCCGGCATCGAGATCGACCTGCATCTTTCCGATGCGCGCGTCGACATCGTCGCAGAGGGGTTCGATGTCGCGCTGCGCATTGCCGACCTTCCCGACAGCTCGCTGCGCGCCCGGCGGCTGTGCGGCATCGCCACCCACATCGTCGCAGCGCCCGCCTATCTGGAGCGCCACGGCGAGCCGCGCCATCCCGGCGAGCTCGGCGGACACCGCCTGCTCGCCTACGCCAACGCGCCGGGGCCATGGCGCTTTCACGGCGCCGACGGCAGCGACGTGTCGGTGCGCGCCGCCGGACCGCTCACCGCCAACAGCGGCGACGCGCTCGTGCCGGCGCTGATCGCCGGCCTCGGCATCACCCGCCTGCCCGACTTCATCGTCGCGCCGCACATCGCCTCCGGTGCGCTGGTCGCGATTCTGGAGGATTGGACGCCGCCGCCGATCGGCCTCCACCTGCTCACCCCGCCCAGCACGCTGCGCCCGGCACGCGTCGAGGCGTTGATCGCCTTTCTCGCCGATCGGCTCCGCGAGCCTGCCGGACTGCGTTGACCCCCATATGAAAGGCCGCGACTCGCCGGAAATCCTCGCTTAAGTACAAATTAACCTTTTACGTTCAGACATGCTTTGGTTAATGACACTGACCAGAAACCGGGCGGGGCTGCCCGAACTGGCGCGGGGGACATGCGATGCGGGTGCTGCTGATAGAAGACGAGCCGACCACCGCCAAGGCGATCGAGCTCATGCTGACCACCGAAGGCTTTAACGTCTACACGACCGACCTGGGCGAAGAGGGCTTGGACCTCGGCAAGCTCTACGATTACGACATCATCCTCCTGGACCTCAACCTGCCGGACATGCACGGCTACGATGTCCTGAAGAAGCTGCGCGTCGCCCGCGTCACCACGCCGGTGCTGATACTCTCGGGCATCAACGAGATGGACTCCAAGGTCCGCTCCTTCGGCTTCGGCGCCGACGATTACGTCACCAAGCCCTTCCACCGCGAGGAGCTCGTCGCCCGCATTCATGCGGTCGTGCGCCGCTCCAAGGGTCATTCGCAATCGGTCATCCGCACCGGCAAGCTGGCGGTGAACCTCGACGCCAAGACCGTCGAGGTTGACGGTGCCCGCGTCCATCTGACCGGCAAGGAATATGCGATGCTGGAGCTGCTGTCGCTCCGCAAAGGCACCACGCTGACCAAGGAAATGTTCCTCAATCACCTCTATGGCGGCATGGACGAGCCCGAGCTCAAGATCATCGACGTCTTCATCTGCAAGCTGCGCAAGAAGCTCAGCCTGGCCTGCGACGGCGACAATTACATCGAGACCGTCTGGGGCCGCGGCTATGTGCTGCGCGAACCGGACGAGGTCGCGCCCGCCAAGGTCGCCTGAACCACCTCATCAGGGGCGGAAAGGCCGCGGCACCGGGGGGGCGCCGCGGCCTTTTTGCGCGCACCGCGCACGTGCTACGCACGAGACGCGCAAGCGCGGCCGGCGTGGCGTAGCTACGACCGACGAAGCCTGTCCTGAGCGCCTGCCTTGCAGGCAGCCGAAGGGCGGCTTTGCCGCGGCGTATATCAGCGAGCTACTTCCGCTCCCACACCTTCTGCCCCCCGACCCAGGTCTCCTCCACCTTCGTCTGGCGCAGCTCGCTCGGGCTGGCATCCAGCGGATCGCGATCGACGATGATGAAGTCCGCGCGCTGCCCCGGCTGCAACGAGCCGAACTGCTTCTCGGCAAAACCCGCGTACGCCGCGCCGCCGGTGAACGCCCACCACGCCTGCTCGCGCGTCACCCGCTCCTCCGGTCGCCAGCCGCCGAACGGCTGCTGGTCCGCGCCCTGGCGGGTGAACGCCGCCGCCCAGCCGGCAAACGGGTCGGGGCTCTCGACCGGATAATCGGAGCCGAACGCCAGCGTCGACCCATTCTTCAGCATGGAATTCCACGCATAGGCCCCCGTCAGCCGCGCGGGGCCGAGCCGCGCCTCCGCCATCGTCCGGTCGCTGGTCTGGTGCGTCGGCTGCATCGAGGCGATGGTGCCGCGCTTGCCGAAGCGCGGCAGGTCGGCCGGGTCGACGATCTGGGCATGCTCGATCCGCCAGCGCCGGTCGCCCTTGTAGGTCTCCGACAGCTCGTCGATCGCGTCGAGCACCTGCGCGTTGGTGCGGTCGCCGATCGCGTGCACGGCGACCTGGTAGTGATCCATCGCCGCGCGGCTCATCAGGTTGCGGATCACGTCGTCGGACATGAAGCCGAGGCCGGATTGCCCCGGCGCGTCGGCATAGGGCTGTTTGAGCCACGCCCCGCGCGAGCCGAGCGCACCGTCGCCATACAGCTTGACGCCGACCAGCCGCAGCCGGTCGCCATAGAGCCACGGCGTCGGCCCGGTGCCGCCGATCCGCACCGTGTCCTCGATGCCCATGCCGTAGCTGATGACCCGCACCCGCAGCGCGCCCGCATCGCCCATCCGGCGATAGCTGAGCCACTCGTCGAGCGACGTCCCCATGTCGGCAGTCGCGGTGATGCCGAAACCGAGCAGGATCGCCTGCGCCTTGAGGAAGGCCGCGTCGCGGTCTTTGGGCTGCGGCTGCGGGACCACCTTGCGGACGAGGTCCTGCGCGGCATCGACGAACACGCCCGAGGGCTGCGCGCCCGTCTTCTCGATCCGCCCGCCCGGCGGCGACACGCTCTTCGCCGTGACCCCCGCCGCCTTCAGCGCCTCACCATTCGCCCAGCCCGCATGGCCATCGACGCGCGACAGGAACACCGGCCGGTCGCTCACCGCATCGTCAAGGTCGGCCGCGGTCGGGAAGCGCCCGAGACCCCAAGCCTCCTGGTTCCAGCCGCCGCCGAGGATCCACTTCCGCTCCGGGTTGGCGGCAGCATACGCCCTGATCCGCGCCTTCGCCTCGTTGAGCGACTTGGTGCCCGACAGGTCCAGCTTGAGCGCGCGAAAGCCGAGCTCCATCACATGCCCATGCGCGTCGATGAAGCCGGGGATCAGCACCCGCCCCTTCATGTCCGCGCGCCAGTCGGGCCGCTCGGGCCGCTTGTCGTCCCGTGCCAGCAGCTTCACCACCTTGCCGTCCGGCGTCAGCGTCAGGCCGGTAAAGCGGATCACCTTGCCGTCGGCGTCGACAGTGATGCCCTGGACATTGTCGACCAGCGCATCGGCAAGGGCAGGCATGGGAAGCAAGAGCGTCGCGACAGCCAACAGCGCTCCCCTCCCTGCAAGGGAGGGGAAAAAAAGAGGCATCACGGCAGCCTCCGGATCAGCGAGCTTGTGTCCTGCCGCGCGCCGCCCATCGCCTGCACGTCGGCATAAAATTGATCGACCAGCGCCGCCACCGGCAGCACCGCGCCGTTCGCCCGCGCCTCGGCCAGCGCCAGACCTAGATCCTTCCGCATCCAGTCCACTGCGAAGCCAAAATCGAACTCACCCTTCGCCATCGTCGGCCAGCGGTTGACCATCTGCCAGCTCTGCGCCGCGCCGCCCGAGATCGCCTCCAGCACCTTGTCGGTGTCTAGCCCGCTCTTCTGCGCGAACCGCAAGGCCTCGGCGACCCCCTGGATCACCCCCGCGATGGCGATCTGGTTCGCCATCTTGGTCTGCTGCCCCGCCCCCGCTTCGCCGACATGGACGATGCGCGCAGCATAGGCCTGCATGAACGGCTCGGCCGCCGCGACCGCTTCCACCGAGCCGCCGCACATGATCGCGAGGGTGCCCTTCTCCGCCCCGGCTTGGCCGCCAGAAACCGGAGCATCGACGAAGTCCACATCCCACTGCTTTGCCCGACTACCGATATGTCGGGAGACAGTTGC
>CAXTNG010000096.1:0-2865 GCA_964245475.1 uncultured Sphingomonas sp. | reverse complement strand
CAGAAACGGTAGAGTGGTCAATGATCAGACCGCCGCCGGAAATATGAGCAAGTAACGCCTCCGGTAACTCGGGCGTATCCGCCAACAGCACTGATTGCAGATCATCGTCGTCACCGACGCAGGTAATTACAACATTAGCACCAGCACCGACAGCATCGATGGGCGAGTCAGCAACTTGCCCGCCATACGTCGCGGCCCATGCCTCCGCCTTCGCCCGCGTCCGGTTGAACACCGCGACGTCATGTCCGGCCTTCGCCAGATGCCCCGCCATGGGCGCGCCCATCACGCCCGTCCCGATGAATGCCAGCTTCGCCATGCGCCCGCCCCTAGTGCCCCCGCGCCCGATCCGCTACGGCCATCGCATGGCCACAGCAGTACTCCTCGAACCCTCGCCTTCCGTCACGCTCGCCGACGTGAAGGCCGCGCACGCCCGTATCGCACCCTCGATCGTCCGCACCCCGACTCTGGTCAGCAAGACGCTGTCCGAGATGACCGGCGCTACCGTCTGGCTCAAGTTCGAGAACCTCCAGTTCACCGCCGCCTACAAGGAGCGCGGCGCGCTCAACACGCTGCTGCTGCTCTCGCCCGAGGCCAGGGCGAAGGGTGTGATCGCCGCCTCGGCAGGCAACCACGCGCAGGGCCTCGCCTATCACGCCCGCCGCCTCGGCATTCCGGCCACCATCGTGATGCCGCGCACCACACCGACGGTGAAGGTCGTCCAGACCGAAGGGCACGGCGCCAACGTCGTGCTGGAAGGTGAGACCTTCGACGCCGCCTACGCCCATGCCCGCGTGCTGGAGGCAGAGCGCGGCTATACCTTCATCCATCCCTTTGACGACCCGCGCGTCATCGCCGGCCAGGGCACCGTGGCGCTGGAGATGTTCGAGGATGTCGGCAACCTCGACGCTCTCGTCATCCCGATCGGCGGCGGCGGTCTGATCTCCGGCATGGCGACCGTCGCGCGTGCGCAACCGCAGGCGGTGGACGTGATCGGCGTCCAGGCCGAGCTCTTCCCGTCGATGTACAACCGCATCCGCGGCACCGATCTCCCGATCGGCGGCGACACGCTGGCCGAGGGCATCGCGGTCAAGGAGCCGGGCGCGATCACCTCCAACCTCGTCGCGCACCTCGTCGACGACATCGTCCTCGTCTCCGAGCGCAACCTGGAAGCTTCGGTCAGCCTGCTCCTCCAGATCGAGAAGACGGTGGTTGAGGGTGCCGGTGCGGCGGGGCTTGCCGCGCTGCTCGCCCATCCCGACCGCTTTCGCGGCAAGACCGTCGGCATCGTGCTGTGCGGCGGCAACATCGACACGCGCCTCCTCGCCAACGTCCTGCTCCGCGACCTCGCCCGCTCGGGCCGCCTCGCCCGCCTGCGCATCCGCCTGCAGGACCAGCCCGGCGCGCTGTTCAACGTCGCGCGCATCTTCGATGCCGAGCGCGTCAACATCCTCGAGCTCGCCCATCAGCGCATCTTCACCAACCTGCCCGCCAAAGGCCTCAGCCTCGACGTCGAGTGCGAGACGCGCGACCGCGCCCACCTTGATCGGCTGCTCGCGGCGCTCAGGGCAGCCGATTACGAGACACGGCTGATCGAGCTCGCCTGACGCATCCCGCTTTAACTCACTTTTCATGGTAAACCCGCTTCCGCCCGCGCGGCCGCCGATGCATATATCGCCGTGCGCATCTGGGCGCGCCGACGATCGGGGACTTCACGGGCGGTGACCGCGCATTTCCGTTACCCGCGCTTCTTCGTGACGAGCCCTTCGCCATGCCCGTATCTGCCCGGCAAGCAGGAGCGGAAAGTCTTCACCGAGCTCGCCGGCCCGCACGCCGCCGAGTTGAACGACGCGCTCGGCCGCATCGGCTTCCGTCGCAGCCAGGGCGTCGCCTACCGCCCCAATTGCGCGGGCTGCACCGCCTGCGTCTCGGTCCGCACGGTCACTGCCGAGTTCGTCCCCAACGCCACCCAGCGCAAGCTCATCCGCCGCCACGCCGACCTGGAGGTGAGCGCCTGTCGCGCCTGGGCGACCGACGAACAGTTCCAGCTGCTCCGCGCCTATCTCCGCTCGCGCCATCCGGGCGGCGGCATGGCGGGAATGGACGAGGATGATTACGCCGACATGGTCGAGCATTCGCCGGTCGACAGCTTCGTCGTCGAATATCGCGAGCCGACCAACACCGGGCGTCTCGGCCGTCTGGTCGGCGCCTGCCTCACCGACCGGCAGGCGGACGGGCTGTCGATGATCTACAGCTTCTTCGACGCCGACCGCGCCAACCGCCCGGCCCTTGGCAACTTCATCATCATCGACCACATCCTCCGCGCCCGCGACGCCGGGCTGGACTATGTCTACCTCGGCTATTGGGTGAAGGGCTCGCCGCGGATGGCGTACAAGACCCGCTACCGCCCGGTCGAGGTGCTCGGACCTCTGGGCTGGAGCCGCTACGAGGAACCGGCGGAACGGACGGATTTCGGCAAGCGGCTGATGCCGGCCTGAAACTAGAGCGGTCCTCGCAAGACTGACCCACCTCCGTTCGCCCTGAGCGAAGTCGAAGGGCACTCCCAGGTGCTCGACTTCGCTCAGCACGAACGGGGACGAGACAAGGCAATTCGCGCGGGAACAGCTCTACTCGCCGCCCGTCACGCTGACGTCGACGTCGAGGATTTCCTCGCCCTCGCCCAGCCGCGACCCCGCGACAGGCGACGCACCCGCCGCATCCAGCGCCACCGCCACCCGGACATGCTCCTCCTCCGGTGAACGCCCCGAACACGGATCGAAGCCGATCCAGCCGATGCGCTCGACATACGCCTCCACCCAGCCGTGCCGCGTCCGGCGGTGGTCGCCGCCGCCCCGCGAAAAGCCGGTG
>CAXTNG010000095.1:3921-10667 GCA_964245475.1 uncultured Sphingomonas sp. | reverse complement strand
GCGCATCACACTGGGGGTGTGGGGGTCGCAGGTTCGAATCCTGTCGCCCCGACCAACAAGTCCAAGTATCTACGTGATCGCTGCCCTAGCGGGGTGCACCGAAGGCTACCGGCATGATCAAGCCGGTGTGTTCCTATCCCGAGGTGCCTGTGTTGAGCGGCAAGGGCGGCACCAATGTTACGGCGAACTTCACCAGCGCCGAGCGGCAGATCGGCCGGACGCGTGCGATTGTGAGGGGTATCAGGAGCCGGCCATGCGAATCGACGCGGCGGTGACGCCCACGATGGCTACTGCGGACGCCGCACTCGCGCAGCCGCTCACCGATCGCGCGCGGCTGCGGGCGATCCTGGCGGGATCGGCGGGCAATCTGATCGAATGGTACGACTTCTACGTCTACGCCTTCACCGCACTCTATTTCTCCGGGGAGTTCTTCCCTAAAAGCGACGCGCTGGTACAGGTGATGGCGACCAGCGGCATCTTCGCGGTCGGTTTCCTGATGCGCCCGATCGGCGGCTGGTATTTTGGCCGCTACGCCGATCGCCACGGGCGCCAGGCGGGGATGGTGCTGTCGGTGCTGATGATGGGCGCCGGCGCGCTGCTGATCGCCGTGTTGCCCACCTACGACCAGATCGGCGCCGCTGCGCCGGCGCTGCTGCTCCTTGGCCGAATGCTGCAAGGATTTTCGACCGGCGGGCAATATGGCACCGCCGCCACCTATCTGAGCGAGATCGCGGGCAAGGGGCGGCGCGGCTTCTGGGCGTCCTTCCAATATGTCACGCTGATCGGCGGCCAATTGTGCGCGACCCTGGTCGTCATGGTGCTGCAACAGGTGCTGAGCGAGCGCGGCATGGAGGCCTATGGCTGGCGGATCGCCTTCGTCGTCGGGGCGATCGGCGCGGCGACGATCCTGCTGTTCCGCCACCACATGCACGAGACCTCCACCGCCGCCGACCGGACGGCCGGTGCGGGCAGCCTGCGCGAGCTGTTCGCCGGCAACACCCGTGCGTTCCTTACCGTGGTCGCGCTCACCGCCGGCGGCAGCCTCTCCTTCTACACCTTCACGACCTATATGCAGAAATACATGGTGCTGACCGTCGGCATGACCAAGGAGACGGCGACCGCGGTGATGACCGGCGTGCTGGTCGTGTTCATGGCGCTGCAGCCGGTGATGGGGCTGCTGTCCGATCGGATCGGCCGGCGCAACAACATCCTCCTGTTCGCAAGCTTGGGCACGCTGTTCACGGTGCCGATCCTCAGCGCGCTGGCGCATGTCGAGAGCGTTTCCGCGGCGGTCGCGCTGGTGCTGGCGGGGCTGGTGATCAACAGCTTCTACACCTCCGTATCCGGGCTGTTCAAAGCCGAGATGTTTCCCATCCATGTGCGGGCGCTAGGTGTGGGGCTGGCCTATGGCGTTGGCAACGTGCTGTTCGGCGGCACCGCCGAGAACGTCGCGTTCGCGCTCAAGAAGGCAGGGCATGAGAGCGGCTTCTACTGGTACGTCACTGCCGTCTGCGCGGTATCGCTGCTCGCCGCGCTGATGCTCAAGGACACGCGGCGCGACAATCCGCTGGATGCGGTCCGGGTATGACGACGGACCACGAAGGCGCTGCCCGCGGTCCGGTGTTCGCACGGCGCAGGCAGTTCGGCGGTGTCGTCGCCGCTCTACTCCCGACGCGAAAGCGGTTTTCGGGCCGGAGCCGCTTACCCCGGATCAAACGGGCCTACTTCCTCTCGCCCTGGGCATGAAGAAGGCGGCTGGCTTGGGGCGCGAGCGAGACCGACAGGTCACCCGCCGCCCCGCCCGGGTCACGGTCGTCCCAAGCCGAGCGCCAGTCCTTGCCTCGCCAGGCGTCGGGCAGCGCCAGCTCCAGCCGCCGCGAACGGTCGGCATCGTCGTCAAGGCCTTCCTCGAGGTTGCCGACGAGGATCGAGATCGCCCCGTCACGGGTGCGCCAGGCGGCGATCGTACCCGGTTGGCGGAGGTCGGTCACTGCGGCTCGAAACGCCCGCGCGGTCGCCAGCTGCCGGCTGAGCGTTGCGCTTGCCAGCGCGAAGGGCGCCGGGTCTCTCATCAGATCGCGCAAGGGCACGTACCACGCGTCGTCCAGCGGCGCCGGCGCCCAGTAGGAGACGCTGCGCCCTGCCGCCTGATCGAGCGTCAGCGCCGCCGAAGGACCGACCGCGTAGACGACCTTCTGCGGCGCCGAGCGTGTTTGCAGCGGGGGCGGCGCCGCATCGAACTGCGCCGGCATGCCGGCGACTGCCAATCCGACCGAGCTGCCTCTCGTGCCGCGCAATATGGGGTCCTGTAGCGCCGGACGGTACGGGGCGAAGCTGATCCCGGCGAGCGATGCCAGCGCCGGATGGGTGTCCGCCGGCGCAGAGAGTAAAGCGATCGGCTGACCCGCCTTGGCGAGATCGTCCACGGCCTTCGCCACGGATGGCGGCAGGCCCGCCGTGGCGCCGAACACGAACAGATCGGATCGGACCTGCGGCAACCACTCGATCCGCGTCGCCGACTGCACCGGCAACGGCCATTTGATCAGCGTCGCGACGGTCTCGTCGATACTGTCGCGCGGGCCGCCGCCGTCGGCGCCCTGCGTCATCTGCATCCGCGCCGCGTCGCGTGAATAGACCAGGGTCGGGCCGAACACCTCGACAACCTGCGCCGCGTCGCGCTCGGCTGCGTTCAGCTCGGCGGTCAGGAAGGCGACGTCGCCCTCGCCGAGCAACGCATGCCCGTGGTTTCCCCAGGAAATATACGCGCCCGCGGGCATCCGTACGCCGTCCGGAGTCTTCACCGCTGCGTGCGAATAGGCCCAAATGCCCCAGCGCAGCCGCTCGGGCGCGGTGTGGATCGTGTCCCAGCTCTCCCAGGCGTCGAAGGTCTCGATAAGCGGGTAATGATGCACCCGGCTCGGCGCCAGCACCGCCGCGTGCTGCAGCATGTAGGCGAGCTGGTAGGTCCAGCCGAGCATCGGCGCGTTCCAGAAGGTCTGCTGGCGCACCCCTACCTCGCCCCATGCGCCAGCCCATGTCTGGTCGACGAAGATGTCGAGATAGCCGCCGCGCGCGACCGTCTCCAGATCGAGGCCGTTGGCACGCCAGTCCGCGGTGGCGGTCGCCGCGCTGGAGTACATCATGGTCAGTGCGTGCGGGTTCGCCAGCTTGATCGCGCGTACCATGCCGGCAACCGCCGCGGTGATCTCCGTGGCACGCGCCGGGTCGGGCAGCGACGCCCCCCAGGGTCCATAGCGCGTGTAGGCGCGCGCGAAGCCGAAGCCGTCGCGCAGCATCAGCCCGTCGAGGCCCGCCGTGCGCGACAGCGCGCCCCATTGTGCGGCGAGCAAGGCGGACACGGTCGTGCCTTCGACGATGCCGTGCGGCAGCCCGGCACGCGGAGCCGGGTCCGCCTTCAACCGCGCCGCGGGATCAAAGAACGCGCTGGTGTCGCCGGCCCCGCTCGTGCCGCCCCAGCGGGTCCACGCCTCGGGATGGGTGACGGCGAAGGGGACGGGCTCGCCGTAGGTGCTGTCGCCCGCGGCGGCGAACGTCGCCACGCGGAAGTCCGCGACGCCGTGCCGCCGCGCCTCGACGCGCAGCGCCTGCGCCAGCTCGGCCAGCCGCCGGTAGGTCCAGGCGCTATAGCCCACTTGTGCGCCATCGTTCCGCGGGACAGCGAAGCGCGTCCGCCAGGCCCGCTGCCGCGCGGCGGTGTCGCCGTCGAGCTGGCCCGCTATGTCGACGCCCAGCTCCTGGCCCGTCCCCTTCGGTAAGGCGATCGGCTGATCGAGATCGCCGGAGAAGGCGACGATGTAGTCGACCGTCAGCCCGACGCCGAGCACCACGCCCTTGTACCCCGCGACGCCGCGGTACAGCGGCGCATAGCGGCGCCAGAACCGGTCCGCCGAGCCGCGGACGGCGGCGGGATCGAACCAGTACAGGTCCATCTCCAGCCAGCGATCCGCCGGGACCGCGTTCGCAGCGGGTCGAGCTGCCGCGTACGTGCTTGTTGGCGCTGCAACGCCGGCTGCCAGTAGAAACGGGCAAAGGACGAGCCGAATGAGGCCGATAAGGTTCACCGCGTGTCGTACCATACGCACGGCAACGTTCCTGCCCGAGTTGCGCGCGATCAGAACTTCTGGCCGAAGCGCACGCCGATCGTCCGCGGCTGGATGTAGATGCGGTAGATCTCGCCGATCGGGTCCTTGGAGGTCGGGCCGCAATAGTTGATGTTGCACCGCGCCGCCCGGGTCTGCTGCCCGCGCGCGTCGGTCAGGTTGCGGGCGAACAGCTCGAAGCTCATGTTGCCGACGACCGCGCCGATCGTGCCGTCGAGCTGGAAGAAGCCGGGCAGGTCGCCGGTCTTGCGCGCGTCCGCCACGGTGATCACCGGCGTCCGCTTGCCCGTATAGGCGCCGTTGAGCTGCACGTGCCCGCGCGCCTCGCCCACGTCCCATTCGTAGCGGCCGGTGACATTGCCCTTGAACCTGGCGGTCAGCGGCAGACGCGTGCCCGCAGGCGCCGCGACATAGGTGCCGTAGGGAATGAAGGCGGCGCGCAGCTTCGCATCGACATAGGCCCCGGCCGCAGTCAGCGTGAAGTCCGGCGACGGGCGGAAGGCGACATCGCCCTCGATCCCGCGCGAGCGCGCGCTGCCGACATTGCCGATCAGCGCGACGCCGCTGGCGCCCGGCTGCTGATACGAGACCTGCACGTCCTTCCAGTCCTCCTGAAAGATCGTGAGGTTGAGCGTCACCCGGCGGTCCATGAAGGTGTTCTTGGTGCCGATCTCGTAATTGTAGAGCTTGTCGGCGCCGAACGGGTCGGCGGTGCCCGCGCGATTGACGCCGCCGGGGCGGAAGCCGGTCGAGGCGGTGGCGTAGACCAGATGGTCGGGGCTGATCTTGTAGCTGGCGTTGGCACGCCAGGTGATACCGTCGCCCTTCGACCGCTTGGGCGAGATCGACCCGTCGCTGTTGAGCAGGCCCAGGTTGGTGCAGGGCGTGCCGGGCACCACCGCAACCCCGACGCCATACGGCCCGCCGCCCGCGGCACGGCCGAGGCACTGGCGCACGCCGGTGCCGAAATACGTCGTGTTGACGCCGTAGAAGCCGACCAGCGAATTATCGAACTTGTAGACGCGGATGCCGCCGGTCAGCGTCAGCGTGTCGGACACGTCGAGATCGGCCTGCCCGAAGGCGGCGTAATCCTTGTCGATCCGCCGCTCCTTGGTCAGCCACACCTGGCCGGGGCGGCCGGGCACCGAAAGCCGGGTCGCGAAGCCGGGGGTCAGATAGTCGTTCTCCGCGGTCTCCGCCTGACGCTGGTAGAACAGGCCCGCAATGACCCGGAACGGCTTCGACTGCGGCGTGGCGACGCGGAATTCGTGGCTGAGCTTGGTCAGATGGCCGCTGTTGACGTTGATCTGTGACGGGTCGATCAGCTGCCCGGCGTTGTTGACCACGCCCGAGCCTGATCCGGCGACGAGATCATAGAAATAGCCGTAATCGGCGTAGTCGTTCTGGCTCACGCCCTGACGATGCATGAAATAGCCGGCGTAGGTCACGTCGAAGTCGGAGACCTTGCCGGTGATCGTGCCGCCGGCCTGATACCAGGTGTCCTTGCCGAACTCGGGGTAGTAATGTGCCACTTCCAGCTCGCCGACCTTGGTGTCGTCGGACTGGAAGCTTCCTTCCCACTTGGTCTTCTGCGCGATGATCGACGGCGTGATCGTCCAAGTGTCGTCGAGGTCGATCCCGAGCGCGGCGCGCGCGCCATAGACGTCAGTCGGATTCCAGTCGTCCTTGACCAGCGCCGTGTTCGTCTGGGTGATCTTGGACGTTGGGAAGGTGCGAGACTTCAGGACGTTGTCGATGTAGCCGCCGGTGTGCTCGTACCAGGCCACGACGCGCAGCGCCGCGCGGTCGGCGACGAGCGGCACGTTGACATAGCCTTCGGCCTTGCCGCCGAAATTGCCCTTCAGGATCTTGTTGCCTTCCAGGTCGTAGCTGGCGCTGAACTTGCTCGCGTCGGGCTTGTTGGTGATGATCCGCACCACGCCCGCCTCGCTCGACGCGCCGTAGAGCGTGCCCTGCGGCCCGGCGAGCGCCTCGACCCGCGCGATGTCGTAGATGTGCGTGTCGACCGTGCCCGAGATCGAGGTAATCGGCTGCTCGTCTAGATAGGTGCCGACCGTCGGCAGCGTGCCCGAGAAGTACAGCCCGCCGTCCGTCGCGATGCCGCGGAACGAGACGGAGCTGTTGCCCGGCGTGCCGACCTGGAGGTCCTCGAGCTTCTTGGTGGGCAGCGCGGTGATGCTGACCGGCACCGATTGCAGGTTCTCGGCGCGCTTCTGCGCGGTGACGATGATGTCGTCGCCTGCGGGTGGACTGTCGGGGTTGTCGGATGCGGCGGTGTTGGGCGCTGCCTGCGTTTCCTGCGCCCAGGCGGGGCTTGCCAGCGCGGTCGTCGCGAGCAGCGAGGCGATCAGCGCGAGGGCCGGCGAGCGCACGTCACGAACCATGATCGATCCCCCATCAATGTCCCGGCTTCGGCGGCCGGCTCTATACGGTGGATGCAGGATAACGGATGATGCATACGCAATCAACGACAATTCGCCCCAGTGGCACACCTGCCGGCCCCAACCTTGAGCAGCAGGCGTGCTCCCGGTCTTGCTTGCGCATGCAGATGGGTTCAGGCTGCGCCGCACGCGAGCGGGGGAACGCCGATGACGGACGCGGGAT
>CAXTNG010000095.1:1759-3911 GCA_964245475.1 uncultured Sphingomonas sp. | reverse complement strand
CGGCGGCGCGGCGGGCGGCGATCACGACGGTCGCGGCGCTCGCCTGCGTCACGCCAGCGACCTGCCGATCGCCGGGCGGCTGGTCTGCTATGCCGTCGTGCTCGTCGGCTACATCCTCTATTGCTACAATTTCGTCGTCACCGACTACGTCCGTCCGTACCTGATCTCCGATCTCGGCTTCTCGATCGAGCAGACCGCGATCATCTTCAGCGCGCAGAACCTCGGCATCTCGATCGGCGCGATCTGCTGGGCGGGGATCGTCGCCCGCGCCGGGCGCCGCCGCGCCGCCTTCGCGATCGCCGCGACGATCGGCATCACCGCCGCGCTGCAGGCCGGCTCGGGCGCATTCGCCACCTGGGTCGGTGCGCGCGCGCTGCTCGCCGCGACGCTGGGGGGCTATTACGTCGTCGCGACCAGCCTCGTGGTCGCGCTGTTCCCGGTGAAGGCGCGCGGCAAGATGATTGCGATCAACTCGACGATGTACCCGGCGTCGAACATCATCGTCGGTCTGCTCGGCGCGGGCCTCGGCGACGCCCACTGGCACGTGCTGCTGTGGATCGGCGCGCTTCCCCTGCCGCTGTCGTTCCTGCTCTACGCAGTCATCCCCGACGACCGCCGCTACCGCGCCTATGACGACCAGGAGGACGTGCCTGCGGCTCAGGGCAGCTGGCGGGAGATGCTGGGGCCGCAATGGCGCTGGCTCGCGCTCGGCTGCGTCGCGCTGTCGGGCATCGACTTCAACGCCTATTCGCTCTTCATGGGCTTCGTCACCATCTACATCAAGCAGACGCTCGGCCTCTCGGCGACCGCGATGGGCAGCATCGTCGCGACCATCTCCAGCGGCTCGCTGATCGGCAACTTTCTCTGGGCGATCCTGTCCGACCGGTACGGCCGCCGCCCGCCGCTGGTCGGCTACCTGCTCTGCGCCGCCGCGATCCTGGTGTTCCTGCGCGTCGGCCCGCACCCGGCGACGCTCGCGGCAGTGGGCTTCGCCTTCGGTCTTGGGCTGTCCTGCACAGCGACCTGGGGGGCGTGGTTCGCCGAGATCTTCCCGCTGCATCTCCGCCCGCACGGTGCCGCGCTGTTCCACGCGGGCCATGTGCTCGCAATCGGCGCCCCGCTGTTCGCCGCCTGGGCGACCGCGACCGTCGGGCTGGCGACCGCGATGGGGATGGCGTCGGCGGTCTACGTCGCGGGCGCGATCCTCTGGTTCATGCTGCCCGAGACGCTGGTGCGGCATCCAGCGCTGCCCGAGTCGCCGCATAGCTCTCCGACGTGATCCCCAGCCGCCCGTAGAAGTAGGCGGTGAGCAGGCCCGGCAGCGTCGACAGCACCCACGCTCCCGCCAGCCCCTGCAGCACCGCGTCGGGCACATGCCCCGGCGTCGCGTTCGCCGGGAAGGCGATTGCGGTCAGCGCCCATCCGGCGAGCGCGGCGCCGACCGCCTGGTCGATGCGCGCGAAGAAGGTCTGCGTGGAATACAGGATGCCCTGCTGCCGCGCGCCGAAGCGCAGTTCGTTCTCGTCGGCGATGTCGGCATAGGCGGACAGCACCGTCGTCGTCATCAGGCTGTACGGCAGGTGCTGGAGCAGCGAGAAGGCGATCAGGATCGCGAGCAGGTACGGCGTCTCGGCGCTCATGATGCCGAGCCAGCCGAGCGCCAGCGGCAGCGCGGGGCCGATACAATAGACCGCGACCGCCACCGCGCAGGTCCGCCGCTTGTCGAAGCGGCGGTGCAGCCACGCGACGACCGCCCCGCCGCAGGTATAGCCGGCGAGGCTGCCAAGCGCGAACCAGGTGATCTGGCCGCTGCTCAGCTGCCAGAAATAGGTCGCCGTGTAGATCCACAACCCGCCGCGCACTCCCTGCATCAGCGACAGGCAGAAGGCGCCGAGCAGCAGCAGCACGTAATTGCGGTTGGCGAGCGCCTGACGCACGTCGGTCAGGAAATTGCGCAACGTGAACCGCTGCGTGCCCGGCGTGGCACGCGGCAGCCACGGGATGCGGCTCCTCGTGAAGAAGCTGGAGCGCAACGAGTCGGTCCTCTATTTCTCCCGCCCCCTCTGATCCGGTGTAGGGTGGGTGAGCCTCGGCGAAACCCACCACGGGGCGCGACCTCGGATTGAAGTGGCGTAACTACGCATGTGACCCG
>CAXTNG010000095.1:445-1749 GCA_964245475.1 uncultured Sphingomonas sp. | reverse complement strand
CGAACGCGCGCAGGTAGTCGTCGAGCGACGTCACGCCCTCGCCCGCCACCAGCACGACACCGGCGATGGTGATCGAGAACGGCCCGTAGCGCGCGGGATCGAGCGCGCCGTTGGGAAAAGCGGCGCTGGCGCTGAAGAACAGTCCGAAGGTGGTCAGCCAGCACAGCGTATCGCCCGACCAGAGGAAGAAGGTGTTGTACGCCATCACCTGCGTCCGCTCGATATAGTCGGTGGTCAGCTCGCCGCCGAACGCCAGGTGTGGGGTGTGAAAGGCGGTCAGCGCCTGCTGGAACACGATGTTGAAAACGGCGAGCCACGCCATCACCGCCCAGCCGGGCCAGTGCGGCGCGTTGAACAGCGCGAGGAAGGACAGCGCGACCGGCACGATCGCGGCGAACATGAACGGGTGGCGGCGCCCGAGCCGCCCGAAGCGCGTCCGGTCCGACCAGCTCCCGACCAGCGGATCGACCACCGAGTTGACGACCAGCCCCGCGGCGATCGCCAGGCCCACCTGCCCCGCCGGCAGCCCGCGCACCTGGTTGTAGTAGAGCATAAGGAACTGGGTCGTCGACGAGATCACCACCGCCTCGGCGAGGCTGCCAGAGCCGTAGAACAGCTTCACCGGGCGGCTGAGCGGCGGCACGGCGTCGGCCGGCGACGCCGAAGGCCGCGCGAGAGTCTCGGCAATGGCGGTCATCTTGGTTCCCGGCTGGACGGACGCGCCGACGGACGTGTATCGGCGCGCATCCGTGCATTCGCAATCAATCGTATTTTCGTCTCCACCGCAAGATGAGGCCGACCGATGCGCCCCTTTCCTGCCGACCTGCCGTTCACCCTTCCCGCACGCGCGGCGACCCGCCGGATCAGGGGCGCCGACGCAGCCTATCCGGGCGAGCGCCAGCCGATGGCGGGGTTCGAGGAGCGCTTCGCCGACATCGTCGACTATATCGTCCGGATCACCGACGACATCTGGGATCACCGTGCCGTCGGCTACATCCACGATACCTACACCGACGATTGCGTCGTCTACACCAGCTACGGCATCGTCCGAACCGCGCGAGAGGTGACCGCCAACACGGTCGCCGCAGTCGCGTCCGCCCCCGACGGACGGACCAACCACCTCGCGGTCGCCTGGGACGGTGACGAGGACAGGGGCTTCTACACCGCGCACCTCGGCTTCGACACGGTCACCCACACGGCCGACGGCCTCTACGGGCCCGCAACGGGGCGCTCCTACAGCTTCCGCTTCGCTGCCGACTGCATCAGCCGCGCCAACAAGATCCACACCGAATGGCTCGTCCGCG
>CAXTNG010000095.1:0-322 GCA_964245475.1 uncultured Sphingomonas sp. | reverse complement strand
CCATTCCCGACGGCGCCGTGCGGGTCGAGCACGTCTGCTGGACGGCGGAAGCCGATGGGGTGATCGTCGCGGTGCGCTGGCTGCTGTCCGGCAGCAGCGCCCGGGGCGGGCTGCTCGGCAACGCGCTTCCCGCCGGCAAGCCGGTGTATATGATGGGCACCTCGCACTTCCGGCTAGACGGGCCGAAGATCGTGGAGGAATGGACCGTGTTCGACGAGGTCGCGGTGCGTGCCATGGCGTATCGCGGATGACGTTGGCGGCGCGGCTGGCGGCGGCGCAGCGCGACCCGGCGATGGTGGAGGCGGCGCTGGCGCTTGGCGCC
>CAXTNG010000094.1:9216-10699 GCA_964245475.1 uncultured Sphingomonas sp. | reverse complement strand
CCCATCCTGGAGCGGAGGCGGCAGCCGATGTGGCGCCGGCTGCAGCGGCGGCAGGCGGTGACCCAGGGCGCCACGATGGCCGCGCACAGCCTGCGGGCTGCCGACAGCGGCGGCGGCGCGACCCACGTCTCTCTCAGCGAGGAAAAGTGACATGAACCCGTTCCGCCGCACCTCGGCGCGCTACAGCCGCGAGCCTCAGCCCGAGACGCCCTATCAGCGTGCCGCGCAGGCGTGGGACGATCGGATCGGATCGGCCCGGGTCCAGGCGCGGAGCTGGCGCTACATGGCGTTCGGCACCACCGCACTGCTGGCGTTGAGCGTCACCGACAATCTCCGCCTGCGGTTCGGCGCGCACATGGTCCCCTATGTGGTGGAGGTGGACCGCTTGGGCGCAGCCCGCAGCGTCGCGCCGGTGCCGGACCAGTATCAACCGACCGATCCGCAAATCGCGTGGCACCTCGCACGGTTCATCGAGAATGTGCGCTCCAGGCCGGCCGATCCAATTGTGCTGCGCCAGAACCTCGAGGGCGCCTACGCCTTCACCACCGAACAGGGTACGGCCGCGCTCAACGATTACGCCCGCGCAGGCGACCCGTTCGCGCATCTCGCCGACACGCAGGTCTCGGTCGACGTCCGCAACGTGGTGCGCGCGTCGGCCGACAGCTTCCGCGTGGCCTGGGACGAGCGGCGCTACGATCACGGCCAGCTCGCCCAAACGAGCCACTGGACGGCGATCCTGACGATCGTCGTGCGGACGCCGAGTGACGCGGCGACGCTCAGTCGAAACCCCCTCGGCCTCTACGTCCACGCGATCAACTGGTCGCAGAACCTCGGAGAATGATCATGCGCGTCCTGCTGCTCGCCACGAGCCTGCTCACCCCCACCTTGGCCGCTGCCCAGGTCCGCCTGACGCTGCCGGTCGCGGCGGCGACCCAAGCCGCACGGATCGTGCCGCGCCCGGCGGGCTGGCAGGGCGCGACCCAGCTGTTCGTCTACGCGCCCGGCGGGCTCTACGTCGTGACCGCGGCGGTCGGCCAGGTCACCGACATCATGCTGCAGGAGGGGGAGACGCTGTCGGACACCGGCGCGGTCGCGGCCGGCGATACGGTGCGCTGGGTGATCGGCGAGGCGGCCAGCGGCGACGGCGCCACCCGCCAAACCCACATCCTCGTCAACCCGACCGATCCGGCCTTGGCCACCAACCTGGTGATCAACACCAACCGCCGAACCAACCATGGCGAGCTGCGCGCGACCGCGCAGGTCTACATGGCGAGCGTCGGCTGGTCCTACCCGCAGGACGAGCTGATCGCGATCCAGCGCGCCAGGGCGACCGCCGAGGCGCGTGCCGCCACGCAGGTGCAGGTCGGCATCGACCCGGCCAAGCTGAACTTCGGCTACCATCTTTCCGGAGCGAACGTGCCGTGGCGGCCTGCGCAGGTGTTCGACGACGGCGCCAAGACCTATGTCCTGATGCCCGAGGGGA
>CAXTNG010000094.1:0-9206 GCA_964245475.1 uncultured Sphingomonas sp. | reverse complement strand
CTGTTCGTGGTGGGTCCCGAGGGTAACACCTCCGAACTGGTGAACTACCGGGTTTTGGGCCGCTACGTCATCGTCGACCGGCTGTTCGCCGCGGCCGAGCTCCGCCTCGGGACCAAAGAGCAGAAGGTCGTGCGGATCACCCGCACGGCGGAGCGCGCGTCGTGAGCGCGGCCGATCTCGATGAGCCGGCCTTTGAGCCTGCCGGTCCGCCGCTCGAGCCGCGGCTCGCCACGCGCGCAGCGCCGCCGACGCCGCGCCGCCTGTCCCGGCGCGTCCTGGCCACCTCCGCCGGGGTTGGCGCGCTGGGCATCGCGACGGCGCTGGGCATCGCGCTGACATCGAGCCACCGTCATGCTGAAACGCCCGAGCAGGTGCCGATCAACAACCGTCAGGTGGGCGACGCGCTCGCCACGGCCCCGAAGGACTATGGCGCGGCGCAGATCGCGGCGGCCGCTAAGCTGCCGCCGCCTGGCGCTGACGCCGCTACCGCTGACGCTGCCCAGGCGATTCCCTCGTCAGAGCCGACCGCGGATGCACAGGCTGAGGGCGAACGCAACGCCGTGCTCCAGCAGCGACGCCAGCGGCAAGACAGCGCGCGTGCGAGCAAGCTGTTCGCCAACGAGGGGACGCGCCAGGCATCGCCCGTCGCCGATACGGCTGCGGCGACTGCGACCGTAGCAAGTGAAACGAACGGGCCGGCAAGCGCCCCGGACGCCCAGGACCGGAAGAACGCCTTCATCTCTGGAAGCGGACGACCCGCGCAGAGCGTCAACACCGGTCGCCTTCAACAGCCGACCGGACGCTACGCAGTGATTGCGGGGTCCACGATCGCCGCGGCGCTGGTCACCGGCCTGTCGTCCGACTTGCCCGGTCAGGTGGTAGCGCAGGTGACGGAAGACGTGTTCGACAGCGTTACCGGGCGGACGCGCTTGATCCCGCAAGGGACGCGGTTGATCGGCGAATATGATGCGCGGGTGAGCTACGGACAATCACGCGCGTTGGTCGTGTGGATACGGATGATCCTGCCGGATGGCCGCTCGATCGACCTCGACCGCATGGTCGGGACCGATCCGGCCGGGCAGTCCGGGTTCAAGGACAGTGTCGATGGTCACACCGGCCGGCTGGTTGTCGGCGGGCTGCTCTCGGTCCTGTTCGGTGTCGGAGCCAATGCGGCGACCGGCGGAGGTGGCAGCAACGGGAATATCGCACAGGCGATCCGCGAGAGCGCAGGGCGAACAGTCGAGGACGCGGGTGACAAGATCGTCGAACGCGCCCTGAATGTTCAGCCCACCATCACGATCCGCCCGGGTGCAAAGGTCCGAGTCCTCGTTAGTCGCGATCTCCTACTCGGGCCGTGGCCGGACAGCTAACGGGATTGTGCGCGTTCTTCTTCGATGACCATGTGCAATACTTCGACGGCCTGATCGAGATGGGCGACCACCATTTCTTCTTGTGGTCGGTCGAGCAATCCCTTTGCCAACGTGATCAGGCGTTCTGCCTCGTCACGACGCTGGTCCCTCATTCTTTTCGGCTCCCCCATGACGTTCTCGCCGCAATAGCTTCATTCGGCAGCCATAACGAATCGGCACGATCGTTCCTAGAACGATCGTGCCTGCCGCGTGATCACGCGGTGGATGGACCTCAAGCTCGTTCTTTCCAACAATTTGCGCCGGAAGCGGAACGAGACAGGACGCACGCAGGAGGAGATGGCGCACATACTGGGCATCAGTCCTCGCTATTTGGGTTCGATCGAGCGCGGGAAAGTGTCACCGAGTGTGACCCTGCTTGGCTCCTTTGCAAAGGCGCTCGGGGTCAGCCCCTGCGAACTTATCACAGAGCAAGGCGAGCTACCGTAGGTCAGGTGCGGGACGACCACTCCCTACTTGCGAGTTTGCGGACGCAGACGAGTAGGCGGTGGCGAAGCGGGTTGCGATCGTCTTTCGGCCAGATCGCTTCCGCCGCGATCAGCGCGTTTGGGTCGACAATCGGGCGGTAGGCGATGCCATGGCGCGGGATGGTGGACGAAGTGCAGACGATGGTCGCACCCAGACCGAGCTCGACAAGGTCCATAAGCGCGCCGGCGGAAACATCGTGAGAGGTGCACTCGAAGGGGAGATCGCCCATCCGTGTGGCGATCGCGCGATAGTAGGACAGGTCACCATGGTGCGCGGAAATGATGATCGGGAGCGTCGAGACGTCGATCCAGCGAAGGTTGTCGTTCGCCGCGAGAGGGTGATCGTCTCTCAAAGCCACGAATAGCCGATCGTCCCAGAGCCTCTCTTGCTCGTTCGGGCCGCCGCCTAAACCGGGCAGCAACCCGGTGAACATGATGTCGACCGATCGCTCGTTGAGGAGGCGGTGTAGTTCGTTCGGCGATCCTTCCACGAAGCGAAGCTCGACATCTGGACGTGACCGATGGAATTCGGCGATCCCCTCGCGCAGCGGGCCGCAGCCAAGACCCCCGGTGAAACCAATCGTGATCGAGCCAGCCATGCTCTGCGCGATGGTAACGGCGCGGTCGATCTGCGTATCGACCATGAAGAGGAGGAGCTTCGCCTTTGGGAGAATCGCGCGTCCCATCAAGGTCAAGGCGACGGGCGCTCCGCGACGACGTTCGAACAGGTCTCCGCCGTATATTTCTTCTAGCTTTGCGATCGTCTGACTAATGGCTGGCTGGCTGACGCCCAGTTGGCGCGCTGCCTCAGCGAAATTCCGCGTTTCCGCCACCTTTAAGAAAGTCTCAAGCTGATGGAAATCCGGCCGAGAGTGTCGGCGGAGACGAGTTAGTGATGAGCCTTGTTGATCGACCATTTACTCGAGTCATCTCACTGCGGTGCGGAGGCTACGACCGTCCTCCAGACTCGAGGCGTGCGCGGTTTCTGAAGCGTAGCAGTCACCGGTATCGACGGCTTCTCTCCGAAGTAGCTCGCGAAGGCTGCCACGAGGGGTTTGCTCTTCACTGTCATTCCTAAATACCTTGATGGGATTTGATGACGCATCCACCCTGCATCAACACGCGCAATCCCTCTCCGCGCGGCCGCGCGAGTAGCGTGATATCGCGCAACGGATCGCCGTCGACGACGACCACATCGGCTACTGCTCCCGGCTGAATCCGACCGAGCTTGCCGGTTTCGCCGAGAAGGTCGGCGTTGATGCTGCATGCCGACCGCAGGATGTCTAACGGCCGCAGCACCTTGGCGCGGTGAGTGAACTCAGTGCCCTGGAGCATGTAGTTATCGCCGATCAGGTCTGTGCCGAACCCCATCTTCACGTCAGCGTCGCGCATCACCGCTAGTCCTTGCAAGGCTCGATCGGCTACTTGAGCGAGCTTGGCCCGGCTGGCAGGCGAAAGACCAGATGCTTCGCCACGGTCATGCAGAGCGAAAATGATCGCCATCGTCGGCACGACGAATGCGCCCGCGCTCGCGACCACCTTCGCGGTCAGACCATCGATCAGCGTCCCGTGCTCGATCGTACGGACGCCCAGCCGTGCCAACCGGCCAATCCCGTCGGTCGAGTGACAATGTGCAGCAACATAGGCGCCCCAGCGCGTCGTCTCTTCGACCGCCGCTGCGATCTCGGCATCACTATATTGCGCACGATCGAGCGGGTCGTCGGGCGAGACGACACCGCCCGATGCCATAATCTTGATGTGGGATGCGCCGCGCCGAAGCTCCTCGCGCACCGCGTGGCGCACGTCGTCTACCCCGTCTACGACACGCGAGATGTTGTCGCCATGCGCGGCACAGGCGCAACAGGAAATCTCGACATGGGGACCGCGCGGATCTCCCGCGCCGCCGCTCTGACTGATTGCGCGACCACCGTGGAATAGGCGCGGTCCTGGTAGCAGACCGTCCTTGAGCGCAGACGAGAGCCCGATCTCGGCCCCGCCGACATCGCGCACCGTCGTGAACCCGCACCCAAGCATATGGGAAAGAAATCGCGCTGCATGATGGGCGTGATAGGTCGGCGGCCGATCGATTGTCGCGAATCCGGAGAAAGTCGCGTGGACATGGGCGTCGATCATGCCAGGCATCAGCACGCGGCCGCCACAGTCGATGCGGTCTGCGCCTGCCGGGGCGGCTGCGGTGCTGACCTCGCGGATCATATTGCCCTCGACGACGACGCGCTGCCCTTCGATCAGGTCGGCCGACCAACCGTCGAAGATGCGGGCGTTATCGAAGACGATCACGGCTAGTCGATCCGGTCCAGGACGCGACGGACCTTCTCGAACGTCATCGTCAGATCGTCGGGGCGCGATGCGAGGAACGGCGAGAATTGCAGCGTGTCGCCGCCGTTGCGGATGACGAGATCCTCGTCCCAGAAGGAGGCCTTATGGATGTCGAGCCCGCGCGCGCCCGGCGCGCCGGCGCGCGGCGCGAGCTCGACCGCGCCCATTAGGCCGAAGTTGCGGACGTCAACGACCTTGGAATGGCCAGCGAACCCGTGCAGCAGCTCCTCGAACAGTGGCTCGATCGTGCGGGCGGCGGCGAAGCTGCCCTCCTCCTCATAGGCGTCGAGTGTCGCTAGGCCGGCCGCCGCGGCGACGGGATGACCGGAATAGGTGTATCCGTGGAACAGCTCCGGGACCTGCTCGGGCCCCTGCATCATCACGTTGTAGAGGGCGTCCTGCACCAGCACCGCGCCCATCGGGATCGCGCCGTTCGTCAGCCCCTTCGCGCAGGTGATGATGTCGGGCGTCACGCCGAAGCGCTCGGCGGCGAAGGCGGCGCCGACGCGCCCGAAGCCGGTGATCACCTCATCGAAGATCAGCAGGATGCCGAACCGCGTGCACAGCTCGCGCAGGCGTTCGAGATAACCGACCGGCGGCGGCAGGATGCCGGTGGATCCCGCGACCGGCTCGACGATCACTGCGGCGATCGTCGACGGGTCGTGCAACGCGGCCAGCCGCTCCAGATCGTCGGCGAGGTGCGCGCCCCTTTCGGGCTGGCCGCGCGTGAAGGCGGTGTGGGTGAGGTTCATCGTGTGGGGCAGATGATCGACCCCGGGGATCATGGTCGCCGCGAAGGCCTTGCGGTTGGCCGGGATGCCCCCGACCGAGATGCCGCCGAACCCGACCCCGTGATAGCCGCGCTCGCGCCCGATCAGGCGTGTCCGCTCGGCGTCGCCGCGCGCGCGGTGCCAGGCGATCGCCATCTTGAGCGCCGTGTCGGCCGCTTCCGACCCTGAGTTGGTGAAGAAGACGCGGGTAAACGCCCGCGGCGCCATCGCCGTCAGCCGATCGGCAAGCGCGAAGGCACGGTCGTTGCCCATCTGAAAGGTCATGGCGAAATCAAGCGTCGCCATCTGGCGGGCCACCGCCTCGGTGATCTTGGGATGGCAATGGCCGAGGCCGCTCGTCCACAGGCCTGAGAAGCTGTCGTAGACGCGCCGCCCGTCGTCGGTGCGGTACCAATGCCCCTCGGCGCCGACGATCACGCGCGGCCGGCGCTTGAAGTCGCGGTTGCCGGTAAACGGCATCCAGTACGCGGCGACGCCGGGGCCGTTGGAAGCGGAAGGATCGAGCGTCATCTCGGCCACCGTCTCAATGTTCCGCGCCGCTGGGAAAGGCGAACTGGGCCGCTTCGCGCACCCCGCCCGCGAACCATCGCTGCGTGATCGTTTTACGCCGCGTGTAGAAGCGCACCGCGTCGGGGCCGTAGGCATGGAGATCGCCGAACAGCGACCGTTTCCACCCTCCGAAGCTGTGAACGGCAGTCGGCACCGGAAGCGGCACGTTGACGCCCGCCATGCCGACCTTGACCTGGTCGGTGAAATAGCGTGCCGCCTCGCCGTCACGCGTGAAGATGCAGGCGCCATTGCCATATTCGTGCGCGTCGATCAGCCCCATCGCCTCGTCGAGCGACCCCGCCCGGACGACGCACAGCACGGGGCCGAAAATCTCCTCGCGGTAGATACGCATCGCCGGCGTCACGCGGTCGAACAGACTCGCGCCCAGAAAATTGCCGGGTCTGTCGGCAAGGCCGCGGCCGTCGACAACCAGTTCCGCCCCTTCGGCGACCCCCAGATCGACGTAGCCGCGAACCGTGTCTCGATGCATGGCGGTGATGAGCGGACCCATTTCGCTCGCCAAATCGCTGCCGGGGCCCACCCGCAAGGTCGCGATGCGCTCCGTCAGGCGCGCGACCACCTCGTCGGCGACCGGGTCGCCGACGCACACCACGACCGAGATCGCCATGCAGCGCTCGCCGCACGAGCCGAACGCGGCGCCCATCAGGGCGCTGACGGTGTTGTCGATATCGGCATCCGGCATGACGATCGCGTGGTTTTTCGCGCCGCCGAGGGCCTGCACGCGCTTCCCGCTCGCGGTTCCTCGCGCGTAAATGTATTCGGCGACCGGCGTCGACCCGACGAAGCTGATCGCTTGCACCGTCGGCGACTGCAGGATGGCGTCGACCGCCATCTTGTCGCCGTTGACCACGTTCAGCACACCTCTGGGCAGGCCGGCCTCACCGAACAGCTCGGCGAGCAGCAGGGCCGCGCTGGGGTTCTTCTCGGAGGGCTTCAGCACGAAGCTGTTGCCGCAGGCGATCGCCAGTGGGAACATCCACAATGGGACCATCGCCGGAAAGTTGAACGGCGTGATCCCGGCGACGACGCCGAGCGGCTGGAACTCGGACCAGCTGTCGATCGCCGGGCCGACATTCTTCGCGTGCTCGCCCTTCAGCAGCTCGGCGATGCCGCAGGCATGATCGACGATCTCTATCCCACGCGCCACCTCGCCCATCGCATCGTCGGGCACCTTGCCATGCTCTTCGGTCAGGAGCGCGGCGATCTGCCGGGCGTTCTGGTCGAGCAGCTGCTTGTACCGGAAGAGGATCGCCGCGCGCCTGAGCGGCGGCACTTGTCGCCATGCCGGAAACGCCGCGGCCGCAGCGGCGATCGCGCCGTCGACCGTCGCTACGTCCGCCAGCGCGACCGTTCGCAAGATGTCTCCCGTAGCAGGATTGACGATCGTCAAGCGCTCGCTCGACCCAGGTATCGCCTCACCGCCGATAAGGTGCCCAACGTGGTTCACGGTTTCCTCCATTTGTAGGGCGCAGCGTAGGTGGCGGCTGAGGTGTTGAGCAATTGGTTATGTCTCAGAAGCTAAGCAGTTGCTTCGAAACATGATTGGCATACACTGTTTTTGTATACTCAACGACGGATGCTGGATGAACGACGACTTCGATATAGGAGCGCGATTGCGGACCGTGCGGGAGGCCGCCGGCATCTCGCAGCGTGAGCTGATGCGCCGAACCGGTGTGTCCAATGCGACCGTCTCATTGATCGAAGGCGGGCAACTCAGTCCCACCGTGGGAGCGCTCAAGCGGATCCTTGCGGGTGTGCCGATGGGATTGTCGGAGTTCTTCTCGGGCGAGGCCTCGGCGCGAGAAGAGCGCATTTTCTTTAGCGGCGGCGAGCTGCTCGAAATCGCCAAGGGCGGCGTTTCCTATCGGCAGATCGGACGCAACCTGAAGGGCAAGGCGATCCAGTTCCTTCGCGAACGCTACGAACCTGGCGCCGCCACGGGCAAGCATCCGCTGACGCATGAGGGTGAGGAATGCGGCTTCATCCTGAGCGGCCGGTTGCGCGTCACCGTCGGCGAGCAAAGCCGCACCCTGGGGCCGGGCGACGCCTATTATTTCCGCAGCGATCAGGAACATTCGTTCCGCAATGAGGGCAGCGAACCGTGCGAGCTCGTAAGCGCGTGCACGCCGCCGAGCATCTAGATACGCTTGATCGAAGCGGACGACAGATCGGCAATCGACGTCGCTCCCACCAATGTCATTGTCCGCTCGATCTCGCCACGCAGGATATCGAGCGCCCGGACCACGCCCCGCTCGCCGCCCGCCGCTAGGCCCCATAGGTAGGCGCGGCCGACCGAGCAGGCGTTCGCTCCGAGCGCGAGCGCCTTGACGACGTGGCTGCCGCGCCGGACGCCCCCGTCGACTATCAGCTCAACGGCATCGCCGACGGCGTCGCGGATCGGCGCCACGCAGTCGATCGGGGCCGGCGCGCCGTCGAGCTGCCGGCCACCGTGATTTGAGATCATGATCGCGCTAGCACCGATCGACGTCGCGCGGCGCGCGTCGTCGGGGGTCTGCAATCCTTTGATAACGAACGGACCGCCCCACTCGGCCGCTAGCCACGCCGCATCGTCCCACGTCACGCTGCGATCGAACTGGTTGCCGACATATTCTATCAGCCCCATGGCGCCTTTAGCAGCCCCAGCGCGGTGGGCGATATTGGCGAGCCGGAAATCGGGCTGAAGCGCGAGATGGAAGAGCCAATGCCAACGCGACGCGTAGCTCAGGATGTTGCGCCGCGACAGCCGCGGCGGGATCGTCATTCCGTTGACGATGTCGCGCTCACGATTGCCGGCGACCGGCGTGTCCGCGGTCAGGCAGAGCGCCTTGTATCCAGCCGCTTTTGCGCGCGCGATGAACTCGCTGGTCAGGCCGCGGTCTTTGAACATATAGATCTGAAACATCGTGACGCCCGGCGACGTGCTCGCGACATCTTCGATGCTGGTCGTCGCCATCGTCGACAGCGCGTAGGCCGTGCCGGCGCGATGCGCGGCGCGGGCGACGCCGATCTCTCGATCATGGTGGAACAGACGCGACATGCCGGTCGGGGCAAGGATGAGTGGTAGAGCCAGGTCGCAGCCGAGCAGGCGTGTCGTGAGGTCTATTCGCGAAACGTCGCGGAGTTGGCTTGGCAACAGCTGGTAGTCGTCGAAAGCGGCGGTGTTACGCGCCAGCGACCATTCGTCGTCGGCGGCGCCGTCGATGTAGTGGAACATCGGCGCGGGAAGCCGCCGTCGCGCCCGTGCGCGCAAATCGGCGATGTTGCGGCAGGCGGCCAGGCCGCGCGTCAAGCGGCACGGTCCTGCGCCCAAGCTCGCACCGTGCTGAGGTCGACCGGCGAAACCTCGTCGAAGCGGCCGTCGAGGTCGGCGATGGATGCTTCCTCAACGCCGCGCACATGCCGGTCGAGGAATGCAAGCAGGTATGCGTTCATGATCTCGTGGACGCGCGTGCCGGCGATCGTACCCGCCATTCCGAACTGGGTCTGCTGATCGCGGACGGCGGCCGGAAAGAGCGACCGGTCAGTGAAGTCGATGTGCGCGGCGCCGGCGACCTCGCGTCGCACGACGTCGGGACGGCTGCCGATCGTCGTCAGGTTTTCGTAATTGAACTGGC
>CAXTNG010000093.1:1597-10797 GCA_964245475.1 uncultured Sphingomonas sp. | reverse complement strand
AGCGGGGAGGATGAGGCTTCAACCCGCCCCCTGCGCCGGCGTGTTGACCCCCATCGATTGCAGGTAGCGCTTCACGTTCCGCGCCGCTTGGCGCAGCCGCTGTTCGTTCTCGACCATCGCAATGCGCACGAAGCCTTCGCCGTTCTCGCCATAGCCGACGCCGGGTGCGACCGCGACCTTGGCGTGGGTGAGGAGCTGCTTGGAGAATTCCAGCGATCCCAGGTGCTGCAGCGCCGGCGGCAACGGCGCCCAGGCGAACATGCTCGCGCGGGGTGACGGGATGTCCCAGCCAGCCCGCGCGAAGCTCTCGACCAGCACGTCCCGGCGCTTGTGGTAGAGCTGGCGGTTTCTCTCGACGATGTCCTGCGGGCCGTTGAGCGCGGCGCACGCGGCCGCCTGGATCGGCGTGAATGCGCCATAGTCGAGGTACGATTTCACCCGCGTCATCGCCGCAATCAGGGTTGGGTTGCCGACTGCGAAGCCGATCCGCCAGCCAGCCATCGAATAGGTCTTGCTGAGCGACGTGAACTCGACCGCCACGTCCTTGGCGTTCTTGACCTGGAGGATCGAGGGCGTCGGATTGCCATCGAAGTACAGCTCCGAATAGGCGAGGTCGGAGATCACCCAGACCTCGTTTACGCGCGCCCAGGCGACGAGCCGCTCATAGAAAGCGAGGTCGACCGCCTCCGCGGTCGGGTTGGACGGATAGTTAACGACGAGGATGCTTGGCCGCGGCACGGTGAACGCCATCGCGCGGTCGAGGCTCTCGAAATAATGCTCGTCCGCGGTCGTGGGTACCGCACGGATCGTCGCGCCGGCGATGATGAAACCGAAGGTATGGATCGGATAGGACGGGTTGGGCGCGAGCACGACGTCGCCGGGTGCGGTGATCGCGGTGGCGAGGCTGGCGAGCCCCTCCTTCGAGCCCATCGTCACCACCACCTCGCGCTCGGGATCGAGATCGACGCCAAAGCGGCGCGCGTAGTAATTGGCCTGGGCGCGGCGCAGGCCGGGGATGCCCTTGGACTGCGAATAGCCGTGCGCGTCGGGTTTGCGCGCGACCTCGACGAGCTTCTCGATGACGTGCTCGGGTGGCGGCAGGTCGGGGTTGCCCATGCCGAGGTCGATGATGTCCTCGCCGCCCGCGCGCGCCGCCGCCCGCATCGCGTTGACCTCGGCGATGACATAGGGCGGCAGGCGCTTGATGCGGTAGAAGTCGTCGGACATCGGTGACCCTTTCCGGGACATGCTCTATCGACTGGCGCGTGGCGGCGAAAGCCAAAGTCCTGCGTCCCGCCGAAACAAGTTCGCGGGTGACCCACCACCCAGGCGCGTCTGCGGCCTTTCGCTTCGCGCTGCGTTGACGCTAGGGAAGACCGACAAGGAAGAGGATGCCCATGTCTGACTTCACCGACACGCCCGCTCGCGGCGACGCTGCCGATGCCACCTAGCTTCACGACATCCCGGGAGTCAACTATCAGGCCACACTGCAGCGGGTCGGCGACTTCTGGCTCGATCAGCTCAACCTGTGGCAGCGGATGCTCGATCCCAAGCGTGACCAGGCGCCGGCCGAGGTCAAGGACAAGCGCTTTGCCGCACCCGAGTGGAGCGAGAACCCCTGGTTTGACTGGATGCGCCGTTCGTATCTGTCGATCGGCGAGCATCTGATGCGCGGCATCGACGCGGCGGAGGGCGTGAGCGACGCCGAGCGTGAGCGGATGCGCTTCGCCGTGCGCGGCTTCCTGGAGGCGATGAGCCCGTCCAACTTCCCGCTCACCAACCCGCAGGTCCTCAAGCGCGCAGTGGAGACCGAGGGCGACAGCCTGGTGGCGGGGTTCAAGCACTTGCTGCGCGACATGGAGAAGGGGCAGCTCACCCATACGAACCCGGACGCGTTCGAGGTCGGGCGCAACCTGGCGACGACCCCGGGCAAGGTGATCAAGCGCACGGCGCTCTACGAGCTGATCCAGTACACGCCGACAACGGACAAGGTCGCCGCCGTGCCGCTGGTGATCTTCCCGCCGTGGATCAACCGCTTCTACATCCTCGACCTGACGCCGGAGAAGAGCTTCATCCGCTGGGCGGTGGAGCAGGGTCTGTCGGTGTTCATGGTGTCTTGGAAGTCGGCCGACGCCGGCATGAAGGACGTGATCTGGGACGATTACGTCAAGGCGCAGGTCGACGCGATCGACACGATCCGGGCGGTGCTGGGGGTCGAGAAGGTCCACACGATCGGCTATTGCGTCGCCGGCACGACGCTGGCCGCGACGCTGGCTCTGCTTGCCGCGCGCGGCGAGGCGGACAAGGTGGCGAGCGCCACCTTCTTCACCGCGCAGGTCGACTTCTCCTCGCCCGGCGAGCTCGCGCATTTCGTCGACGACGACCAGCTCAAGATGATCGAAAGCCTCGCGCCTGAGGGGTTCCTCGACGGTCGTTACATGGCCGCGACGTTCAACCTGCTGCGCGGTCGCGACCTGATCTGGAACTATGTCACGAACAATTACCTGCTCGGGCAGGACTATAAGCCGTTCGACCTGCTCCACTGGAACGGCGACACAACCAACCTGCCGACCAAATGGCATCTGAGCTATCTGCGCGACCTGTATCGCGACAATCTGCTGGTCGAGCCGGGGCGGCTGAGCGTCGACGGCACGCCGCTCGACCTGTCCAAGGTCAGGACGCCCGCCTATGTCCAGGCGGGTCGCGAAGACCATATCGCGCCGGCCGAGAGCGTCTGGCACCTCACCCATCGCCTGTCCGGACCGGTGCGCTTCGTGCTGGCGGGGTCGGGGCATATTGCCGGCGTCGTCAACCCGCCGTCGGCGCAAAAGTATCAATATTGGATCAATGAGGCGAAGGCGGACACGCTCGCCGAATTCGTTGCCGGCGCAACGGAAACCAAGGGGAGCTGGTGGCCCGACTGGACCCGCTGGCTTGCCAGCATCGATCCGGGCGGTGTAGCGGCGCGGGGCGCACGCATTCCGGGCAGTGATGGCGGCGAGACGCTCGGCGATGCGCCCGGGGAGTATGTCCGCGCGCGCTGAGCCGAAGCTCGGCTGCGGCAAAATTGTTGCACTGCAAAAAAGTCTTGACGTCCGGATCGGCCCTACTTATGTTGCACCGCAGCAAAGCAGGAGCGGACCTATGGCGGACGTCATCACCTTGCCCGAGACGGAAGACGTTCAGTCGGCCCCGGCGACCGCCGAGGCGCCGGTGAAGAAGCCGCGCGGCAAGGGCGGCAAGTTCGTGAAGGCCGAGCCCGTCGCCGGGCATCCCCTCGCGACGCTCGCCGAGGCCGAAGCGGCGATCATCGCCGACGAGCCCGTCGAAGTCGAGACGGCTCTGACCGAGCCGGTCGTCGAGCCCGAAGTCGTCGTCCCCGAGCCCGAGGTCGTCATCCCTCAGCCGGAGGTGATGGCAGCTGATCCCGTCCCCGCTCCTGTTTCAACCCCGACCGCCGCGGTTCCGGCGGCACCCAAGAAGGAAAGCATCATGGCTACCACCATCGACAACGTCACCAACACCACCGCCAAGGCGCAGGCCTTCTTCACCGACGCCAGCGAGCGCGCCAAGGGCGCCGTCGCCAAGAGCAGCAAGCTGTTCGAGGAAGCCGGCGCGTTCGGCAAGGGCAATGTCGAGGCGCTCGTCGAGTCGTCGAAGATCGCCGCCAAGGGTTTCGAGACCATGGGCCAGGACGCCGCCGAGTTCGGCCGCAAGCAGTTCGAGGAGGCGACCGCCGCGTTCAAGACGCTCGCCACCGTCAAGTCGCCGACCGAGTTCCTGAAGCTCCAGAGCGACTTCGTCCGATCGTCGTTCGACGCGCTGGTCGCCGAGACCTCGCGTTCGACCGAGACGGCGCTCAAGCTTGCCGGCGAGGTCGCCCAACCGATCTCCAACCGCTTCGCGGTGGCCGCCGAGAAGATGAAGACCGCCGCGTAAGCGACGCGTCTCCTCTCGAGGCGAGAAAAGAGCGGCCGCTGCGAGGCGGTCGCTCTTTTCATATGCGCGCCGCCCCTTTCCTACACGCGCGGCATGTCCTATTTTGCCGGCCAATATGCACCTGAGAATCCCCCTGCCGGCCGAGCAGCCTCTCGGCATGGCCGAGCGCCGCAATGACGGCGGCATTGACGACGACCAGCGTACCGGCACCGGCCTCGCCACGCGGACCCGGACCAGGACCAAGCAGCCGACGCCGTATCGCGTGCTGATGCTCAACGACGACTACACGCCGATGGAGTTCGTCGTGCTGTGCCTCCAGCGCTTCTTCCGGATGAACATGGAGGAAGCGACCCGGGTCATGCTCCACGTCCACCAGAAGGGCGTCGGCGTGTGCGGTATCTTTTCCTACGAGGTGGCCGAGACGAAGGTGGGGCAGGTGATCGACTTCGCCCGCGCCAACCAGCACCCGCTGCAGTGCACGCTGGAGAAGGCGTGAACCCCTTAGGGAGGGGGTTCAGTGACCTTCCGCCGCGGCTTGGCGAGGTAACGCCCGCACGATAGACGGGCGGTTATGGACCGTATCCTCATCCGCGGCGGTAACCGCCTGTCCGGGCGCCTGCCGATCTCCGGCGCCAAGAACGCCGCGCTGACGCTGCTGCCCTGCGCGATCCTGACCGACGAGCCGCTGACTCTCCGCAACCTGCCTCGGCTGGCCGACGTCGACGGCTTCGGCCATCTGCTAAACCAGGTCGGCGCGTCGACGCAGATCGAAGGGACGCGGCCCGAGGAGTTCGGGCGGGTGATGACGATCCGCACCGGGAAGCTGACCTCGACCGAGGCGCCGTACGACATCGTCCGCAAGATGCGTGCGTCGATCCTGGTGCTCGGGCCGATCCTGGCGCGCGCCGGCGAGGCACGAGTGTCGCTGCCCGGCGGCTGCGCGATCGGCAACCGGCCGATCGACCTGCATTTGAAGGCACTCGAGGCTATCGGCGCGACGATCGAGCTGGCGGCGGGCTACGTCAAGGCAAGCGCGCCCGGCGGGCGGCTCAGCGGCGGGCGCTATCGGTTTCCGGTCGTGTCCGTCGGGGCGACCGAGAATGCGGTGATGGCGGCGGCGACTGCCAACGGCGGAACGTGTCTGGAAAATGCCGCGCGCGAACCGGAGATCGTCGACCTGTGCCGCTGCCTGGTCGCGATGGGGGCGAAGATCGAGGGCATCGGCACCGACACGCTGGAGATCGAGGGCGTCGACCGGCTGCACGGCGCGACCTATGCGGTGATGCCCGATAGGATCGAGGCGGGAAGCTATGCCTGCGCCGCAGCGATCACCGGCGGCAGTCTCGACCTGGTCGGCGTCGCGGCCGACGATATGCGGGCGACGCTCGATGCGCTCGCGGAGGCGGGCGTCACCGTTACCGAACAGCCGGACGGTATCCGTGTCGAGGCGCACGCGCCGCTCGGACCGTTAACGCTGTCGACCGCGCCCTTCCCAGGCTTCGCGACGGACATGCAGGCGCAGTTCATGGCGATGCTGTGCAGGGCGCAGGGCGCAAGCGTGCTGACCGAGACGATCTTCGAGAACCGCTACATGCACGTCCCCGAGCTGGCGCGGATGGGCGCGGACATCCAGGTCCATGGGCGCACCGCGGTGGTCAAGGGCGTCTCGGGTCTCGTCGGCGCGCCGGTAATGGCGACCGACCTGCGCGCGTCAATGAGCCTGATCCTGGCGGGCCTTGCCGCCGGGGGCGAGACCTCGGTCGCGCGCGTCTATCACCTCGACCGCGGTTACGAGCGGCTGGAGGAGAAACTGTCGGCGGTCGGCGCGGACATCGAGCGGGTCAGCGATGGCTGAGATTTTTACGATCTGTTAACCTTTCTCGTTTACCTCCCGTTAGGACACCGGGCCTGATCCGGAACGACAGCCACATGCGGAGAACAACCATGCGTCGCGCCACCCTCGCGCTCGCCCTGCTCCCGCTCGCCGCCTGCACCGCCAAGCCGGCGCCGCGGGCGGTGGTGACGATCGAGCCGGTGGCGCAGCCGACCGGGTGGCGGGCGACCGCATCGGCTGAGGACCAGCACCGGATCGACCAGCTCCCGGGAGCCTGGCTGCAGGCGCTGAGCATGGTGCCGCGGCGGATGCAGGCGAAGCTGAAAGCCGAGACCAAGCTGGTCGAGCCTGGCGCCGCGCTGGAACTGCCGGCGCCACCGCCGGGGCCGTACCGCTGCCGGCTGCTGCGCTTCGGCGGCAAGGCCGGTTTCCAGACCTTTCCGCCCGATTTCTGCTACATCGATGGCGACGGCAAGGGACTGTCGTTCACCAAGCAAACCGGGAGCAACCTGCCGGGCGGATGGCTGCATGAGGACACGCCGACGCGGCAGGTGTTCCTGGGCAGCCTGCCCAAGCCCGGCGCCACGGGCGTGCCGCGCTATGGCGACGATCCGGCGCAGGACGTGGCGGGGGTAGTCGAGCGGGTGTCGCCGTTCCGCTGGCGGCTGGTGCTGACGCGGGCGGGCAAGGGCGCGCTGCTCGATGTGTACGAACTGGTGCCGGTGACACCCGAGGTGCCGGGCGCGGCGCCCGCGGTGCCCGCGAAGGAGACTTGAACGCCAGATCGCCGGATCGGCCAGCGCCCGTCCGCGGAAGTGGACCAAAGTGGACGGTATCGGCGACGCCGATCCGGTTAGCTGCGCCTTCGGAAGTGGACCAAAGTGGACGCTATCGACGATACCGTTTCGGGGTCCTCAACCGCGGCGACCGGGCGTCCGGAGGGAGGGGGCACATCGACGATAAGAAAGACCGCGAGCCGGACGCTAACAGACGGTCGACGTGTAGGACAGCGCCCGATCTCCGATGCCAGCAGCCCGGCCGTCAGGCGATCCGTTCCGGGACTTCCGCCGCGTCTTCGGCAATGGTTGCGGGGGGTGCCATGGCTTCCCAAGGGAAGACGAACCAGTCTTTGATCTCGCGCCGGTCGATCTGCCTCGCGGCGTAATCGACCCGTTGGGCGGAGCTGATGTTGTCGATCAAGGTAGCGAAGCGGACGGCACCCTCGGTCGCGCGGGCTTGCGCCATCATCGCGCGCAACAGACCGATCGTGCGGCCGGAATCGTTGATGTCGTCGACGAACAGCAGCCGCTCCCCGGCATGGGTGCGTGCGGCAAGGCGGACGATCACATCCTCCGCAAAATCCTTGACCTGGCTCGACAGGTCGCAGCTCAAGGTGGGCAGGCCGGTGGCATGGCTGAGGTAAACCGCCGGCACGAGGCCGCCGCGGCCGATGCCGATCAGATAAGTGGGCTGCCAGCCCGGATCGGCGGCGATGGCAGCGGCGAGGGCGTGGACGTCGGCGACGAAATCGCCGTGCGGGATGGCGGTGAAGGTCGGCATGAATTCCTCAGATAGCGGCGAGCGCCTGCTCGAAGTCGGCGATCAGGTCGTCGGCATCCTCGACACCGATCGAGATGCGGACGAGGTTGTCGGTGATGCCGAGCGCCTGCTTGCGCGCATCGGGCACCGACAAATGGGTCATCGAGGCGGGATGGCTCGCGAGCGTTTCGGTGCCGCCGAGCGAGACCGCGAGCTTGGCGATGGTGAGCGCGTCGAGGAAGCGGAAGGATTCCGCTTCGCCACCATTCAGGAACAAGGAGAAGGTCGAGCCCGCGCCGAGGCAGTGGCGGCGGTAGATGTCGGCTTGGCGCTCCATGCCCTCGGCGCCATCAAGGAAGCCGAGATAGCCGACGCGCTCGACCTTGGGGTGATTGCGCAGGTATTCGCAGACCGTAATGGCGTTCTCACCGGCGCGGCTCATCCGCAATTCGAGCGTCTCGAGCGAGCGGAGCAGCATCCAGGCGGTGTGCGGGTCGGTGATCGTGCCGATCGTGTTGCGCATCGAGCGGATCACGTCGATGTGCGCCTTCGAGCCAAGCAGGCCGCCCGCGACGAGATCGGAGTGGCCGCCAGCGTACTTCGTTAGAGAATAGACGACGAGATCGGCGCCATGCTCCAGCGGGCGGTGCCAGAGCGGGCCGAGGAAGGTGTTGTCGATCGCGATCGGCGGCTTCTCGCCACCGGTGAAGATCGCGTCGCGGCTGGCGGCGACGGCCTCGACATCGACCAGGGCGTTGGTCGGGTTGGCAGGCGATTCGAGGTAGATCAGCGCGACGCGGCCGGAGGCTGCCTTGCTCAAGACCGCGTCGATCTCCTCGCGCGTCGCGCCTGCCGGGAAGTCGAGCCAGTGGACGCCGAAGCGGCCGAGGACGCGGGCGATCAGCGTCTCGGTCGCGGCATAGAGCGGCCCGGAGTGGACGATCGTGTCGCCGGGGCGAACCAGCGCCAGGAACAGGGTCGCGATCGCCGACATGCCGCTGGAGAAAGCGAGCGCATCCTCCGCGCCTTCCCAGATGCCGAGCCGGTCCTCCAGGATCTCCTGGTTTGGGCCGTTGAAGCGTGAATAGACCAGACCCTCCGCGCCGCCCGGACGCTTGCCGGTGACCCCCTCGAAGTGGCGCTTGCCCGCGGCGGCGTTGGGGAAGACGAAGGTCGAGGTGAGGAAGATCGGCGGCTTGAGCGACCCTTCGGAGAGTGCCGGGTCGTAGCCGTGACCCATCATCAGGGTGGAGGGCTTGAGCTTGCGGCCGGCGATCGTCCTCGGCTCCTGCGGCCGGGGCTGCGCCGCGGCGCCGGTCATGTCGGCTTCGGTCTCGGTCGGCTCCGCCATCGTATCTCTCCTTGTCGGCGGCGTTATCGTATCGGCTGCGACTATTCCAACCCGATGATCGCGATCTGGCGACCATAGCTCGGCTCGCCCCGGTGGGTGGCGCGGCGATAGCTGTAGAAGCGGCTCTCGTGCGTATAGGTGTCCAGGCCGAGCGCATCGACACGGGTGACTCCGGCAGCGGCGAGGCGGTGGGCGACATAAGCCTCGAGGTCGAAACGGTGGTGTCCGGTGCGCACGTCGACGAAAAAGCGTTCATTCTCGGGATCGACCGCCTTGAAGCGGTGGCGAAAGGCGTCATCCACCTCGTAACTGACGCGCGCGATGCACGGGCCGATCGCCGCCGTGATGCGCGTGCGGTCGGCACCGATCTGCTCCATCGCGGCGAGGGTCGCGTCAGTGACGCCAGCGAGCGCACCTTTCCAGCCGGCGTGGGCGGCGCCCACCACGCTCGCTGCGCGGTCGGCGAAGAGGACGGGAGCGCAGTCGGCGGTGAGCACGCCGACGCCGACGGTGCGGGCCAGGAAGATGTCGTTGCGC
>CAXTNG010000093.1:0-1587 GCA_964245475.1 uncultured Sphingomonas sp. | reverse complement strand
GGGCGGTCGGTGACCAGCGCATCGGCGCGGGGGCGCTCCGCGAGCGGCGCGGTGACGGTGACGACGTCGGCGCCGTGGACCTGGTAGCAGGTGGCCAGCGCTGCGCCGGGCAGCACCGCGGCGGCGGCGCGGGCGCGGTTCTCGGCAACGGCGGCCGGATCGTCCTCCGAGCCGAGGCCGACGTTGAGGCCTGCCATGGCGCCGGTCGAGACACCGCCGCGCCGGCCGAGGAAGCCGTGCACGATCCCGTCGAGGGCGGGGGCGCGGATGACATCGACGCTCACAGCACGAGTCTCATGATCCGGTCTTCGTCCAGCTGCTCGCCAACGCGAAAGGCGTAAGGGCCGACGTCGACGAAGCCATACCGCGCGTAGAAGCGCTTGGCTCGGTGATTGCCGACGTAGACGGACAGGAACAGCTCGGTGGCACCCTCCGCGAGGGCGGCGGCGATCGTCCAGTCCATCAGCGCCTGACCGACGCCGCTGCCCTTGGCCTCGCCGGCGAGATAGAGCTGGTAGAGTTCTCGCGCGTCCGCGCCATGCTCGGCGGGAAGCGCCATCGCGCCGAGCTTGGCGTAGCCGAGCAGGCGGCCGTCTTGCTCGGCCAGATGGAAGCGCATGGCGGCAAGGTCTTCGGCCCAGGCGGCCGGCGTGAACTGCGCGAGAAAGGTCGCGAGGTCGGCTGGCTTGTAGAGATGCGCGAAGGTCTCGGTGAAGCTCGTGCGGAAGAGCGCGTCGATGGCAGGAATGTCGTCGGCTGTGGCGTCGCGGTAGGTGATGGTCATGCGAACCCCGCGGGCTGCGGCCACCCTGGGGCGGTGACCGCGAATGCCTTGAACAGCGTACCCATGTCGCGGACGAGGCGCTGGCGGTCGGCGGCGATCGTGTCGGCGCGCTCCGGCGCACCGCGGGCGAGCGCGGCGGCGCGCGCGTCGATGCCGAGCTTGACCAGCCACTCGCCCTGCTCCACCGGTCCCCAAGCGACGGCTCCTCCGCTTTGCGCAGCCGCGGCGAGGGTGGTGAAATCGACATGGGCCGAGAGGTCCTGCTCGCCGGGCGCGTCGAACGGGTTCGCGGGGGCGTGGCCGCGCACCGCCTGCAGCGTCTCGCCCAGCGCGGGGCCTTCATAGCCATAGTCGATGGCGAGCAGCGCGCCGCCTTGCTTCGCCAGCCGGGCTGCGAGGGCTCGCACGATCGCGACGGTGGCGGGCGAGGTTTCGAGCATCGATCCGGGCGGGGCGGCTCGCAGCGGCTCGGGGATGACGGCTTCCGGGATCGGGGCGCCCGCAATCGGCAGGAACAGCGTGTCCTGACAGGCGACGAGCCGCTCGTGCCATTGCTGCCGGCGGACGAGCTGGCGGATCGGGAGCGCGTCGAAGAACTCGTTGGCGACGATGAGGAGCGGGCGGTCGCGGGGGAGCGTGTCGACGCAGTCGTGCCAGACGGCATCGGGTGTACGCTGGGCCTGGCTTGCGCGAAGCGTCGGGCTGGTCTCGACGAGATAGACCGGCGGCGCGAGACCCGCCTTGGCCATCGCGCGGCGAGCGTCGGCGGCGCTGCGGCCCGTCTTCGCTCACGCTCTGCTCCT
>CAXTNG010000092.1:0-10807 GCA_964245475.1 uncultured Sphingomonas sp. | reverse complement strand
GCGCAGCGCTTCGCGTTCCTCGGCGGTGGGCACCGCGGTCGGGTCGGGACGGAAGTGACCGGGCGCGCGGCTGGCCGCGTCGAGCGCGGGCGTGCCCGGGGTTGCGTTCGAGGGCATTGCGGTGACCGGCGGCATGGTGGCGTCCGCGGCGAGATCGGGAGCGGCGTGGCCGCCGGGCAGGGCGGAGCGGCGGCGGAGCATCAGCGCGGCGATCGCGGCGCCCAGCCCCAGTGCTGCCGCACCGGCGGACAGGAGCGCGACGCCGAGCGTATGATCGGGCTGCTGCTGCTTCGTCTTCTTGCGGGTGCGGCGAGGTTCCATGGGCGAGCCTTCAGTCGGAGTATGGATGCGGTAACCGTGGGATGAAACGGACGTTCCCTCCTTTGTCACGCCAGCCGCCCGAGATTCGCCGAGGGAGCCGGGGTGACGGAGGCAAGGCGACGTGCTCCCCTATACGCCGCCGGCGCTCTCGCGCATAAGCTACTGTGTACCAGTTAGGACATGCCGATGATCCACTCCATCGCTACCGTCTCGATCAGCGGCACGCTGGAGGAGAAGCTGCGGGCGATCGCCGCTGCGGGGTTCGCGGGGGTCGAGATTTTCGAAGCCGACCTGCTCGCCTCGCCGCGCTCGGCCGCGGAGGTCGGCGCGATGATGCGTGGCCTCGGGCTCGCCTGCACCGCCTTCCAGCCGTTCCGCGATTTCGAAGGATTGCCCGAGCCGTTGCGTGCGCGCACCTTCGAGCGGCTGGAGCGCAAGTTCGACGTCATGCAGGCGCTCGGCACTGAGGTGCTGCTGATCTGCTCCAGCGTGTCGCCGCACGCGAGCGGTGACCATGGCCGTATCGCCGCCGATCTGTGCGAAGCGGGCGAGCGGGCGGCGCCGCGCGGGCTCAAGATCGGCTACGAGGCGCTCGCCTGGGGGCGGCACGTCCGCGATCATCGCGATGCGTGGATGCTGGTGCAGGCGGCGGACCATCCCAACACCGGCATCATCCTCGACAGCTTCCACTCGCTCTCGCGCGGCATCCCGACGCTCAGCCTGCTGTCGATCGACCCCAAGAAGATCGTGCTGGTCCAGGTCGCCGACGCGCCGCGTATGGACATGGACGAGCTGTTCTGGAGCCGGCATTTCCGGACGATGCCGGGGCAGGGCGACCTGCCGGTCGTCGACTATGTCGAGACGCTGGTGAAGATCGGCTATGACGGGCCGCTCTCCCTCGAAATCTTCAACGACCGGTTCCGCGCCGGGTCGAGCGCGCAGGTCGCGGTCGACGGCAAGCGCTCGCTGGTGCTGATCGAGGATGAGATCGCGCGCCGCCGCGGCAGCCCGATGCTGCCCGCGCGGGTGGAAGCGGGCGGCGTCGCCTTCCTGGAGTTTGCGGCGGACGAGGCGGAGGCGCCGGCGCTCGCCCGGCTGTTTGCGTCGATGGGGTTTCAGGAGGTCGGACGGCATCGGCGCAAGGCGGTGTCGCTCTGGCGGAATGGCGACATCGACCTGGTGATCAACACCGAGGCGGAGGGGTTCGCGCGCGCCTACGACCGGATGCACGGCGCGTCGGTGTGCGCGATCGGGGTCGACGTGCCGGACGCGGGCGCGGCGGTCGACCGGGCGCGGGCGTTCGGGGTCGAGACCTTCGAGCAGCCGGTGGCAGAGCAGGAGTTCCTGATCCCGGCGCTGCGCGGGGTAGGCGGGAGCCTGCTGTACCTCGTCGATCACGCCAAACGGGGGGCGATCTGGGAGACCGAGTTCGAGCCGGTCGAATCGGGTGACACCGGGGCGGGGCTGACCCGGATCGACCATGTCGCGCAGTCGATGGGCTATGAGGAGATGCTGTCCTGGCTGCTCTTCTACCTCGCGACGTTCTGCATGGCGAAGACGCCGCAGTTGGAGATCGCCGATCCGCTCGGACTGGTGCAGAGCCAGGCGGTCGAGGCGCCCGGCGGTGCCTTGCGGATCACGATGAACGGCTCGGCGGCGCAGCAGACGCTATCGAACCGGTTCATGCAGGCGTATTTCGGCGCTGGCGTACAGCATGTCGCGTTCGCGTGCGATGACATCTTCGCGAGCGCCGAGGCGATGCGTGCGCTTGGCGTCGAGATGCTGGCGATCCCGCGCAATTACTACGACGATCTGGAGGGGCGGTTCGGGCTCTCTGTCGAGCTGACGGAGCGGATGGCGGCGGCCGGAATCCTCTACGATCGCGACGAGAGCGGCGGCGAATATCTGCAATTCTACACCCGCGCGTTTGCCAAGCGGTTCTTCTTCGAGGTGGTCGAGCGGCGGGGCGGCTACGGCGGCTATGGCGCGCCCAATGCTTCGATCCGCCTGGCCGCGCAGGCCCGGTTCAAGGAGCCGGTGGTGGATTGATCTTCTCTCCTCCCTGTTCCGGGATGGCGCGCCCAATGCGTCGATTCGGCTGGCCGCGCAGGCGCGGTTCAAGGAGCCGGTGGTGGATTGATCTTCTCTCCTCCCTGTTCCGGGGAGGAATGAAAGGTTGCACTCGTATAAGCAATCTGCGAAGTCACGAACCAGATGGTACATAGCCACTGGAGGACGAGGATGACGCGCGAAGGGCTTAAGCGGCTTGCAGTTTCGGCAGGCAGCATGGCGCTGCTGGTCGGCGCCGCGCCGGACCGGTCGATGCAGCCGGCGGCGGGCGATCCGGTGATCACCACCAGTGGCCGAATCGCGGGGACGCAGCTTGGCGACGGGGGGCGCGCCTATCTCGGCGTGCCGTTCGCCGCGCCACCGACGGGCGCCCTGCGCTGGGCCGCGCCGCAGCCGCTCAGCTGGTCGGGCGTGTGGAATGCCGACCGCAAGGGGCCGGCGTGTATCCAGGTGCTGCGCCCGCACGACATCAACCATTATTTCGGCGAGGAGCCGACGTCGGAGGACTGCCTCTACGCCAACATCTGGACCGCGGCGAAGCCGGGCGAGAAGCGGCCGGTGATTGTGTTCATCTACGGCGGCGGCTTCACCATCGGCTCCTCGGGCATGGCCAATTACGACGGCGCGGCGATGGCGAGGGCGGGCGCGGTGTTCGTCAACTTCAACTATCGCGTCGGCGCGCTGGGCTTTCTCGCGCACCCGGAGCTGACCGCCGAGCAGGGTGGCCATTCGGGCAATTACGGGCTGCTCGACCAGGTCGCCGCGCTGACATGGATCAAGGCCAACATCGCGCAGTTCGGCGGCGATCCGGACAAGGTGCTGATCATGGGCCAGTCCGCCGGCGCCGCGTCGGTGATCAGCCACATCTTCTCGCCGCTGTCGAAGGGCCTGTTCCGCGCGGCGGTGATGTCGAGCGGGTGCAATTACCAGACCGACGGTCAGCCGCTCGCTGACGCTGAGCAGACGGGGCTTGCCTTTCAGAAGCGGCTCGGCGCTGCGAATCTGGCGGTGCTGCGCCAGTTGCCTGCCGATCGCATCCTTGGGGTCCAGTCGGAGAACCAGCTGGGGTTGAGCGTCAGCGGCGTGCGGATCGGCGGGCCGATCGTCGACGGCTATGTCCTGCCCAGGCCCAAGGCGCAGATGCTCGCAGCGGGCGAGGTCAACCGGGTGCCGATCGTCGCCAGCTACAATGCAGCGGACATCAGCTTCGGTTACGAGCCGCTGCTGACCGCGAAGACCGTTGCGGACTATCAGGCGGGTGCCAAGGCGCTGTACGGCGACAATGCCGCGGCGTTCCTGAAGCTATATCCGGTGAAGAGCGACGCCGACGTGCGCGAAGCGGCGCGGCTTGCGGCGGTGCAGGCGGGTCTCGAGAACAGCGCGAGGGCCTGCGCGCGCGAGCAGGCGAAGCTCGGCCAGCCGGCGTATATCGACGAATACACGCGGGTGCATCCGTACGTGCCGGGCGTGAAGCTGGCCGACCAGGATCCGGCGACGGTGGGCGCCTATCACACCGCCGACATCCCCTATTGGTTCGGGACGCAGGACGTCTACAATTGGCAGCGGCCGACGCGGAACTGGACCGCGTGGGACCGCACGCTATCGCGCCAGATGATGCAGGCGCTTATTGCCTTCGCCAACACCGGCAATCCAGGCACCGCGGTGATGCCGTGGCCGGCGTGGTCGGCCAAGTCCGAGCGCAAGCTGGTGCTGGGCGATACGGCACGGTTGGAGCCGCTGTCGCGCGCGCAGCTCGACTGGATGGCGGCGCACCCGTACCAGCGCGCCGCACCGGTAGCGGGGCCGCGGCGGCCGATCGACTGACCCCTTGATTGTGCCGTCGGCTTGGCTAGGCTGATGGCATTCAAGGGGAAAGTTCCAGAATGAGGCGATTGTATTCGGCGGCGCTGCTGCTCGCGGCAGCGTCGCCCGTTGCGTCGGCGGCGCAGAACAAGGATGCCGTCCAGTTCGGCGCGCGCGAGAACGTTCAGCAGATCAGCCTGTCGCCCGACGGCACCCATGCGGCGATGATCATGCCGATGGGGCCGCGCGCGTCGGCATTATATGTCGTCGATCTGGTTGCGGGCGGGACGCCGAAGGCGGTTCTGCGCGGATCGAATGATCCGGAGCGGCTGACCTCCTGCCATTGGGCGACCGACACGCGGCTGATCTGCAACATGTACACCATGCAGACCGGCGCGCTGATCGGCTACTCGCGGCTGCTGACCCTCAACCGCGACGGCTCCGATTTGAAGCTGCTCACCGCCGACAACAACAGCCGCTCGCTGGCTGTGGCGCAGAACGGTGGGTCGATCATCGACTGGACCGCCAACGGCAAGCCGGGCAGCGTGCTGGCGACCCGGACGTATGTGCCCGAATATTCCACCGGCACGCACAGCGCGAGCTCTCTCGAAGGGCTCGGCGTGGAACGCATCGATGTCACGACGCTGAAGCGGGAGACCGTCGCGTTCCCGCGGGTGAATGCCGGCGGGTATATCACCGACGGGCTGGGCGTCGTGCGGATCATGGGGCTGTGGTCTAAGGCGAAGGACACCGGCGATGGCGACACGATCAGCTACCTCTATACCAAAGGCGACGATCGGAATTGGCAGCCGCTGAGCAAATTGGTCATCACGCCCACCGGGGACAAAGGCTTCGATCCTTATGCGGTCGATCCCAAGCTCAACGTCGCCTACGGCTTCGACAAGACCGACGGGCGCAGCGCCTTGTACAAGGTCGCGCTCGACGGCTCCCTCAAGCGCGAGCTGGTGGTGTCGCGGCCTGACGTCGACATCGACGACCTGGTCCGCATCGGCCGGCAGAAGCGGGTCGTCGGGGTGTCCTACGCCACCGAGCGGCGCGAGACGCAATTCTTCGATCCCGATCTGCTCCGGCTTCGTCAATCGCTCGGGCGTGCGTTGCCCGGGCAGCCGCTGGTCACCTTCGTCGATGCGAGCGCCGACGAGAGCAAGCTGCTGCTCCTCGCGAGTAGCGACAATGATCCGGGCATGTACTATGTCTACGACAAGGCGACGCGGAAGCTGGAGCCGGTGCTGCCCGCGCGCATGGAGCTGCAGGGGCGCACCTTGGCGACGGTGAAGCCGGTCAGCTTCCCGGCGGCCGACGGGACGATGATCCCCGGCTATCTGACGCTGCCGCCCGGCAGCAGCGGCAAGGGCCTGCCCGCGATCGTCATGCCGCACGGCGGGCCAGAGGCGCGCGACGAATGGGGCTTCGACTGGCTGTCGCAATATTTCGCGGCGCGCGGCTTCGCGGTGCTCCAGCCGAACTTCCGGGGCTCCGCCGGCTATGGCTCGGAATGGTTCCAGAAGAACGGCTATCGGTCGTCGCCGGTGGCGATCGGCGATGTGAACGACGCCGGGCGCTGGCTGGTCGCGCAGGGGATCGCCAACCCGGCGCATCTTGCCATCGTCGGCTGGTCCTACGGCGGCTATGCGGCGCTGCTGTCGGCGGTGGTGGCGCCGGACTTCTACAAGGCCGTGGTGGCGATCGCGCCGGTGACCGATCTCGACATGCGTCGTGCCGAGCGGCGTGATTACAGCAACTACGAGCTGGAGAGCGCCCGCATCGGCACCGGGCCGCATGTCGCCGCGGGGTCGCCCGCGCGCCATGCCGACCAGATCAAGGTGCCGGTGCTGCTGTTCCACGGCGACCGCGACCAGAACGTCGGCGTCAACGAGTCGCGGGTGATGGCAGATCGGCTGAAAGGCGCGGGCAAGAAGGTCGAATACGTCGAGTTCAAGGGGCTTACCCACGCGCTCGACGATTCCGCCGCCCGCGCGCAGATGCTCGACAAGGCCGACGCGTTCCTACGGACCGCGATCGGACTATAGCTCAGCGGCGCTTGCCCGCCGCCTCCGCCGCGTCGCTCGCGAGGCGGTCGGCGCGCTCGTTGTCGGGGTGACCGGCATGGCCCTTGACCCACACCCACTCGACCTCGTGGCGGGCGGCGGCGGCGATCAGGTCGTGCCAGAGCTCGGCGTTCTTGACCGGCTTCTTGTCCGCAGTCTTCCAGCCGTTGCGCTGCCAGCCGTGGACCCACTTCGTCAGCCCGTCCATGACGTAGCGGCTGTCGGTAGACAGCTTGACCTTGCAGGGCCGCACCAACGCGTTGAGCCCCTGGATCGCCGCGGTCAGCTCCATGCGGTTGTTGGTCGTCAGCGCCTCGCCGCCGGAGAGCTCCTTCTCATGGGCACCCATCCGCATCAGCACGCCCCAGCCGCCGGGTCCGGGGTTGCCCTTGCAGGCACCGTCGGTGGCGATCTCGACTTCAGTCATGCGACCCGCTTTACCAGCGCCGGGTCATAATGCTTGAGGCGGCGCATGTAGGCGAGCGGGTCCTTGCGCACGACGAGCGCGTCGGCCGGCGTGTTGAGCCAGTCCCATGCTCGGGACAAAGCAAAGCGGATGCAGGCGCCGCTCGCCAGCGTCGGGAATTGCGCGCGCTCGAACGGCGAGAGGGGGAAGCGCCGCTCGTACCCCGCAATCAGGGCGTCGCCGATCGCGGGCCCATAGATCTGTCCTGCGGCGTCGAAGGACCAGGCGCTGTGCATCACCGCCAGATCATAGACGCGGATGTCGGTACAGGCGAAGTAGAAGTCGATCAGCCCGGTAATCCGATCGTCCAGCATTAGCACATTGTCGGGGAACAGATCGGCGTGGATGGCGCAATGCCCGAAATCCTCGCTCCACCAGTTCGCCAGCACGTCATCCAGCGCGAAGCCCAGGTCGTCGTAGAGGCCGGGCGCGACCGCATCCAGGCTGCGGCCGCAGCGCTCGAACAACGGCCGCCAGGTGTCGGCGCCCATCGAATTGGCTCGGGTGTGGGGGAAGTCGGCCACCGCGTGGTGCATCTCGCCGAGCGCGGTGCCGGCTGCCAGCGCCTGCGCCGGCGTTGCGTGGGACAGCGAGACGCCGGGCAGGAAGCGGATCAGGCACGCCGGGCGGCCCTCCAGCTGCTTGATCTCGATGCCGTTCCGATCCTTGATCGCCGGCGGCACGGCCAGACCCTTGGCCGCGAGATGATCGAGCAGCGCCATGAAGAAGGGCAGGTCGCCGGCATCGACCCGCTTCTCGTAGAGGGTCAGGATGAAGCGGGCGCGGGTGGTGTCGACGAGGTAGTTGGAATTCTCCACCCCCTCGGCGATGCCCTTGGCCGAGACCAGCTCGCCGACATCGTAGTCGGCGAGGAACGCGCCCAGCGCTTCGGCAGATACTTGCGTATAAACTGCCAATTCATCCCTCTCCCATGGGGAGGGGGAGGGGCCCGCTCGGCGCAGCCGAGTGGGAAAGTGAGGGTGATGAGGCACTCACCCTCACCCCTTGGCGCTGCGCGCCTTGCCCCTCTCCCAAGGGGAGAGGGGTTTCAGGCCGCAGCTTCCAATCCTCGCGGCAGCTTGAAGGCGACCGTCTCGCGGGTCGTCTCCTCCTCGCGCTCGATCACCGCGTAGCGCGTGGCGAGCCGGGTGACGAGCTCGCGCACCAGCAGCTCGGGGGCGGAGGCGCCCGCGGTGATGCCCAGCGTGCCGACGCCGTCGAGGAATGCCCAGTCGAGGTCCGCCGCGCGCTGGATCAGCCGGGCGGGCACGCCTTCGCGCTCGGCGACCTCGACCAGCCGCAGCGAGTTGGAAGAATTGGGCGCACCGATCACCAGCACCGCGTCGACCGACGCGGCGATCGCCTTCACCGCCGCCTGGCGGTTCGAGGTCGCATAGCAGATGTCCTCCCCGCGAGGCGCGCGGATCAGCGGGAAGCGGCGGTTGAGCGTCGCGACCACCGCGGCGGTGTCGTCGACTGATAGCGTGGTCTGGGTCAGGAAGGCCAGGTTCGTCGTGTCCGCAGGCGTGAACGCCTCGGCGCCGGCGACGTCCTCGATCAGCGAGATCGATCCTTCGGGCACCTGGCCGAAGGTGCCGATCACCTCCGGGTGGCCGGCGTGGCCGATGAAGAGGATGTGCCGCCCGGCCGCGACCAGCCGTTCCGCCTCGCGGTGGACCTTCGACACCAGGGGGCAGGTCGCGTCGAGATAGGCGAGGCCGCGGTTCTGCGCAGCAGCAGGCACCGACTTGGGCACGCCGTGCGCCGAGAAGACGACCGGCGCGCCGTCGGGCACCTCGTCCAACTCCTCGACGAACACCGCGCCCTTGGCCCTGAGCGAGTCGACGACGAACTTGTTATGGACGATCTCGTGACGGACGTAGACGGGCGCCCCGTGCTTCTCGATCGCCAGCTCGACGATGCGGATCGCGCGATCGACGCCCGCGCAGAAGCCGCGGGGAGCGGCGATCAGCAATTCGAGGACGGGCTTTGGGAAGGCTTCGGTCACGGCGCCGAGCCTTACGCGATTGCTCCCGCGTGGCAAAGGCGGTTATGGCGCGCCGGGTCTCCTGTCCGAAGGTCATGCGTCTCGTGAAAGCCTCTCTGCTCGCTCTGCCTCTCCTCGCCCTCGCCGCCGGTTGCGCTCACAAGGGCGAGATCGACGAGACGGGCGGGATCACCGCGGTGCGCTCGGCCTGCCCGATGGTCGGCCTGCCGGCGGGAACCGGCGACATCACCCTTTTCTCCTCGCCGACGAGCACCGAGGACACTGCGATCGACGTCGTCGCGTCGATGACCAACGTGCGCGGGGTCTGTGCCGATCAGGTCGACCCGATCGGCACCACGATCACCTTCGAGGTGCGGGGCACGCGGACGCGGGCGGAGGAACCGCGCGATGTGACGCTGCCCTATTTCATCACCATGGTCCGCGGCGGCACCAATGTGCAGGCGAAACGGGTGGGGCAGGTGACGCTTCACTTCGACGCCGGCCAGACGCGCGCGTCGACGACCGGACAGGCCATCGGCTATGTCAATCGGGCGGCGGCGACCTTGCCCGACGAGGTGCGCGAGCAGATCACCCGCAAGCGCAAGGCCGGCGACGACGACGCCGCGACCGACCCGCTGACCAAGCCCGAAGTGCGCGCCGCGGTGCTCCGCGCGACTTTCGAGGCGCTGGTCGGCTTCCAGCTCACCGACGCGCAGCTCAGGTACAACGCGACGCGCTGATCTGCTGCGCTGCGGCGATTGACTCGGGCGCTCCGGCCCGCCACACCGCCCAAGTCGATGGCGGGAGACCGTCATGGCAGCGTGCGGGAGAGAGTCCCCGGTCCGTGAGGGTCGAGGGGCCGCCGAAGGAGCAACCGCCCCGGAATCTCTCAGGCAAACGGGACCGCGCGCTGCAGGCACTCTGGAAAGCGTCCTCGCGAAAGCGAGGGCCACCGAAGGGGTAACTCCGGGCCGAGACCCGGGGGAAAGCTCTCAGGTTCAAGTGACAGAGGGGGTTCGGATCAAACGGCGGCCTTGGCGGGTTCGTCGCGAACCTCTGGAGGCTTGGCCCGTGGGCAAAACCGAGATGCTGGCTGACGACGAGGTCGTCGACGAGACGCAGACACTGCCGCTCGACGCCTGGCATCGCGCGCGTGGCGGGCGGATGGTTGAGTTCGCCGGCTATCACATGCCAGTCCAGTATGAAGGCATCATGGGCGAGCATCTTTGGGTGCGCGCGCATGCCGGGCTGTTCGACGTCAGCCACATGGGGCAGCTGGTGTTCACCGGAGACGGCGCGGCCGAGGCGCTGGAAAGGGTGCTGCCGGGCGATGTCGCGGGTTTGGGCGAGGGGCGGATGCGCTACTCGCTGCTGCTCGCCGAAGACGGCGGCATCCTCGATGACCTGATGGTCACGAGACGGAGCGACGGGCTTTACATGGTCGTCAACGGCGCGACCAAGTACGACGACATCGGCTATCTGCTCGATGCGCTGCCCGACGAGGTCACGATGAACCTGCTCGATGAGCAGGCGCTGCTCGCGTTGCAGGGGCCCGAGGCGGTGACCGCGCTCCGGCGGCTGGTGCCGGGGGTCGAGGCGCTCACCTTCATGCGTGCGGACGCATTCGACTGGAACGGCACCCCGCTGTGGGTCAGTCGCTCCGGCTACACCGGCGAGGACGGGTTCGAGATTTCGCTTGCCGCCGAAGCGGCGGCCGGGTTCGCCGATGCGTTGCTGGAGCTGCCCGAAGTCAAGCCGATCGGCTTGGGCGCGCGCGATTCGCTGCGGCTTGAGGCGGGACTGCCGCTTTACGGGCACGACCTCGATCCGGAGACGACGCCGGCCGCCGCCGATCTGGGCTTCGCTTTGTCCAAGCGGCGGCGCGAGGCGGCCGACTTCGCCGGCGCCGATCGTATTCTCGCCGAGCGCAGCGCCGGGCCTGAGAGCAAGCGTGTCGGTATCCTGGTCGATGGCAAGCAACCGGTGCGCGAGGGCGCGAGCGTGATCGGGGAGGGCGATGCGCTCGTCGGCCGGGTCACCAGCGGCGGCTTTGCGCCCAGCGTCGGCGCGCCGATCGCGATGGCCTATGTC
>CAXTNG010000091.1:3229-10850 GCA_964245475.1 uncultured Sphingomonas sp. | reverse complement strand
CGACGGCAGCAGCATCCGCTGCGCCAGGTCGCCGGTCGCCCCGAACAACAGCAGGCGAGGCGCCATGCCCGTGCGCTCCCGCCCGATCCGGTCAGGCGACCAGGCCGACGCGCTGCGCGGTGCCGGCGCTGCGCCGCTCCATCATGTCGATCCGCGCCGCATCTTCCTCGGCGATGCGGCCGTAATAGTCGCGCTTGTTCTTGAGCCACAGCAGCTCGAACTGCACCGCGTTCTGAATGCCCTGAGCGATCCAGTCGCGGCGTGCCGCGCGGCCGTCGAAGATCACCTTGCGCGTCTCGAACCGGTCAAGCCGCACCGCCTCCATCTGGCGCAGCGCGCCGATCGAGTCGGTCGAGACCGAACCGCCGACGACGAGTTCCAGGTTCTTGTCCGCACATGCGCGCGCCACCGTGAGCACCGCTTCGGTGATCGACGGGTCGTTGACCGCGGTGCGCGGCCGGCCGCGCGATAGGGTGAAGTCCACCCGTCCGAACACGATCCCGTCGGTGCCCGATTTTGCCAGCGGCAGCATCGCGGGCAGGTTCTCCAGCGTCGTCTGGGTTTCCAGGTTGAACAGGAAGGAGGTGTCCCGCGCATGGGGGCCGTGCGTCTTGAGCTTGGCGTCGACGAACTTGGACAGCGCGTAGGGCGTCTCGACCATCGGTGCGATGATATAGTCGACCCCGTAGACCAGCGACGCGAGAAGATCCGACACCGCCTCGCACCCGCCTATCTTCAGCGCGACCTTCAGGTCGGCACGCCGCGCGAGTTCGAGCAGCCGCAGGAACTCATCAGGGCGCGTACCCTCCGCTTCGAACTCCGCCTTGACGGCGACCACACCGAACTTGTCGCGCCCGCGCTTCAGCGCATCCAGCATCAGGCGTTCGGTCGGGTTCATGGCAGGCCCCTTCTCGTGTGCGGTCGGCTGGCCGGCCACCGCAGCTTCTTGAATGAAAGTGGTTAACGAACGACAGCTCGCTTCTTCAGACCTTTGGATTGAAAACTGGTTAATGCGCGAGCGGCGGACCGGTCGTTGCGCAGACGTTGCAACCACGCGTGCCTTGGGTAAGCTGCGCGAGACTGACGAACATCCATTCGGTCAAGCAGCGTCGGTTAGCCGATCCGCCGCCCCATCCGCACCAGCGGCACGGCGATGCCGCCCGCGTCCGCCTCGATCTCCTCGATCGGCTCGTATCCGCAGGCGCGGTACAGCGGCAGACCCGCGAGCGTCGCCATCAGCTCGGCCCGCGCGAACCCCGCCTCGCGCGCCGCAGCCTCGCAGCGGAGCAGGATGTCCCGTCCGATGCCGCGCCGGACATGCGCCGGATCGGTGTACATCGCCCGGATACGTGCGGGCTCGGCCGCCGGGTCGAGGAAGCGCGGCTCGCGCGGCACGACTCCGTCATCGCCGCCGAACAGCGTCGCCCGCCGGCTCCACCCGCCGCAGCCGACCAGCCTGCGGTCCTCCTCGGCGAGCAGATAGGTCCCGTCATCGACCAGCCGCCGGTCTAGCCCCATCACCAGCCGGCTTGCCGCCACCTGCGCGGGAGTGAGCACGTCGTTCTGCAGCGCGTCGATGGCGCGCGCCATCAGCGCCTCGACGGCAGGCAGGTCGTCCTCGGTCGCCCAGCGGAAGGTCGGCATGCACGGGTCGTGCAGCCAGCGTGCGGCTTCGGTCAAGGCTTGCCGCATGCAATCGACACTCCCATTCGGTATCGCTAGATACGGCCCGATGACCGACCTGCCGTCCACCCCGCTGCTCGACACCGTGCGCATCCCCGCCGACCTGCGCCGACTCGCCCCCGAGCAGCTGCGCCAGCTCGCCGACGAGCTGCGTGCGGAGACGATCTCCGCGGTCGGCACCACCGGCGGGCACCTCGGCTCGGGCCTGGGCGTGGGCGAGTTGACCGTTGCGATCCACTATGTCTTCGACACCCCCGATGACCGTCTGATCTGGGACGTCGGCCACCAATGTTACCCGCACAAGATCCTGACAGACCGCCGCGACCGCATCCGCACGCTCCGGCAGGGCGGGGGGCTCAGCGGTTTCACCAAGCGGAGCGAGAGCGAGTACGACCCGTTCGGCGCGGCGCATTCGTCGACGTCGGTCTCGGCGGCTTTGGGCTTCGCGATCGCCAACAAGCTGTCGGGCCGGCCCGGCAAGGCGATTGCGGTGATCGGCGACGGTGCGATGTCCGCGGGCATGGCGTACGAGGCGATGAACAACGCCGAAGCCGCGGGGAACCGGCTGGTCGTCATCCTCAACGACAACGACATGTCGATCGCGCCGCCGGTGGGTGGGCTGTCGGCCTATCTCTCGCGCATCGTCTCGAGCCGCGAGTTCCTCAGTCTGCGCGAGCTGCTCAAGCGCTTCGCACGCAAGCTGCCGCGCCCCTTCCACCACGCCGCGCGCAAGACCGACGAGTTCGCCCGCGGCATGACCATGGGCGGCACGCTCTTCGAGGAACTGGGCTTCTACTATGTCGGCCCGATCGACGGGCACAATCTCGACCACCTCATTCCGGTGCTGGAAAACGTCCGCGACGCCGACGAGGGTCCGATCCTCGTCCATGTCGTCACCAAGAAGGGCAAGGGCTACGCGCCGGCGGAGGCGAGCGCCGACAAATATCACGGCGTCCAGAAGTTCGACGTCATCACCGGCACCCAGGCCAAGGCGCCCCCCGGCCCGCCGCAATACCAGAACGTCTTCGGCGAAGCCCTGACCCGCGAGGCCGAGACGGACGACCGGATCGTCGCGATCACCGCCGCCATGCCCTCGGGTACCGGTCTCGACAAGTTCGCCAAGGCGCACCCCGACCGCTTCTTCGACGTCGGCATCGCCGAGCAGCACGCCGTCACCTTCGCCGCCGGCCTCGCCGCGCAGGGCATGCGGCCGTTCTGCGCGATCTATTCCACCTTCCTGCAGCGCGCCTACGACCAGGTCGTCCACGACGTCTGCATCCAGAATTTGCCTGTCCGCTTTGCCATCGACCGCGCCGGTCTGGTCGGCGCGGACGGGGCGACCCATGCCGGCTCGTTCGACGTCACCTACCTGGCGACGCTCCCCAACATGGTCGTGATGGCGGCCGCCGACGAGGCGGAGCTGGTCCACATGACCCACACCGCGGTGCTCCACGACACCGGCCCGATCGCGGTGCGTTACCCCCGCGGCAACGGCACCGGCATCGCGCTGCCCGGCACGCCCGAGCGCCTGGAGATCGGCAAGGGCCGCATCGTCCGCGAGGGCAAGACCGTCGCCATCCTCTCGCTCGGCACCCGCCTAGCCGAGGCGCTGAAAGCCGCCGAGGCGCTGGAGGCGAAGGGCCTGTCGACCACCGTCGCCGACCTCCGCTTCGCCAAGCCGCTCGACACCGCGCTGATCCGCCGTCTGCTGACCACCCATGAAGTGGCGGTGACGATCGAGGAAGGCTCGGTCGGCGGCCTCGGCGCCCACGTCCTGACGATGGCGAGCGATGAAGGCCTGACCGACGCCGGCCTCAAGCTCCGCACCATGCGCCTGCCGGACAGGTTCCAGGATCAGGACAAGCCCGAGCTGCAATATGCGGCTGCCGGGCTCGACGCGGATGCGATCGTCGACATGGTGCTAACCGCCTTGAGGCACAATTCGACGGGAGTGGCCGAAGCGCGGGCCTGATCCTTGTCGTAGTATCGGCGTTGATATACATGGCCTGCCTGTAGATCAGGAGTGTGCCGTGCAGATCGCAAAATGGGGTAACAGCCTGGCTATCCGCATCCCTGCCGATGTGGTTCGCGCGCTCGAGTTGAAGGAGGGCGACAGTGTCGACCTTTGCGCGCTCGACAATGGGCAGGTCGCCGTGATCAGCGAACGGCAGCGGCGGCAGGAGGCAGTCGCAAAATTGCGTGCTTTCCGTGGTTGGATGCCGCCCGATTTTGTTTTCGATCGGGACGAAGCGAATGGCAGGTGAGTTCGTCGACAGCAACGTCCTTCTTTATCTTACCTCTGCAGATGCCGGCAAAGCCGATCGTGCCGAACAGCTGCTCGCTCGCGAGCTGACCGTCAGCGTCCAGGTGCTCAACGACATCACCAACGTCTCGCTCAAGAAGTTCAAACGGACATGGCCCGAGATCAACGATCTGCTCGACCGACTGACGCCGCTGCTGGATGTCCATCCGCTCACCGAAGCGATGCACCGGGACGCCCGGCGATTGGCCGATCGTTACCGGATGCAATGGTGGGATTCGCTGCTTGCCGCCGCCGCGCTCTCGCTCGGCTGTGGCACGATCTATTCCGAAGACATGCAGGCAGGACTGACCATCGACGGACGGCTGCGCATCGTAAATCCCTTCGCGTGATCTACCCGCCCAGATAATGCGCCTGCGCCGCGTCGGTCGCGTTGACCGCCAGGATCGCGCGAGCGTCGCCGGGCGCCCGCACATGGCCCGCGCGGTCGCAGCTCGCGAGCAGGACGCGGTCGAGTAGCGCCTGTCCCTCCTGCCACCAGCCGATCCCGCTCGCTGCATTGAGGTGACCCTGCGGGCCCGCGTCGACGAACAGGCTGCCCCAGTCCGCCGCCATCGAATGCGCTCGCTCGATCGACACCCAGGGGTCGTCGCTCGACGCCACCACGATCGACGGGAAGGGCAGGGATATCCGCGGCGTCGGGGCGAAGGCCTTGAGCTCCGCTTGAACGCCCGAGCGGTCGGCATCCGCCGGCGCCACCAGCAGCGCCCCTGCCACCGGCCATCCGTAAGGCTGCGGCGAGAGCTGCGCCCACCACGCCACCGCCAGGCAGCCGAGGCTGTGCGCGGCCAGCACCACCGGCGCCTCCGCCCGCCGGATCGCCTCGTCGAGCCGCGTCACCCAGGCATTGCGGTGGGGCGTGTTCCACATGCCGAGTTCGACGCGCACGGTGTCCGGCCGCGCCTGCTCCCACAGGGTCTGCCAGTGCGACGGACCCGAGCCGCCGAGCCCGGGAACGGTCAGAACGGTGGGCGACACGCCCTCCCAAGGTGCGAACGAACCCATGGCCTTGCTCCTCCGCTGATGGCGAGGGACGTGACGATCCGGCGCTCTAGGGCACGCCGAACGGTCACGCCCCCCACCCGCAAAGCTATTCCCACTCAGCCGATAGGCAATGGCGCTGCGCCAGGTCGAAGCCTGCTTGCGACGATCCGAAACCCGCCCGATATGACAGCGATGGCCAAGCTCCGCGCCGACCAGCTGCTCGTCGACCGCGGCCTCGCCGAGTCGCGAACGCGCGCGCAGGGGCTGATCATGGCGGGGCTGGTCTTCGCCGGCGGGCGCAAGGTCGACAAGCCGGGGCAAGCGCTTGCTCCAGATATCCAGCTGGACGTCAAAGGCCGCGACCACCCCTGGGTCTCGCGCGGCGGCATCAAGCTCGCCCATGCGCTGGCCCATTTCGGGTGGGACGTCTCTGGCGCGGTGGCGATCGACGTCGGCTCGTCGACCGGCGGCTTCACCGACGTCTTGCTGACCAGCGGCGCCGCGCGCGTCTACGCGGTCGACAGCGGCACCAACCAGCTCGCCTGGAAGCTCCGCCAGGACCCCCGCGTGATCGTCCACGAGCAGACCAGTGCGCGCATCCTCACCTCCAACCATATCCCGGAGCCGATCGACCTTATCGTTTGCGATGCCAGCTTCATCGGCCTGGCCAAAGTCCTCGAACGGCCGCTGTCCTTCGCAAAACCCGGCGCCCGCCTCCTCGCGCTCATCAAGCCGCAATTCGAAGCCGGCCGCGACGAAGTCGGCAAGGGCGGCGTCGTCCGCGACCCTGCCGTCCACGCGCGCGTCTGCGCCGAAGTCGCCGACTGGCTCACCGGCATTGGCTGGCAGGTCGAGGGCGTGATCGAGAGCCCGATCACCGGGCCCGAGGGCAATGTCGAGTTCCTCATCGCCGCGCATCTCGGCTGAACATCCGTTCAGGAACGGGTCACTTGCCGGAACGATGCGCCGTTCGACATGGTTTACGTCGCGTGCGCCATGCGGCAAGCGTCAGGCTGCGCGAGGGTGGTAAGGAGACGACGTGGGCGGCATCGCTTCCCGGGGGCAGCTGAGGATGTCCTTCTTGCGCTGGGCAATGGTCACCGTGCCGCTGATCCTGCTGCTCGGCTTTGCCTCCGGCAGCACGGTACCCACCGGCGACAACAACCCGTGGTACCAGGCGCTGGCCAAGCCAGACCTCAACCCGCCCGGCTGGGTGTTCCCGATCGCCTGGACGACGCTCTACATCCTGCTCGGGCTGGCACTCGCCCACATCCTGCACGCGCGCGGCGCAAAGGGCAGGGGCATCGCGCTTACGCTGTTCGCCGCGCAATTCGCGCTCAACCTCGCGTGGAGCCCGGTGTTCTTCGGCATGCACCAGGTCGACGCCTCGACCGCGATCATCGCCGCGATGCTGCTGCTGGCGATCGCCACCACCTTCGCCTTCGCGCCGATCCGGTGGGTCGCTGCGTGGCTGATGGTGCCCTATCTCGTCTGGATCAGCTTCGCGGGCGTGCTCAACTGGCGGATCGGCCAGCTCAACCCCGACGCCGAAACCCTTGTGCCCGCCGCGCGCACGTCCCAGATGCTGTGACAGACTCGGGACGGGATTGCTCCTCACCCCGTTCGTGCTGAACGCAGTCGAAGCACCTGGGAGTGCCTTTCGACTTCGCTCAGGGCGAAAGGGGAAGGGGAGACCCGCCCCCTCTGGATACGAGGCTTTGATGCAGACCGAGAACCGCCTGTTCGACGACATCGCCAAGGTATTGAACGGCGCCGCCGGCACGATCGCCGGTCTCGGCCGCGAGGCGGAGGGGAGCGCCCGCGCCCGCGCCCGCGAATGGATCGGCGGGCTCGATTTCGTCAGCCGCGACGAGTTCGAGGCGGTCAAGGCGATGGCCGCCGCGGCGCGGGACGAGGCCGATGTGCTCCGCGCCCGCCTGGAGGCGCTGGAGAAAAGCGCCGCAGCTCAGGTGCCGGCTGCCTGACCTACCCACTTGCCCGCCGCGCGCATCTGCGGGAAAAGCGCGCATGACCATGCTCGACCAACCCGACCATGACGGCGACGCCGCAGCGCCGATCGACATGCTCGAGGCCTATTACACCGCGCACGGCTGGGACCACGAGCGCCATGACGACGAGGTCGTCGCGACGGTAAAAGGCAGCTGGACGACCTACGAGCTGCGCGCGCTGTGGCGTGAGGACGACAGCGTCCTCCAGTTCCTCGCCTTTCCCGACATCAAGGTCACCGACGACCGGCGGACGAGCGTCTACGAGGCGATCGGGCTGGTCAACGAGCAGCTCTGGGTGGGCCATTTCGAGCTCTGGTCATCGAGCGGCATCCTGCTTTACCGTCACGCCGCGATCGTCGACGGGGCGGAAGAGGGCACCCTCTCGCTCGCCGCGACCGAGCTGCTCGTCGAGAGCGCGATCGAGGAATGCGAGCGCTTCTACCCGGTGTTCCAGTTCGTGCTGTGGGGCGGCAAGAGCCCCAAGGAGGCGCTCGCCGCCGCGCTGATCGAGACGCACGGGGAAGCGTGAGCACGGCCGGGCCCCTGTGGCTGGTCGGCTGCGGCAACATGGGCGGCGCGATGCTCCGCCGCTGGGTCGCCAGCGGCGTAGATCCGGCGAGCATCA
>CAXTNG010000091.1:0-3219 GCA_964245475.1 uncultured Sphingomonas sp. | reverse complement strand
CGAGCATCACCGTGATCGACCCCGGCGCGTCGCAGGTGCCGGACGGAGTCCGCGTCGTGGCAGAGGCACACTCCGCCGACACCCTCCCTGAGACGATCGTCCTCGCGATCAAGCCCCAGCTGCTCGGCGCCGTGGCGCCGGTGCTGGCCGGCACGAACCCGGCGCTGCTCGTCTCCATTCTCGCCGGGGTCGAGGTCGCTGCACTGGCACAGCGCATCCCCGCCCGCGCGATCGTCCGCGCCATGCCCAACCTGCCGGTCGCGATCGGCAAAAGCGTGACCACGCTTTACACGGCCAAGTCAGACTCCGATGTCCGGGCCGCCGCGGAGGCGCTGGCAACACCGCTCGGCCACGTCGAGTGGATCGCCGACGAGTCCCTGTTCGATGCGGGGACTGCGCTCGCCGGCTCCGGACCCGGCTTCGTGTTCCGTTTCGCCGACGCGCTAGCCGCCGCGGGCGTCGCGCTCGGCCTGCCGGCGGACCAGGCGATGCGCCTGGCGCTGGCAACGCTCCACGGCTCCGCCGAGCTGGCCGCCACCGCCGACACACCGCCCGCGACACTCGCCGACCGCGTCGCCAGCCCTGGCGGCACCACCCGCGAGGGTCTCGACGTCCTCGACCGCGACGGCGCGCTGGTGCGCCTGCTCACCGAAACGCTCGCCGCCGCCGCCCGCCGCAACGCCGAACTGGCCGCGGCGGCGCGCTGATCCACAAAGCCTCCGTCACCCCGGCCTTGTTCGGCAATTGTCTGGCTCAGCCAAGTACTCCGTCACCCCGGGCTTGTCCCGGGGTCCAGGGTTCGGCAAGCGATCTCGCTTGAGCCTCTTGCCGCGTCACTCGCGGATGGCTGGACCCCGGAACAAGTCCGGGGTGACGGTGGGCTTGGAGGCGCTGCTGACCTCCTCGTCAGAGCGGGATTTCCGCCGAACAAGCCCTGGCTGACGGCGCTTATCTCGGCTCTGTCCTACAGGCCTGCTTCCGTGCATGCTGCCGCGCATGTCGAACTCTCGATCAGCGTCAGCCTCTGTCCAACGTCGGCAAGGCCGCGAGCGACTGCATTTGGGTGTTAACCCAGCGTCAACTTTGCGGGTCGAACCCTGCCGTCGAAGAACGCGCATAGTGTCAACCCGGTGTCAACTTCGCGGTCGCAGACCCCCGCGGTCGATGGACGCGCATAGTGTCAAGTTGGTGTCAACTTCGCGACCGCTCGCGCGTCACGCCCCCAACGTTTCCAGCCGCTTGCGCTCATCCTCCGGAATCAGCCCCTCCAGCACCGCCCAGAAACCGCCCACCGCCTGCTGGCCGGCGCGCGCATAGGCCGCGGACAGCTTCTCGCGCAGCGCATCGAACAGCCGCGCCTCCAGCTCCGCCCCCGACGCCGTCAGCCTCAGCAGCCGCTGGCGGCGGTCGCGCTCGCCGGGGCGGACTTCGACCAGGTCGCGCTCGATCAGCTCGTTCAGCACCCGCCCGAGCGACTGCTTGGTGATCGCCAGCAGCCCAAGCAGGTCGCTCACCGTTAGCCCGGGCTTGCGTGCGATGAAGTATAGCGCGCGGTGATGCGCGCGGCCCAGTCCCTGCTCGGCCAGTCCGCGATCGATCGACCGGGTGATGTGGCTGTTGCCGAAATAGAGCAGCTCCATTCCCTTGCGCAGCTCGGGCTCGCGCAGGAAGAGGGGGGACGCGGACGATGCTGAGGCAGCCATGTTGACCCGTCTAGCCATCGGTCCTACCCCGCCGCAACCCGCCTTTTCATGAGATCGCTCCATGGCACGCGCCGACGCCCCCTTCGCCTTCGAGCCCAGCGCCGCCCGGGTCGCTGCCGCTGAGCGCGCCGAGCGGCTGATCGACCCGGGCTTCGGCCGCATCTTCACCGACCATATGGCGACCGTGCATTTCTCCGATGCGAAGGGCTGGCATGATGCCAAGGTCCACGCGCGCCAGCCGCTCACGGTGGACCCGGCGTCTTCCGTGCTTCACTATGCGCAGGAAATTTTCGAGGGGCTCAAGGCCTATCGGCACGACGACGGCAGCATCGCGCTGTTCCGGCCGTACGAGAACGCCGCCCGCTTCCGCAGATCGGCCCAGCGGCTGGCGATGCCGGAATTGCCCGACGAGCTGTTCGTCGGCTCGCTGGAGGCGCTGGTCAGGGCCGATGCCGACTGGATCCCGACCCAGGAAGGCGCCGCGCTCTATCTCCGGCCGTTCATGGTTGCGAGCGAGGCCTTCCTCGGCGTGCGGCCGGCGGGCGAGTATCTCTACATGGTGCTGGCGACCTCGGTCGGCTCCTATTGGAAGGGCGGCGCCAAGACTGTGTCGCTGTGGGTCAGTCACGACTACACCCGTGCGGCACCCGGCGGGACGGGCGCGGCCAAGTGCGGCGGCAATTACGCGACCAGCCTCGTGGCGCAGATGGAGGCGATCCGGCGCGGCTGCGACCAGGTCGTGTTCCTCGCCGCGGCCGAGCGCCGCTGGATCGAGGAGTTGGGCGGCATGAACATCTTCTTCGTGTTCGACGACGGCACGCTCAGGACGCCGCCGCTGACCGGCACGATCCTTCCCGGCATCACCCGCGACTCCATCCTCACGCTCGCCCGCGCCGAGGGGCTGCGAGTCGAGGAGGAGCCCTATGCGCTGGAGAACTGGCGCGCCGATGCGGAAAGCGGCCGCCTGGTGGAGAGCTTCGCCTGCGGCACCGCGGCGGTGGTGACGCCGATCGGCAAGGTGTCGGGGCCGGACTATCAGTTCGCGATCGGCAGCGGCGCGATGGGCCAGACGACGCAGCGCTTTCTGGAGGCGCTCACCGCCATCCAGCGCGGCCGCGCGCCCGACCCGCATGGCTGGGTGCATCGCGTCGCCTGACGGCTTCGGGCTTTCCTCCCCCGGGGTCGCCCGCTATAGGCCCGCGCTCACCGGCCGATGGGGCGTCGCCAAGCGGTAAGGCAACGGCTTTTGATGCCGTCATTCGCAGGTTCGAATCCTGCCGCCCCAGCCAACTTGCCCGATCTCAAGCTTAGGATTGGCGGAAATCCGCCAATCCTAAGCTTGAGACGCTTAGCTGGGCCGGCACTGTCACAGGTCGCTGTAGCAAGTGACTGTGGTGAGTGCCCGTGCCCGACGTCCAGAACGTGTTCCGCCGCGGCGGCGCCTACTGGTGGCGCCGGACCCTGCATTGGCTGGATGGTAACGCCCGACCTATAACGCTCGCCATGAGCCTGGGGA
>CAXTNG010000090.1:0-10866 GCA_964245475.1 uncultured Sphingomonas sp. | reverse complement strand
TCGGCGTGGGCGAGACGATCATCGATTCGAGCATCTGCGTCGCCACCACCACCGGCCGCCCCAGCCGCCGCGCGACCTCGACGATGCGCTTCTGCAAGGGCGGCACCGCCTGCGGCGGCAGCTCGACACCGAGGTCGCCGCGCGCGACCATCACCCCGTCGCACGCCTCGACGATCTCCTCCAGCCGGTCGATCGCCGCGGGTTTCTCGACCTTGGCGAGCAGCGCCGCCTTGCCGCCGATCAGCTTGCGGGCTTCCGCCAGATCCTCCGGCCTCTGGACGAAGGAGAGCGCGATCCAATCCACCCCCTGCTCGACCGCAAAGGACAAGTCGCTGCGATCCTTGTCGGTCAGCGCCGCCATCGGCACTACCACGTCGGGGACGTTGAGCCCCTTGTTGTTGCTGAGCGGCCCGCCGACCTCGACATTGGTGACGATCCGATCGGCCTCATGCTCGACCACGCGCAGCACCAGCTTGCCGTCGTCGAGCAGCAGCCGCGCGCCGGGCTCGATCGCCTCGAAGATCTCGCGGTGCGGCAGCTCGACGCGGGTCGCATCCCCCGGCTCGGCCGAGCGGTCGAGCACGAAGCGGCTCCCTGTCACCAGCTCGGTGCGTCCGCCGTCGAACTTGCCGACCCTGAGCTTGGGTCCCTGCAGGTCGGCGAGGATCGTCGAGGGCCGCCCGAACTTCTTCTCCAGCGCGCGGATCGCCTGGATCACCGCGACCTTCGACGCCTGGTCGCCGTGGCTCATGTTGACCCGGAAGGCATCAGCGCCCGCCCGGAACAGCGCCGCGATCATCTCGGGCGTGTTGCTCGCGGGCCCCAGCGTCGCGAGGACGCGGACCTTGCGCGCGCGCGGGCCGATGGGCTTGATCATGTCCGCGTCCTGCCTGCCTGTTGCGCCCGCCCGTGTAGCCGCTATCGCAGTCGGATCAACCGCGAGGCATACGAATGGACCCGCTCGACAGCCTGGACGACGCCACCGCCGCGGCAGCGTTCCGGCGCCTCGTCCGCCACCTGCGCCACCGGACCGACGCCGAGAACATCGACCTGATGGGGCTCGCCGGCTTTTGCCGCAACTGCCTGTCCGACTGGACCGCCGAGGCCGGCGGGCTGCCGAAGGACGAAGCGCGCGAGGCGATCTACGGCATGCCCTATGCCGAATGGAAGGCGCGGCACCAAACCGAAGCCACCCCCGAGCAGCTCCGCCTTATGGCCGAGAGCGTGGCCAAAAATGCAGAGGTCCACGCATGATCCGTACTCTCCTTGCCGCCCTGCTGCTGACCGTCGCCGCACCCGCGGCTGCGCAGACGGTCACCTACATCCACGCCGGCGCGCTGCTCGACAAACCCGGCGAGCCGCCGCGCGGGGCGAGCACGATCGTCGTCACCGGAGACAAGGTGACGGAGGTCCGCGACGGCTATTCAACCCCGCCCGCGGGCGCCAGGGTCGTCGACCTCAAGGACCGTTTCGTCCTTCCCGGCTTGGTCGACATGCACGTCCACCTTCTCGGCATCGGCGGCGACCCGTTGCGCGCACGGCTGGGTGCTGCCGAGCGCGACCGCGAGGACGACCTGCTCCAGGGCGTCGCCAATGCCCGCGCGACCCTGCTCGCGGGCTTCACCAGCGTCCGCGACCTCGGCGGCGACGAGCACATGATCCGCGCGCTGCGCGACGCGATCGATCAGGGGCTGGTCGAGGGGCCGAGCATCACCAACGCCGGGCAGATGATCTCGGTCACCGGCGGCCACGGCGACGGGCGCAACGGCACCTCGGACTATTTCGAGGCGGCGATCCACGACGATGTCGGCAACCTCTGCGACAGCCCCGACGACTGCCGCCGCGCGGTGCGCCGCCAGGTCGGTCTGGGCGCGAAGGTCATCAAGTTCGCCGCGACCGGCGGCGTGCTTTCCAACGTCTCCGGCGGGCTCGGCCGCGCGATGACGCCCGAGGAGATGAAGGCGATCGTCGACACCGCGCACTCGCTCGGCCGCAAGGTCGCCGCGCACAGCCACGCCGCGGAAGGCACCAAGGCCGCGCTGATCGCCGGCGTCGATTCGATCGAGCACGGCTCGTTCCTCGATGACGAGGCGATCCGCCTGTTCAAGAGCCATGGCGCGTATCTCGTCCCGACGATGATCGCGCCGGTGACCGCGCTCCAGCAGGCGCGCAGCGGCGCGCTGCCGCCTGCCAGCATCCCCAAGGCCGAATCCGCCGCCGCCGCGGCGATGGCGAGCCACAGGCGCGCGATCGCGGCGGGGGTGAAGATCGCCTTCGGCACCGACACCGGCGTCTCGAAGCACGGCGAGAACGCGCGCGAGTTCGCGCTGATGGTCCAGGCCGGCATGTCTCCCGCCCAGGCGATCCGCGCCGCCACCGTCGGCGCCGCCGACCTGCTCGGCCGCGACGACATCGGCACGGTCCAGCCCGGCAAGACCGCGGACCTCATCGCCGTGGCAGGCTCGCCGTTGGCGGACGTGACCCGGCTGGAGCACGTCGGCTTCGTCATGCACCACGGCAAGGTCGAGACGAATCCCGAATGACCCAGGGTTGAGCCGGAGGGCGGCAGCGCCTAGACGCCCCGCCGCACCCTGACGGGGTTGACCAGCCGCTCCCTCGCGAATCGTCGCCGAGGCGCGGCGACGCATTCAAGGGAACGACGGAATGGCCGAAGAGCGCGAAGACGGCATGGGCGGCGGCAAGGTCGCCGCGGACGAGCTGCGCCTGCTGATCGAGCGCGCCGAGCGCCTGGAGGAGGAGAAGCGCGGCATCGCCGACGACATCAAGGACGTGTTCGCGGAGGCCAAGGGCCGCGGCTACGATGCCAAGGCGATGAAGAAGATCATGGCCATCCGCAAGAAGAAGCGCGAGGAGTACCAGGAGGAGGAAGCGATCCTGGAGACCTACATGCAGGCGCTCGGAATGCTCTGAGCCGCCGAGGAGGGTAGGAATGGACGACGACGTCGAGCGCTACCGCCGTGAGGGCTATCTCGCGCTGCCCGAGCTTTTCCCGGTCGAGGTGCTCCACGCCTTCTACGGCCAGATGCAGGCGGACCTGCAGGCCGCGGGGCAGCCGATTGCCGCCTTCGCCCAGCAGAGCGCGCTGCTCAGGCGCCCGGCGATCGAGATCTACGCCTATCAATATCCGCCGATGCTCGGCTTCCTATGGGGTCTCACGCCCCGCATTGCGCAGGCGGCGGGCGGCAATCTGCTTCCCACCTACGCCTATTTCCGTCTGTACCAGCAGGGCGACGTCTGCCGCGTCCACTCCGACCGGTTGGCCTGTGAGCACAGCCTGTCGCTGACCATCGCTTATGCCGAGGATCGTCCCTGGGCGCTGTCGGTCGCGACAGAGCGGGTCGATACGCCACGGCCGACCGTCGCCGACGATTTCGAGGGCCAGCCTTACGGCTCGGTGCCGATGCAGGCGGGTGACGGGGTTCTCTACCAGGGTACGCACCACCGCCATGGCCGGCTCGAGCCCAACCCGAACAGCTGGTCGGCGCACCTCTTCCTCCACTGGGTCGACCGCAACGGTCCCTATCGGGAGCAGGCCTTCGACCGTCCGACGATGGACCAGGCGGCACGCGCCCGGCGCTGATCAGGTCGGGGCGCCGTAGTAGACCCAGGCACCGATCGCATGCCCGAAGGCGCTCAAGCCCGCGCCGAGCGCGTGCATGCTCGCGCCATGCCGGACCGTCAGGTCGAATGCGACGAACAGCGCAGCCACGGTGAGCAGGTGCTTCATGTACGCGAGTCTACGCCGGCAAGGGTTAACGCCCGGTAAGCGCCGCCCCCGCAACTGCCCCCACCGGGCTTGATGATGGGGGCCGCCCGCGCCTAAAGGCTCGGCCCATCATCACCGAGGCAGACGATGGCCGGCCACAGCAAATTCAAGAACATCATGCATCGCAAGGGCGCGCAGGACAAGAAGCGCTCCGGCATGTTCTCCAAGCTCAGCCGCGAGATCACCGTCGCGGCCAAGATGGGCCTGCCCGATCCCGACATGAACCCGCGCCTGCGCGCCGCGGTCAACGCCGCCAAGGCGCAGTCGATGCCCAAGGACAACATCCAGCGCTCGATCGACAAGGCGGTTCGCGGCGATACCGAGACCTATGAGGAGATCCGCTACGAGGGCTTCGGCCCGGGCGGCGTGTCGCTGATCATCGAGGCGCTGCCCGACAATCGCAACCGCCCCGCCACCAACGTCCGCACCGCGGTCTCGAAGAACGGCGGCAACCTGGGCGCGAGCGGGTCGGTGAGCCATGCCTTCGACCGCGTCGGCCTGATCACCTACCCGGCAAAGGCGGGCGACACGGACACGGTGTTCGAGGCGGCACTGGAAGCCGGCGCCGAGGACGTCACCTCGTCCGACGACGGCCACGAGATCTGGACCGCGCAGGGCGACCTGCACGAGGTCGCCAAGGCGCTCGAGCCGGTGCTCGGCGAGGCGGAAAGCGCCAAGCTTGCCTGGCGCCCGCAGACGACAGTCGCGGTCGAGGAAGGCGACGCCGCGACCCTGTTCAAGCTGATCGACACGCTGGACGACGACGACGACGTGCAGACGGTGTGGGGGAATTACGAGGTTTCGGACGCGGTGATGGAGAAGCTGGGCTGATCGTCCTCGGCCTCGACCCCGGCCTCGGCACCACCGGCTGGGGCGTCATCCGCGCCGAGGGCAACCGCCTGAGCCATCTCGCCAACGGCCGCCTCAGGACCGACAGCGCCGCCCCGCTCGGCCACCGCCTCGCGCACCTCGACACGATGCTGGCAGCGCTGCTCGCCGACCACGCACCCCAGGCCGCCGCGGTGGAAGAAGTGTTCGTCAACACCAACCCGCAATCCACCCTCAAGCTCGCCCACGCTCGCGGCGTTGCGCTGCTCAGCCTCGCCCGTGCCGGGATCGACCCCGGCGAATATGCCGCCCGCCTCGTCAAGAAGGCGGTGGTCGGCACCGGCAATGCCGAAAAGGCGCAGGTCCACGCGATGGTCGCGCGCCTGCTCCCCGGGGTGGCGATCGCCGGCGCCGACGCCGCCGACGCGCTCGCGGTGGCGATCTGCCACGCGCACCACCTCGCCAGCGCGCGGGCGGCACGCGGCGCAGGCATGCCGCCGCTCAGACCGTCTTAACGACCGGTGCGCTAGCGAGCGTCATGGACGTTTTCCTGATCGACAAACTGGCGGTGACGCGCCTGCAGCAGCGGTGTGAGCAGACCTCGGGGAGCAGCCGCTTGTTCCGCGTGGACGCATTGCAGGCAGTCACGGTTTCAGAAGCGGAATGGCAGGACATCGGCCGCTGGTTCCGCGCAACGGTAGCGCCTTCCGCTCGGCTGCTGCGTTGGGCGATTTGGCTTCAGGTCCCAGTCGCGATTGCGCTGCTTGCGCTCATTCTCGGCGTTCCCCTGTTCCGCCATGCTGCGGAGAGCGCCGACGCGCATACGCCTGGTCTGACCTGGCCGCTGCTCTCGGTGCTGCTCCCGCTCATCGCCGCCGCGCGCCACAATCGCATCGTCGCGGGCGCGGTGCGCACCGTGGTCAGCAACCTGGCGGAGCGCCCGCGGATCGCCATAGAAGCGCCGCACGGGCAAGGCGGCCTGCATGCGATAGAGATTGTCGCACTTGTCCTGTTCGGGCCGGGCACGATCATCGACCTGTACGGCAGCCTCGTCCCGCACGCGTTCGACCACACGCCTTGGATGGGGCGACAGCTCGGCTGGACGAGCATCGTGGGACTCGTCGCCTTTTCCGCAATCCTGCTGCTCCGCGCCCATCGCCGATTTGGGCCGGGCTGAGCGGCGGGCGCCTCGCCTGATTTCGCTTCCCTACAGAAGCTCATTCTCGTTAGCGTAGCGGTCATGCCGCGCCGACTGATCGCCCCCTCATCACATCAGCAGATCGGCAGCGCGGCGGGTGCGAAACCGCCTGTCCTTCGCCTTTCCGTCCGCCGCACAGCATGATCGCGCACCTGAAAGGCCGGCTCGAAGCCACCGGTGCCGACCATGCGGTGATCGACGTCGGCGGGGTCGGCTATCTCGTCGGCGCCTCGTCGCGCACGCTGGCAGCGCTGGGGCCGGTCGGCGAGGCGGCGACCCTGCACACCGAGATGCTCGTTTCGGAAGACTCGATCCGCCTCGTCGGCTTCGCCCATGCTGCCGAGCGTGACTGGTTCCGGCTCTTGACCGGCGTGCAGGGCGTCGGCGCCCGCGTCGCGCTCGCGATCCTCTCCGCGCTCGATCCCGCCGACCTCTCCCGCGCCGTCGCGGCGCAGGACAAGGCCACCGTCGCCCGCGCGAACGGCGTGGGCCCCAAGCTCGCCGAACGCATCGTCCGCGAGCTGAAGGACAAGATCGGTGGCATCGCCCTCGGTCCAGCCGCTGCGGTGCAGGCAATACCGAGCGGAGCAGGCGCCGACGCCGTCTCCGCCCTCCTCAATCTCGGCTTCCGCCCCGCCGAAGCGAGCGCCGCGGTAGCGTCGGCGGAGGAGGAGCTGGGCGCGGGCGCGACGCTCGACGCGCTGGTCCGGCTGGCGCTGCGCAAGGCGGCGAAGTAGGAGACAGGACGAGGAGAAGTCCGATGCACATGACCGCCGTGCTTACCCCCGCGGAAGAGGGGGGTTACGTCGCCTATAATCCGGAGACCGGTACGGCCAGCCAGGGTGAAACGATCGAGCAGGCCGTGGCCATGTTGAAGGAGGCCGTCGAGCTCTACCTCGAGGAGTTCCCGATGAAACTCAAGGGCGCGGCCGTCGTGACATCGTTCGACGTTCCCGTGCATGCCTAAGCTGCCCGTCGTTTCGGGCAAGGATGTGGTTGCCGCTCTTCAACGTCTCGGCTTCAGCAAGGTCCGTCAAACCCGAAGCCATGTGATCATGCGCAAGGGACCGGCGGGATGCTCGGTGCCGATGCACCGGGAAATCAAGACAGGTACGCTCGGCGCAATCGTCAAGCAGGCGGAGATCACACCGGAGGCGCTGATCGAGGCCTTGTCGAGTTGACCGACGACCGCCTCTTCACCGCCGCCCGCCGTCCCGAGGACGTCGACGCCGCGCTGCGCCCCAAGACGCTCGACGAGTTCGTTGGTCAGAAAGCGGCACGCGAGAACCTGCGCGTGTTCGTGTCCGCCGCCCGCGCTCGCGGCGAGGCGCTCGACCATGTCCTGCTGTTCGGCCCGCCCGGCCTCGGCAAGACCACGCTGGCGCAGATCGTCGCGCGCGAGATGGGGGTGGGGTTCCGCGCCACCTCCGGCCCGGTGATCGCCAAGTCGGGCGATCTCGCCGCCCTGCTCACCAACCTGGAGGACGGTGACGTCCTGTTCATCGACGAGATCCACCGGCTCCAGCCCGCGGTCGAAGAGGTGCTCTACCCGGCGATGGAGGACCGTGCGCTCGATCTGATGATCGGCGAGGGGCCGTCGGCGCGCTCGGTGCGCATCGACCTGCCGCGCTTCACCCTCATCGGCGCGACGACGCGGCAAGGCCTGCTCACCACGCCGCTGCGCGACCGCTTCGGCATCCCGGTGCGGCTCCAGTTCTACACGGTCGAGGAACTGACCAGCGTCGTCACCCGCGCCGCCGGGCTCCTCCACCTGGGCATCGCTTCCGATGGCGCGCACGAGATCGCCCGCCGCGCCCGCGGCACCCCGCGCATCGCCGGCCGCCTGCTCCGCCGGGTGCGCGACTTCGCCGATGTGGCGGGCGAGCGGCAAGTCAACGCCAAGGTCGCCGACGCTGCGCTCAACCGGCTGGAGGTCGACGGCCTCGGCCTCGACGCGATGGACCGGCGCTACCTCCACATGATCGCCGGCATCTACCGCGGCGGCCCGGTCGGTGTGGAGACGCTCGCGGCCGGCCTCTCCGAGCCGCGCGACACGATCGAGGATGTGATCGAGCCCTTCCTGATCCAACTCGGCCTCGTCGCCCGCACCGCCCGCGGGCGCTGCCTCAACCCCGGCGGCTGGAAGCACCTGGGGCTGAACCCGCCGGCGGGCAGCCAGGACGGTCTGTTCGACGGCTAGCTTTAGTGATTGTGGGCTTTTGTTGCGTGGCACCCGAAGGTCCGACCTGCTAGCCCTGCGCCCATGCCAACGGCTGCCGCATCCGCCCGCGAGATCCTCGTCCGCCTCCACGACGTAATGGCGCGCCGTACGCCGCCGCAGGCGAAGCTCAACGCGGTCGTCCAGATTATCGGCGAGGGGCTGGAGAGCGAGGTCTGCTCGATTTACCTCCTGCGCGAGGGCGTGCTCGAGCTGTTCGCCACCCGCGGCCTCAGCCAGGCGGCGGTGCATGTCACCAAGCTGGCGCCCGGCGAGGGCCTCGTCGGCACGATCGCCGAGGATATCGAGGTGCTCAACCTCGACGAGGCGACCAGCCATCCCGCCTTCGTCCACAATCCCGAGACCGGCGAGGAGCGCTTCCACAGCTTCGCGGGCGTGCCGATCATCCGCCGCGAGCGCGCGGTCGGCGTCCTTGCCGTCCAGCATGTCGATCCACGCCCTTATCAGGACGTCGAGATCGAGGCGCTGCAGACGGTCGCGATGGTGCTCTCCGAGCTGATCGCCAATGCCGGGCTGATCGACGCCGCGCCGGGCACCGCCACCCGCGCGCAATCGACCGCTTCGGTGCGGCTGACCGGGCTCAAGCTGGTCGACGGCATGGGCGCGGGCTGCGCGGTGTTCCACCAGCCGCGCATCGTCGTCGAGCACACCGTGGCGGAGGACACCGACGCCGAGCGCCACCGCGTCTATGCCGCCTTCGACAAGATGCGCGAGCAGATCGAGCGCATGACCCACGAGGCCGAGTTCGGCACCGCGGGCGAGCATGACGAGGTGCTCGCGACCTACAAGATGTTCGCCTATGACGAGGGCTGGAGCCGCCGGATCAACGAGGCGATCGACTCCGGCCTTACCGCGGAGGCGGCGATCGAGCGCGTCCAGCAGCGCACCCGCCAGCGCATGCGGCAGATCGACGACCCCCTGCTCGCCGATCGGATGCACGACCTGGAGGACCTGTCCAACCGGCTGCTCCGCATCGTCTCCGGCCAGATGGGCACTGCCGCGCAGCTCGGGCTCAAGCAGGACACGATCCTGATCGCGCGCAACCTCGGCCCCGCCGAGCTGCTCGAATATGATAAGCGCCGGCTGAAGGGCGTGGTGCTGGAGGAAGGGTCGCTCACCGCGCATGTCACCATCGTCGCGCGTGCGATGGGCGTTCCCGTGCTCGGCCGCGTCCGCGACGTCCGCCGCACGATCGCGGAGGGCGACATGCTCCTTCTCGACGTTGGTGAGTCCAGCGTCTTCGTCCGCCCCTCGGCGGTGATGGAGGAGTCGTTCGACGCCCGGCTCGTGATGCGCCAGAAGCGCAAGGCGGCGTTCGCGGCGTTGCGCGACGTGCCGCCGGTGACGAAGGACGGACGCCGGATCACCGTGATGGTCAATGCCGGGCTGCGTGACGATGTCGCGGCACTCGACATCACCGGTGCGGACGGCATCGGCCTGTTCCGCACCGAGTTCCAGTTCCTCGTCTCCTCCTCGCTGCCCCAGCGCGAGCGCCAGCAGCGGCTTTACCGCGAGGTGCTCGACGCTGCGGGTGACAAGCCGGTGGTGTTCCGCACCGTCGATATCGGCGGCGACAAGGCGCTGCCCTATCTGACGCAGGACACCAGCGACGAGGAGAATCCTGCGATGGGCTGGCGCGCGCTTCGCCTGTCGCTGGAGCGTGACGGGCTGATGAAGGCGCAGGCTCGCGCGCTGATCGACGCCGCGGCAGGGCGCACGCTCAACGTCATGTTCCCGATGGTCAGCGAGCCCTGGGAGTTCGACGAGGCGAGGGCGCTGTTCGAGGCGCAGCGCGACTGGGTGAGCAAGCGCGGCCGCCGACTGCCGACCGAGATCCGCTACGGTGCGATGCTGGAGGTGCCGGCGCTCGCCGAGCAGCTCGACATCCTGCTGCCCAAGCTTCAGTTCCTGTCGGTGGGGACCAATGACCTCACCCAGTTCCTGTTCGCCGCCGACCGCGCCAATCCCAAGCTTGCCGAGCGCTACGATTGGCTCTCGGCCTCGATCCTCCGCTTCCTCGCCAGGCTCGTCGCGCCCGCGCGCGACGCCGGGGTCGACCTCGGCGTGTGCGGCGAGATGGGCGGGCGGACGCTGGAGGCGATGGCGCTGATCGGCCTCGGCATCGAGCGGCTGTCGATCACCCCGGCCTCGGTCGGCCCGCTCAAGGCGATGATCGGCTCGCTCGACGCCGGGGCGCTGCGCGGGCACATGGCAACCCTGCTGGCCCACCCGCCGCGCGACATGCGAGGGAGCCTCACCGCCTGGGCGGGCGAACGGGGCGTCGAATTGGCGTGACGCAGCGACGGACAAGCTCCTGCATCCGTTGACACCGGGCGGACGCTCTGTGAGACATTCGATGTAATGCAAGTTGGTTGCAGCGCCCAAGCGGCGTGAGCGGAGACGGTAATGGACGAGGTCGACGCCGGCCAGACGGGTGTATCGCCGCCGCACGGGGCCGGCGAGGCGCCTCACGCTGCCCCGCGCAACGCGGGCGAGACGCTGCGTGCCGCACGCGAGGCGCAGGGACTGGGTCTCGCCGACATCTGCACGCGCACCCGCGTGCCGGTTCGTCATCTGGAGGCGATCGAGGCCAGCGAATACCAGTCGCTGCCGTCGCCCACCTATGCCGTGGGCTTCGCGCGTGCCTATGCCCGCTCGGTCGGCGCGGACGAAGTGGCGATCGCGCAGATGGTGCGGCGCGAGGTCGACCGGCTCGGCCGCCGTCAACCCGAGTACGCGCCGTATGAGGTCGCCGATCCGGCGCGTGTGCCCTCGCGCGCGGTGGCGATCGTCACCGCGGGACTGGCGCTGGCC
>CAXTNG010000089.1:0-10879 GCA_964245475.1 uncultured Sphingomonas sp. | reverse complement strand
CCCATCCGCCCCACCCGCACGCCGGCCCAGTCCCCGACCACCGCCGCGACGGCATTGGCATCGACCTGCGCGAAGACCATCGGGCTGTCGCCCTGCGCGGTTTCGAGCGCCGCCATGGCATCCTTGATCGTCGCGGTGTGCGCGTCGAGGTCTTCGCCCTTCTCTGCGGCGTCGCCGCGTGCCGAGCGCGCCTGGATTACCGCCTCGACCGCGGCCTTCTCACCATCCCACTTGGCGGTCACCGTCTCCAGCGCCGCCCGCGCCTCTTCGAGCAGCGCATCGACCTCGGTGACGCGCTTCGGGTCACCCATGCCGGTGTTCGCCTCGCGCTCGACGATCTCGCGCTCCATCTCGAGCAGCTCGACCCGCCGCGCGCGGTCCTCGACCGGCGCGGGACGGCCGTGCTGGCTCACCGCGACGCGTGCCGCGGCGGTGTCGAGCAGGCTCACCGCCTTGTCGGGCAGCTGGCGCGCGGGGATGTAGCGCTGCGACAGCTTCACCGCCGCCTCCAGCGCCTCGTCGAGCACGATCACCTTGTGATGCTTGACCATCACGTCCGCGACCGAGCGCAGCATGTTGATCGCCTTCTCGGTCTCCGGCTCGTTGACGTTGACCGTCTGGAAGCGGCGGGTGAGTGCCGGGTCCTTCTCGAAATACTGGCGATATTCGGCATAGGTCGTCGCCGCGATCGTCCGGAGCTTGCCGCGCGCGAGCGCCGGCTTGAGCAGGTTCGCCGCGTCGCCCGTGCCCGCAGCGCCACCGGCACCGATCAGCGTATGCGCCTCGTCGATGAACAGGATGATCGGCTTCGGCGACGCCTCGACCTCGTCGATCAGCTGCCGCAGCCGCTTCTCGAACTCGCCCTTGGCGCCCGCGCCCGCCTGCAGCAGGCCGATGTCGAGCGAGCGCAGCGTCACGTCCTTGAGCACCGGCGGCACGTCGCCGTCGACGATGCGACGGGCGAACCCTTCGGCGATCGCGCTCTTGCCCACGCCCGCCTCGCCGGTGAGGATCGGGTTGTTCTGCCGGCGGCGGAGCAGGATGTCGATCACCTGGCGGATTTCGGCGTCGCGCCCGATGATCTTGTCGATCTCGCCCGAGCGCGCCCTTGCGGTCAGATCGACGGTGAACTTCTGGAGCGCAGTGCCCTCGCCGCCCGCCTCGGGCTGCTCGCCCGGCTCACCGCTCGCGCCGCCGCCGGACGTGGCCAGCGCACCGCCCTCATTGGCTTCACTGCTCGACGCCGTAATCGCGGCGAACTGCTCGGCAAGCTGGTCGGCGTTAATGGTCTTGAACTGCCCGGACACGCCGAGCAGCGCGTTCCTCAGGTTCGGCGTGCGCAGGATGCCGTACAGCAGGTACCCAGAGCGCACCTTGCCCGCGCCGAACTGGAGCGAGGCATAGAGCCAGCCTTTCTCCACCGCCTCCTCGACCTGCACCGAGAAGTCCATCGAACTCGCCCCGCGCGGCAGACGATCGAGCGCTGCGACGATGTCGCGCGCCAGCACCGCTTGGTCGATCCCGTATTTGGTGCAGATCGCCGCCAGGTCGTTCTTGCCGTCGGCGTTAAGCGTGTGGAACCAGTGCGCCAGCTCGACATACGGGTTGCCGCGCATCCGGCAAAAGCCGGTCGCCGTCTCGATGCCCTTCAACGCGGCCGGCGCCAGCCGCCCGAAAAGTGCTGCCCTGCTGATCTCGGTCATGCTACTGCCCTCATCTCGTCCGTTTGACCCACCCGCCGGTCGCGGCCCGTGCGGCTCGCGATCCGGACGTCGTTCCTCATCCGCTTGGAGACGCCCTTGGGATTGACCCAGGCGGTCATCCCCAGCCGCGCCTGTCCGATCTGCGCCGGATCGATGCGGACCTCGTCGACCTCGATCCGCGCATGCCAGTCGACATGGTCGGGCAGTACCGCTTCCGCGGCCTCGACCAGCAGGTCGTTGATCTCGCCGCCCGGCAGCAGCCGCTCCAGGTCCTCCATCGAGCGTGCGCGCACCCGGATCGCCACATCCCACTCGACCGCGAAGAAGCGCCTGCCGAGCGTCGCGCCGACACCGAGCTGATGGTGCTGACCGCGGCGGCCGATCCGCGTCCGCGCGTCCTTGGGGATATCGCGCCAGCGCCCGACCGTCTCGTCCACCCCCACCGGCCGCTCCAGCGCATGGCCGAGCAAATCGCCCACCGCCGCCGCGCTGCGCAACCCCGCGAGATGCCCGCCATAGGCCAGCCGACGCCAGTCGCCGAAGCCGCCCTCGTCATGCCGCCCGCGCTCGGCGCCACTCACGAAACGGAGGCTCGTCGCCCCGCTCACCGCGCCGAGATAGCCTGCGAAATCGTCGTCGGCGGGCCGGTCCGCCTGCGCGCACGGGTCGCCGCTCGCCCAGGCGCGGTAGAAGCCCTGGAGCATCCGTGCCGAGACCATGTCGAAGAAGTCGCCGAGCGGCTTGGTCCCCTTCGCCGCGCGCTCGAACATCGCCATTTCGGTGATGTGGATAGGCATCGGCCCGCCGGGTCCGGTCAGCCCGAAGTGATAGGAGCGCAGCCGCGGCCGGCGGCGATCCCGGTCGAACCCGGCGACGGTGGAGCGCGGGAAGGACAGGCTCGGCTCGTGCGTCAGGTCGATCGGCTCGTCGGTCGGGTCGAGCGCGGTGCCGATTCGCGGCGCTCCCGACAGCTGCTCGATCGAGCGGACGAGCGCGAAGAACTCCCACGCGGTCGCATGGTCTTCCGCGTCCGCGTAGAGCGCGGTCAGATCGTCGGACGGTGTCCGGAGCATGGCCCCCACCCCCATGTCAGACCGTTGTCGGACCGCACCTCGAACTCGGTGAAGCTGTTGATCGTCGCGAATTCGGCCAGGAACTGCGCGATCACGCTGGTGAACAGATAGGCGCTGCCCGCCTCGTAGCTGCCCGCGGACAGGCTCATCACCAGCTTCTGTCCGCGCTGAAAGGCGAGCCGCGCCTGCCCGCCCGCGCGCCGCGTTACCGTCTCGGCGCGCAGGCCGGCGATCCCCTGGATCTCGCGGCGCAGCGCCGGTGCCTCGTCGCGCAGGTAGAGCGACAGATGGTCGGCCAGCAGGTCCGGCGCGCCATCGTCGCGGACGAAGCCGTTGTGCCCCGGCGCCAGATGGCTGACGATCCGCCATGCCGAGTCGCTGATCCCGAGCGGCGGCTGCGGCCGCGTCGGACCGCGCAGGATGCGCACCGAGCCGACCCCCTGCGCCTCGTCGACCGTGATCTTCAGGTTCGCCTGGCCGGGCCTGAGCCGCGTCGCCAGCGCGCGGTTGGTGACCAGCCCGGTGATGCCGAGCTCGGCGACCGACTGTGCCAGCAACGGCTGCTCGGGCGAGGACAGGCTGATCCACGTCTCCGTGCCGATATAGTCGCTCTCGCGCCGCTGCCGAGTCTCCAGCTCGGAAAGCCGCCGCAGCCGCCGGCGAAGCGCGTAATAGAGTGGCTTGACGCCCCGCTGCGCCCGGCGCGCGTACAGCGGCAGCGCGGGCGAGCCGTGCGCCTCGCCGCGCGCATAGCCGGTGACGCTGTCGAGCCGGTAGACCTCGTAATCGAGCATCCCGACGCGATCGGGGATGATGAGGTTCTCCTCGCGCCGCCGGTCGATGATGACACGGTCGAAGCGTCTCTCGAACAGGTTGATCGCGGGTGTCGCGAACAGCTTGATCGTGTCGGTCGACATCGCCCCCACCAGCGCGTCGATCGGCCGGTCGAACAGGAGGACGACGTCGACCTCCTTGTCCGCCCTGGCGAGGCCTTCGCGCAGCCCGGTGAGCTTGGCGAAGCGGAACTTCTCCGGCATCGCGAAATATTCGCACAACAGCCGATAGCCGCGGAACGAGCGCGCGTCGTTGGGCAGCAGCGCCTCGTCCGCGGCAAATCCCATCGCCTCGACCGGCCCGGCCCGCACGCTCCACGCGTTGCGCCGCCCCCGCTCGGGCGCGCAGACCCGCACGCCGATGCAATCGGCCATCATCTGCTGGAACAGCAGATTGGGAACGTCCTGCCCGCCGTCGATGAACAGCGGCAGGCTGTCGAGCGCCAGCACCGAGAGCGGCGCCGGGCTGGTCACCCCCAGCCGGATACGCAAGCCGGCCGAACCCTGTGCCGCCCCGGTCGCGCCCGCCACCGCGGCGCGGGTCGGCAGATATTCGACCGCCGTCACCTTGATCGGCCATAGCGTCAGGTCGAAGCCGGTGCGCAGCTGGACGCGCGCATGCGTGTCGCCCTCCAGCCACGCCTGGATCGCCGACCCGCGCGCATGCGTGATGCCCTTCGCCAGCGCCTCGTCGCCTTCGCGCGGGCGATATTCCATGATCGCCATCGCCGGTGTCGGCGCGAGGTAATGCGGGTAAAGCGCGTCGAGCAGATGTTGGGTGAACGCCGGGAACTGGTCGTCGAGCCTGAGCTGGACGGGCGCATTGAGATAGGCGACGCCCTCCAGCAGCCGCTCGACATGCGGGTCGGGGTCGGTCGGCGCGTCGATGCCAAGCCGGCCGGCGACCTGGCGGTGATCCTCGGAGAACTCCACCGCGCGGCGGCGCAGGTACAGCAGCTCGTCGTTGTAATGGCGCAGCAGCCGCGGATCGATCGCGGTCATGTGCCCGTGCCCACCTCGACCCGCCCGTCGTCGAGGTCGACGGTGGTGTTGAACTGCACCCAGGCCTCTTCCACCGCATTGCGGATTTCGCCGCTGACCGAGAAGTGGAGCTTGTTCTCCGTCTCGATCTTGCTGGTGTCGAAGACGACGCGGATCGATTCGGGCCTGATCCGCTGCTCGAAGGCTCTGAGCGCCGCGGTGATCTCCTGGGTGCGCCGCGCCATCGTGTCGCTGTCGAGGCTGCGGCCGATAAGCTCGGGCAGACCCTGGTTGAGCACGCTGGTGCGCACCTCGGGATAGTCGTCGAGCGGCGTCGTCGCCTCGAACTGGATGTCGTTGAGCAGCCACGCGACATCGCGCTGGATCACGCCGCGCAGGTCGCTCTCGCCGAAGCGGTCGAGCCGGGGGACGTAGAAATGCTGGTGCGCCCGCGCGCCGGCTTCCAGCGACCCGGCAAGCAGCTTGTCGAGAATGCTCGGCTTGGGAGGAGTCGCGGTGGTCGGCATGCCGTGCAGGCTCAACCCAGCCGGATGTCGCGCACGCCCAGAATGCCGTTCTCCGGACCGTCGGTCGACAGCAGGCGCTGGCCGAGCCCGACCTCCCAAGTACCTCCGGCACCGCCCCGTTCGGCCCAGTCGGTGCGGCGCGCGAGCATCAAATCGTTGTCGCCGGTCGCCTCGGTACCCGGATAGAGCGTGGGAACGAAGGCCATGGAGGTCTGCCCCGAGAGCGTCTCGAGCTCGACCGGCAGCCACACCGTGTCGCGCAGGTCGGAGGGCTCGGTGACCTTCAGCCGCTTGAGTGCCGCAAACGGCACGAACCCGTAATTGTCGCCGATGATCGCCTCCAGCATCGGCCCGAACCGCTGGTCGGCATCGGCGATCCATTCGAACGCTTCGCCGTCCATCGTGCCCAGCGTCGCCGGGGCCTCCGCCAGCGCGGCCTCGGACAGCGCGGAGGCGTTCGCATCGCCCTTGCCGAATGCCTGGAGCGCGTCGAACAGTCCCTCGACCCAAGGCTCGCTGCCGACCAGCGACACGGCGCGCACCTCGCCCGATATGACCTTGGCGCGCTGGCGCATCGCTCCCAGCGCCTGATTGTAGACGCTGCCCAGCATCATCGCCTTGGGCTCGGTGGTGGCCAGCGTGCGCAGCTGCTGCTCGGCCTTGTCCCACTCACCGACGACGGCGAGCAACTGCCAGAAGAACTGGCGGAGCTTGGTATCTTGCGGGCTCTTGCGGAGCTCGCCGGCGAGTGCCGTGCGGGCACCGGCAATGTCGCCCGATCGTAGAAGGGACTGGGCATCCATCGCCGATATCCTCGTGTACGTCTGGGGGTGATCGGCTCGCGCGGATGCGGCATTGGCCGACATCCGGGGCGGCGGTTGGCGCCGTTCGGGTCATGCCGAGGCATGACCCGCCCGGAATGCTATCCATCTGGCCGCTACGCATATGCTGCATCGGCGGCCGGATGGTCGAGGGGTTTGGCGCCGCTCCGGTCCAGCGTCCGCCGAACCGGATGGTACGCAGATCAGCCCGCCTTGTTGCCTTCAATGTCGAACTTGTACTTGGTTCCGTCGACCACCGCACCCTTCTCGTTCTGGACGAAATACTTCATCTCGACCTTCGCGAAGTTGAGCGTGACGTTCTCGGTCAGCCGGTCCTCGCCGCCAGAGCCGCCGGTCGACACCGACGTGACCATGACGTCGGTGATCAGGATCTCGATGTATTTCTGCGGCGTCTCGCCGGCCTTGCGGACGATCAGCGTCGCCTTGGGGATATGCTTGCCGTTGAGCGTCGCGAGCTGCAGCGGCGCCGAGGCATCGTCATACCATTTGGTGAAGCTGATGTCCTGGACGTTGGCCTTGCCGGCACCGCCGCCGCCGCCCTGGTGGAACGTGCCCGACTGCGACATGCCCCACGACCAGGCGAGCACGTCGATCTTCTTGGGATACGCCTTATCCTTCGACTCGCCCGGAATCCCGTCGATGTCGAAAAACATGTCCATTGCCATGATATATCTCCTGTCCTGCTCTGCTTGTTGTGATGACTTAAGCTAACTACCCATTCGCCTGCCGGAGCGAGGAGGTCATGCTCAGGCTGATGTCCATGCCTTCCATCTGGAAGTGCGGGACGAATTCGAACTTCGCCCGATAATAGCCGGGGTTCTCCTCATCTTCGCTGAGCGCGATCGACGCCGCCTTGAGCGGCTGGCGCGCCTTGGCATCCTCGCTCGACATGTCGGGCATGCGATCGACATATTGGCTGACCCAGCTCTCCAGCCGGTTCTCCAGCTGCGCAGCACTCGGCGTGCCGCCCACCCAGTCGCGCACCATGCACTTCAGGTAGTGCGCGAAACGCGTCGAGGTGAAGAGGTACGGCAGCCGCGCCGAGAGTCGCGCATTCGCCGTCGCGCCCTTGTCGACATACTCCTTCGGCATGTGCAGCGTCTGCCCGCCGATGAAGGTCGCCTGGTCGGTGTTCTTGCGGTGGATGAGCCCGATCAGCCCCGCCGCCGAAAGCTCGCCCTCGCGCCGGTCGCTGATCGCGATCTCGGTTGGGCATTTCACCGCGGTGTCGCCTTCGTCGGTCGGGAACATGGCGGTGGGCAGCCCCTCGACGGTGCCTCCCGATTGGACGCCGCGGATGCGGGTGCACCAGCCATATTCCTTGTATGCCGCGTTGATCCGCACCGCCATCGCATGCGCCGCGTTCATCCACGCATATTTATTGTGGTCGCCCGCGGTATCCTCCTCGAAGGCGAACTCGTCGACCGGCTCGGCCTTCGCGCCATAGGGCTGGCGCGCCAGCACGCGCGGCATGGTGAGCGCGATGTAGCGCGAATCGTCCTTGGCGCGCAGCGAACGCCAGGCACCGTATTCGGGCGTGTCGAAGATTTTGGCGAGGTCGCGCGGCTTGCTGAGCTCCTGCCAGTCGTCCATGCCGAACAGCTGCGGCGACGTGCCCGAGATGAACGGGGCGTGCGACGCGCTCGACACCTTGGCCATGCCCTCGAGCACCGCCACGTCGGTCGGCGACTGCGCGAAATAATAATCGCCGACGAGGCAGCCGTAGGGTTGCCCGCCGAGCTGGCCGAACTCCGCCTCGTACACCTTCTTGAACAGGGGCGACTGGTCCCAGGCCGCACCGCGGTAGCTCTGGAACATCTTGTAGAGCTCGTCCTTGGTGGTGTTCATCACCTTGATCTTGAGGTCGGTCGAGGTCTCGGTGTTCATCACCGTATACTGGAGCCCGCGCCACGCGCTCTCCAGCGCCTGGAAGTCCTGATGGTGCAGGACGAGGTTGACCTGCTCGGTCAGCTTGCGGTCGATCGACGAGATCATGCTCTCGATCGTGCCGAGCACGTCGCCCGGCATGACGCTCGACCCTTCCAGCGCCTGCTGGGCAAGCGTCTGCACCGCCATGTTGATGCGGCTGCTCGCCTCGTCGGACTTGGGCTTGAACTCCTTTTGGAGCAGTGCCGAGAAATCGTCGACGCTGACCTCTTGCGCTTCGGCGGCGCCCGGCTGGGTCTGCGTCTCGAGATTGGGATTGCTGGCCATTGTTTATCCTCGGGAAGGGGTCAGGCGTCGCTGCGCGCGCTGGATTCGGCGGCGAGGGTGCTGAGCAGCTCGGGGTTGGCGAGCAGCTGCTGGATCACCCCTTCCGCCTTGTCCTTGCCGTCCATATAGGCGAGCAGATCGGAGAGCTGCTGGCGTGCCTCCAGCATCTTGGCGGTCGCCGGAATCTGCTTGGCGACGCCGCCGGGCGTGAAATCGTCCATCGAGTTGAACGTCAGGTCGACCGAGAGCTTGCCCTCGCCGGTCAGCGTGTTGTCGACATAGAAGGCCGCGCGCGGCGCGATCGACTTCTGGAAGTCGCCGAAATTGTCCATGTCGACGTTGACGAAGTCGCGCTCCGCCATCGGCTTCTTCTCCTTCTCGGACTTGCCCGACAGGTCGGACAGGATGCCCATCACGAAGGGGAGCGATATTTTCTCAACCGAACCATAGGTTTGCACTTCGTATTCGATGTGAACACGCGGCGAACGATTGCGCTTGATGAACTTCTGGCCGTCTTGTGCCATGAATACCCCCTTGGCGGATGTAGATTACACCCGCTTGCCAGCTGATTGAAACGACCCCGACTCTAGTCTCAAAGTATGCGATATTCCAACAGTGAAGCCAATAGCTTTCGCGGTGCAGCAAAGTGTAATCTTCCTACCATCACGTCAGTATGACTCGGCGCTCTCCTCGGACGATGACAGCAGTTTCTGCGCATCGTCGATCGCACCGGGTGCGATCTCGTTAAGTAGTTGCAGAAAGTCCATTTCCACCCAGGCACGGACCCGCTTCATCATCAGCGGCACCGGGCTGGTCGGCTCATTCTCTTCGAAGAACCGCACGATCGCGTTCATCGCGGTGATCACGTCCGCGCGGCTCTGCGGCGTGGTGACCACGAAGCCCTTGGCCCGGGCCGCCCCGCCGCCACCGTCGGTGCCGCCGGCCGCTTCATCGGCGTCCGCGTCGCTCCCGGCCACCGCCTCTTCGGCCGGGAACATCGCCAGGAATCGCGCGCTGTCGTCGACGATCGTCTTGATCAGGCTGAGCACGGGACCCAGGCTGGCGCTGTCGCCCGCGCGACTGTCGTAGATGCCGTTGATGTCGTAGAACAGGTCCGACATCACCTGCAGCTGGCCGCGCGCGGTCTCGACCTGCTCGCGCAAGCCCAGCGCGAGCCGCCGGAGCGACTCCGTGTCCATGCCGGTGTCTTCGCCGCCGACATCGGCCTCCGAATCGGCCGCACGCGCATCCGCGGAGAGCACCCGCATGATCATGCGCAGCGTCCGCGCACCTTCGCGGTTGGGGCGGACGGTGCGGGCCTGGGTCGCGCTGACCTGACCGTTTTCGACCTGCGCGGCGAGCGCCGCCTCGTCTTCGGTCGACCATTCGGGCGTCGGCGTCAGCGCCTGCGCGATCATCGCCGCGGTGAAGCCCTGCTGCGACGGCGCGGGCATCTTGGCGATCGGCGCGCGTTGCAGCGGCAGCGTCATTGCCGCGGGGCGGGCGAGCGCGGACAGCTCGTTGACCCGGGCGATCGCCATGTCCTCGGCCGGGCCGGGATGGAAATCCTCCCAGAACAGCTCCGCATAGCCCTTGATGAGCTGCAGCGCGGCATTGGCCAGCGCGAAGTCGCCGACCCTGACCGCCGCCTGCAGCGCGACGATCGCCGGCGCCTGGTCCTTGGTCCGCTGCAGAAAGGCGTCGCAGCGGCCGATGACCTGCATCAGCTCCGGCGGCTTCTGATTGGCGAAGTCGCCGGGCGCGTCCTCGATGTCGCGGAATTCGGGATCGGCGCGCAGGTCCGGCCCGCACGGGGCGGCCTCGTCGAACGGCTGAATCAGGCTGTCGTAATCGAGCACCGCCGCTACGTTCCCCGCATCCTCATCGCTTCCGGCCTGGCTGCCGCTGCAGCCGGCCTGTCCCCGCCCCCGAGTCGAAGCCCGTCGAGTAAAGGCACGCACGCGTGCTTCGTCAAGCGAGCCTCGCCTGCAAGGCGCGAGTTAGGCATTATGGACGCCGGCCGGCCGCAAATAGGACGGAATCGCCAGAGAATAGGGCGCGACCCTGTGCAATTCTTACAGTGGGGGCGCCTGCGTCGAGCGCTCGGAACGCCTGCCGATCCCATCGCGACGAGCGGCAAGCGCAGCCTCGTGTCCCCGATCGGGACACGGATTTCCGGATCGCTGTTCGCGAGCGTCCTGCTCGGGGGAGCGATGGTGCGGGCGGTCGGGCTCGAACCGACACTCCTTGCGGAACCGGATTTTGAGTCGGGCGACACTTCCGTAAACAACTGTATCAAAATCACTTTTTTCAATCAAGCGTAAAACTGTGTAAGGATTTGTGTAAGTCTGAATCGTCGCCGCTCGAGCAAACGAGGCGCGTCACCGCAGCAGATGGTCGACCGACACGACGAAGATCACGCAATCGATCATTCTAGACCACCAGGCCTGCTTAGTGGGGCCCGCGAAAAGATAGGAACCCGTCAAGCCATATGCTTATCGTAAAAGGCTAGCTCTTGCTCGAGGGCGTGGACAGCATTGATCGCATCGCGGAATCCGTGTCCCTCATCAGGGAACTCGATCAGGATGCACGGCACGCCGCGCGACCCGAGTGCGTTTGCCAAGGCATGCGCCTGGGTTGGCGGCACTATCGTGTCGTTTCCCCCCTGGAGGAGCAGAAGCGGAAGCTGCACGTCCTGAGCATTGT
>CAXTNG010000088.1:3779-10997 GCA_964245475.1 uncultured Sphingomonas sp. | reverse complement strand
CGACCCAACGCGGACCCTGGCGGTCGGCGACGGCGCCAATGACCTGCAGATGATCCGGCGGGCGGGGCTGGGGGTGGCGTACCATGCCAAGCCGATTGTCGCCGCCGCCGCCGCGGTGCGGATCGACCACGGCGACCTGTCCGCCTTGCTCTACGGGCAGGGCATTCCGCGGCAGGAGTGGGTGACTGGCTGAGACCAGACCTCCCTCGCGCTCTTTCGGCGATTGACTGCTCGAACATGCGAGCGGCGCGTACCGGCTCTGCGGGTCAGCGGTTCGCCGGTCACCGGATAGCCGCGGCCGTCCGGGATGCAGAGGTGGTCGACGCCGCCGCGAATTTCCTGATAGGGCGTGATCGTCCGCACCGGATGCGCACGCGCGTCGGCGCAGGCGGCGGCGAAATCGGCGAAGCGAGCGAGCCGCTCTAGGTTGCGCCGGGTGGGGTAGATGATCGTCGCGGTGCCGGCGTCGGCACGGGCGAGCAGGTCGGCCGCGGTCGTCCAGGCGAGCCGCACGTTCTCGGTCGCGTCGACGCTCGCCTGGGCGTCGCGGGGTGCCCGGGCGAGATAGAAGCGGGTGTCAAAGATGCGCGCGAGTGCGTGCGCGGGGCGCCAGCGGGCGAACGGCACCAGCGCCGCAAGGTCGAGCGTCGCACCGGCCTCCGCCAGCGCCTCGCCGAACGCCGTTCCGGCGTGCAGATGCGCGCGGATCACGGCGATCGCCGCGGGCGAGGCCGAGAAGCCGACCGCCACGCCGGTCTCCTCCACCGTCTCGCGGATCGCGGCGATGCGTGCGGGCGCATCCGCCAGCTCGGGCGCGACGAGGGCGGCGAGCGCGATGTCGCCCGGATCGACGCGGCCGCCGGGAAACACCCAGGCGCCGCCCGCTAACGCCATCGCCTTGGCACGCTCGACCATCAGCAGCTCGGGCGCGCCGGCTGCCTGGCGGAACAGCACGAGCGTGGCGGCGGGGATGGCGTCGGGCATTGCGCCGCTGTAGCTTGCCGGCGTCTTGGCGCCAGCACGATTGCGTGCAGGCGGTGGGAGGAGACATCGTGACCAGCCACGATCTGCTCGCCGTCCTGAAGTTCAGCCTGCCCGCGGTCGCCTTCGCGTCCGTCATCCTCGGCCAGCTCAAGAACGTGCGGCGGGAGGGCGCCGACGGCGACAAGCACCTGACCTTTTACGGGCGTGTGCTGACCGGGCTAACCATCCTGTCCGCCTTCGTCAGCCTGTTCGCGGCCGGGCTGGAGGCGATCCTCAAGAAACAGGACGAGGCCGAGACAGCGCGCAAGAAGCAGGCGACCGACATCGCCGACATCCGCAAGGCGCAGGACGCGCAGGCGAAGGAAGCTGCGCAGCAGGCGGCGGACCAGAAGTTCCGCGACGAGGAGGCGACGCGGGCGCGCGACGTGCAGGACAGGCTGCTCGCCCAGAAGCTCGCCTTCCTCAAGGAAGCCGCCGCGGCGCAGCGGCGCGATGCGCTGATCTCTCACCAGCTGGCGTCGGCGTCGGCGGCGAGGCTGGCGGATGCGGAACGCGCGATCGCGGAGTTCGCCCGGATCAATTACCCGCTGCGCAAGATCACCGCGACGGTCGCCGTCGACCTGGCGCTCAGCGGGCCGGAGGTCGCGCGCTGGTGGACTTGGCTGGTCGCACGCTCGGGGGTGCCATTCGAGAGGGGGCGGCACGAGGTCGATCCCAACCGGCGCGTCGTGCTCGAACCCCAGGATCTGCAGCGCGAGGACCGGGTGCAATATGCGGCGATCGGCAATGCAGTGACGCTCGATTTCTATCCTGGCACGGGGCGGGTGACGAAAAACGACGCGCTGGTGCCGCTGCGCGAGCGGCCGACCGAGGCGCTGAGCTTCTCGATCCGCTTTGGCAGGCCGGTGGTGACCGCCGACCTCGTCGACCGCCGGGTGACCGCTACCTATGAGGCGGTGCTCGAGCCGGACCACGAGGGCGAGTTCGGCGGGCGCAAGCTGTCGACCGGTGACGCCAAGGCGCTGCTCCCCGTGCTGCGCTTCGAGCGCAACGGCGCCAAGCGGTTTCCGCGCGGGCCGGACCGGGCGCGGTCGGTGGGCGTGACGTTCAACGAGGACGAACGCTTTGCGGTGCGCGATCCGGCGGTGCCGTTCGGGGAGACGGTGGTGTATGCGCTGGTGAGCGGGGCGGGGCGGTAGCGTTTGAGCCGGAAGGCGCCGCGGCAAAGCCGCCCTTCGACTGCCTGCCAAGGCAGGCGCTCAGGACAGGCCCGTCGGTCCTGAGCTTTGCTCAGGCCGGCCGCGCTTGCAGCGTGCGCGTCAGCTTCGCTGATGCGTCTCGCTGCTGCGCGGTGGTGGAGCCGAGGGGAATCGAACCCCTGACCTCTGCAGTGCGATTGCAGCGCTCTCCCATCTGAGCTACGGCCCCGCGCGCCCCGGATACGCCGGGAGCGACGCCCTTAGCGGCTCCGTTTCGGGGACGCAACCGCCCTCCTTTCGTCGGGGCAGGACGCCTGTCCGCCGCTCCTGCGCATCGTCTGAGTGGAACGAACGCCACGCCCAGCGTGTTTTTGCAACCGAAGTTAGTCAGTGCCGCGGTCAGCGACGGCACGCGGCTTCGCAGGACGAACACAGGAGACTGTGATGGTGTACGATCGTAATTCGCGCGGCAATGGCCCGCAGGACTTCGACTATGGCCGCGATTTCGGGAGCGGCCGGGACTATACGGCATCGAGCGCGCGGGACTATGCCGCCGCGGGTGAGGACCGGGACGATTATGGCCCGCGCGAATATGGCAACCAGGGCTATCGCCGCTACGACCAGCCGAACCGCTACGGGCGCGGCCAGCAGAGCTTCGGCCAGCAGGGCTACGGGCGCCAGGACTCGCGCGGCCAGGACCAGGGCCGGCAGGATTGGGGCCGCCAGGATTACGGCCGCCAGGACTGGGGCCGTGGCAGCGGCGAATGGCACGGCAGCCATGCGTCCGACGGACGCCACTTCGAGGATGTCGGCCGCTATCGCGAGTCCGATGACGACGGCCGCGGCAACCGCTTCCAGCCGCGCGACCGCGGCAATTACGGACGCCAGGCACAGGCTAACGACCAGGACGATCGCGGCTTCCTCCAGCGCGCAGGCGACGAGGTTCGCTCGTGGTTCGGCGACGAGGAGGCCGAGCGCCGGCGCGAGCAGGATGCGCGGTATGACGACCGCGCGGGCGGCGGGCGACATGACGACGACTACCGCCAGTGGCGGAACGGCCAGGTGTCGCAGCTCGACCGCGACTATCACGAATACCGCCAGGAGAACCGCCAGAAGTTCGAGAACGAGTTCACGAGCTGGCGCACCGCTCGGCAGGGCCAGCGCGACCAGCTGCGCCAGGTCAAGGAACATGCCGAGGTCGTCGGCTCCGACGGCGAGCATGTCGGCACGGTCGACAAGACCCGCGACGACCGCATTCTCCTTACCAAGAACGACGCGGAGGCCGGCGGGCGGCACCATTCGATCCCGTCACGCTGGATCGACAAGGTCGAGGACAAGACGGTAACCCTGTCCAAGACCGCCGCCGAGGCGAAAGCCGCATGGGAAGACGAGGACCGCAACTCGGCGCTGTTCAGCTACGGCGACAACCAGGGCTCGCAGCGTGAGGGCCAGCGCAACGCCGACCGGGATTCGCACGACGCGACCGGCGGCGGGCGTGACGCGCAGGGCCGCGTGCTGAACCGGAGCTTCTCGGGCACCTACTGACCCGAGCCGCAATCAAGGGAGAGGGGCCGGGCGGCGACGCCCGGCCCCTTTTGCTTGCGCGGGACGTCCGAGCGCCATACCGGATGTTCCGAACGGTTCGGGACAGGAGAGAGCAATGGCACGCGCGTGGACGCTGGCGGCACGGCCGCAGGGGACGCCGAAGCATACCGACTTTGCGATCACCGACGTGCCCGATGTTCCGCTCGGCGCGGACGAGGTGCGCGTCGCCAACCGCTGGCTGTCAGTCGACCCGTATATGCGCGGACGGATGAACGACGTGAAGAGTTATGTGCCGCCGTTCCAGATCGGCGCGCCGATGGAGGGCGGCGCGGTGGGCGAGGTGATCGAGAGCAATGATCCCGCGCTCGCGCCCGGCGATCGGGTGCTCCACATGCTCGGCTGGCGCGACGAGGCGGTCGGCCCGGCGGCACAGTTCCGCAAGCTGCCCGCGCTCGACATCGACCCGCAGGCGTTCCTCGGACAGTTTGGCATGCCGGGGATGACGGCCTACTTCGGCCTGCTCGCCGTCGCCGAAGCCAAGGAAGGCGACACCGTTTTCGTCTCCGCCGCTGCGGGGGCGGTCGGCTCGACGGTGGTGCAGGTCGCCAAGGCGAAAGGCATGACGGTGATCGGCTCGGCGGGCGGCGCAGACAAATGCGCCTGGGTGAAGGCGCTCGGGGCGGATGCGGTGATCGACTATAAGGCCGGCACGCCGGTGGTGAAGGCGCTGGCGGAAGCCACCCCCAAAGGGATCGACGTCTATTTCGACAATGTCGGCGGCGAGCACCTCGACGCGGCATTGGCCCACGCCCGGCTTCGCGCGCGCTTCGCGATCTGCGGCATGATCGACGTCTACAACGACGGCAAACCGACCGAACTCCGCTACCTCGCCCGGCTGATCGGCAACCGCATCCAGATGCGCGGCTTCATCGTCAGCGACTTCATGGACCGCGGCGAGGTGTTCTACCGCGACATGGGCGCCTGGCTCGCCGCAGGCAAGCTAGAGCGCGAGGAGACGGTGATGGAAGGGCTCGACGCGATGCCCGACGCGTTCCTTGGGCTGTTCAGCGGGGGGAATACGGGCAAGATGCTGGTGCGGGTTTAGATGGATTAATGACGCCGCTGGCCATCATCGCTGCCGCTTTTGCCCTGACCTTGGCGGCGACCTTGTTGGGTAAGATGCATCCCGCCGCCTATGGCTGTGCGGTGCCCTTTATCGTCGCCATCATGCTGTTTATCTATTTGATTGCAGCCCGGCCTGGCAACTCCACGGCACCACTCATCATCCCATTCGGTTTTGCATGGGCTGCCTTGGGAAGCTCTGCCGGCGCGTTCTTGGGCGCCGGGCTTCGCTCCTTACTCAATCGCTAGAGCAACGAGCCATACCTGATCCGTTCGTGCTGAGCGAAGTCGAAGCACTTGGTCGAAGCGTGCCCTTCGACTTCGCTCAGGGCGAACGGAGGTTGGGTCAGATTTCACCCAACATGCTCTAGATCGCCCCCGAGAAGGTGTCGCACTGTGCCGGGTCGCCGGTGTCGATGCCCTTCTTGAGCCAGTGCATGCGCTCGGCCGAGGTGCCGTGGGTGAAGCTGTCGGGCACGGGAGCACGGCCCGCCGCCTTCTGCAGCGTGTCGTCGCCGATCGCGTTGGCGGCGGTCATGCCCTCCTCGATGTCGCCGGGATCGAGCCGGTCGCGGTTCTGCGCGGCCCAGACGCCGGCGTAGCAATCGGCCTGCAGCTCAAGCCGCACCGACGCCGCGTTGCCCTTGCGCTCGCCGCCGGAGCGCTGGATCTGCGAGACCTTATCCGAGGTGCCGAGCAGGTTCTGGATGTGGTGGCCGAACTCGTGCGCGATGACGTAGTCCTGCGCGAAGTCGCCGCGTGCGCCGAAGCGATTGGCGAGCTCGTCGAAGAAGTTGGTGTCGAGGTACACGCCCTGGTCGATCGGGCAGTAGAAGGGGCCCATCGCCGCCTGCGCCGCGCCGCAGCGCGAGGAGCCGCCCTGGTCGCCGAAGAAGACGAGCTTGGGCGCCTGGAACCGCTGACCCGAGCGCGCGAAGAGCGATTCCCAGGTATGGTCGGCCGAGCTGAACGCGTTGCACGCGGCCCGGCTGTTGACGTTGAGGGTGCAGCTGGACTTCGTGTCGGTGCCCGCGTTGCGGCTGCCCGCCTGCGTCGTCGGCGCCTGGTTGCCGCCGCCGAGCATGCCGCCGATGTTGCCCAGCCCGCCGAACACCGCGAGCAGGATCAGCACCACGACGATGCCGCCGCAGCCGAAGCGGCTGCCGATCAGGGGAAGCAGGCCGAACAGGAGCCCGCCGCCACCTCCGCCGCCGAACCCGAAGCCGCCGCCGCTTGCGCCGCGCTGGTCCTCGACGTTGATGTTCGGGTCGAAGTCGTCGAGCCGCATGGCCTGCCCCTATCGGTTACGCGTCCGTACTGAATGCCCGAGCCTTGCCAAGGGTTGCAAGCGCCGACCTCAGCGGCAAAGGGGCAAGTGGTAGCGGAGATAGTAGATGTTCCTCACCGGCAAGACCGCCATCGTCACCGGCTCCACCTCAGGCATCGGGCTCGCCTATGCCAAGGCGTTCGCGGCCGAGGGTGCTTCGGTGGTGATCAACGGCTTCGGCGATGCGGACGCGATCGAGCAGGAGCGCGCCGCGCTTGCCGAGGCGAGCGGCGCGGCGGCGCTCTACGACCCCGCCGACATGGGCAGGCCCGAGCAGATCGCGACGATGGTCGCGCGGGCGGTGGCCGAGACCGGCGGCTGCGACATCGTCGTCAACAACGCCGGCATCCAGCACGTCAGCCCGATCGAGGACTTCCCGCCCGAGACGTTCGACGCGATCATTGCGGTGAACCTGTCGTCCTGCTGGCACCTGATGCGCGCCGCGGTGCCACACATGAAGGCCAAGGGCTGGGGCCGGATCATCTCCACCGCCTCGGCGCACAGCCTGGTCGCGAGCCCCAACAAGTCGGCGTACGTCATGGCCAAGCACGGCCTCGCGGGGCTGACCAAGACGGTGGCGCTGGAGACGGCGACGCACGGCATCACCGTCAACTGCATCTCGCCGGGCTATGTCTGGACGCCGCTGGTCGAGGCGCAGATCCCCGACACGATGGCGGCGCGCGGCCTGACCCGCGAGCAGGTGATGAACGACGTGCTGCTGCAGGCGCAGCCGACCAAGCGCTTCGTCACGGTCGAGCAGGTGGCGGCGCTTGCGGTGTTTTTGTGCCGCGACGAGGCCGCGTCGATCACGGGCGCCAACCTGTCGGTCGACGGCGGGTGGACAGCCGCCTGAACGCCGAATTGCGCTGCGCTCGCAGTGCCTTGGCAGCGCCTTAATACCATGTTGCTATGCCGGCGTGATGTCGCCAGCCCGCATATCCGTCTCTCGCCGCCTCGGTGTCGGCTTGTGCGCGGTGCTCGCTGGGTGCGCCGGGCAGACGAGTCCGGTCGCCGCAGCGCCCGCCCCGGCGGACTGGCGAC
>CAXTNG010000088.1:0-3769 GCA_964245475.1 uncultured Sphingomonas sp. | reverse complement strand
GTTCCTGTGCCGGCACGAGGCGAAGTCGATCACCGGCGCCAACCTGTCCGTCGACGGCGGCTGGACCGCGGCGTAGTTCGATCCGGCTCATGCCGCCCTGCTTCAGCTTTGCTGAAGCAGCACAAATACTCTAGCGCGTAACCACGGCGTCCTCGCGCCGCTCTGGCCGGATGTAGATGGAGGAGAGCATCGGCTCCGCCGCCTTGAGCTTCGTCTCGATCCGCTCGATCAATTGCTCGCCGTCACCCATGGTCATTGCGTCGTCGAAGTCGGCGCTGATCGCCACGAAGATGCTGGTCAGGCCGGTGTGGATGGTGCGGACATGGTTGACCGCAGCGATGCGCGGCTCGGCGTCGACGATGGCGCGGACGCGGGCGATCACCGCCGGGTCCGCCCGCTCGCCGATCAGCAGCCCCTTCGATTCGCGCGCCAGCACGATCGCGACGAAGCCGAGGATGCCGCCGATCGCGATCGAAGCATAGCCGTCGATCCGCGGGTCGTCCCAGGCATGGCTCGCCCACACCCCGATCGCGGCGATCACGAGGCCGGCGAGCGCGGCGGAATCCTCGAACAGCACGATGAACCCGGCCGGGTCCTTGGAGATGCGGATCGCCTGCCACCAGCCCTGATCGCCCCGCGCCGCGTTGAACCCGCGCATCGCCACGAACCACGACGCGCCCTCCAGCGCGAAGGCGATTGCGAGCACGATGTAATTGGCGGTCGGCGAGCGGAGCGGCTCGGGCTCCTCGATGTGCTGCCAGCCCTCATAGACCGACACGCCCGCGCCGACCGCAAAGATCAGGATCGCGACGATGAAGCTCCAGAAGTACAGCTCGCGCGCGTAGCCGAAGGGATGGACGGCGTCCGCAGGCTGCCGCGCCTTGTGCTGGCCGTAGAGCAGCAGCAGCTGGTTGCCGCTGTCGACGACGGAATGGACACCCTCGGTGAGCATCGACGACGAGCCGGTGATCGCCGCCGCGACGAACTTCGCGACCGCGATGCCGAGGTTGGCGGCGAGGGCGGCGAGGATGACGAGATTGGATTCGGCTTTTTCGGCTTCGGGCAACGGCACATCCCTTGGCTAACGTTCATACAGGTGTTATAACGGGCTTATGACCAAGATGCCCAAGCTCATCAAGATCGGCAATTCCATGGGCGTCGTGCTTCCCCGCGACGTCATCGCCAAGCTGCGCCTAGAACTCGGCGATACGGTTTACTTTGCCGAGGACCAGCAAGGCTATCATATCCGCGGCCATGACCCGGCGTTCGTCGAGGCGATGACGATCGCCGAGAAAGTGATGCGGGAAGATCGCGACATTCTCGCCGTTCTGGCGAAATGACGGTCGTTCCCGTGCCGCGCTTTCTCAGCGCGGCGGTGGCGCGCGCGATCCACGACCGGCAATTAGCCGAGCATGGCGGGCTGGCTGGCGTAAAGGACGAAGGGCTACTCGAATCCGCGATCGCGCGACCGTTGAACAAGCATGGTTACGGTGAGACCGATCTGTGCGCGCTCGCTGCCGCTTATGCGTTCGGCATCGCGCGCAATCACCCGTTCGCGGACGGGAACAAGCTAACGGCTTGGGTCATGGCTCGCGTGTTTCTCGAGTTCAACGGCATATCACTTGCGTTCGACAAGTTTGACGCAACTCGAATGATGATTGCTTTGGCCACTGGCGAGCTAACCGAAGATCAGGTGACCGACTGGCTTCACGCCCACGTCGCGCCCGCGCCCTATCAATAGAAATGCCCGCCGGTGGTTTCCCATCGGCGGGCATCCTTCCTCCCCAGGAAGAGCTTCGCGTCAGCCGAGGCGGCCGAGACGGTGGTAGAGGTTGCTGAACTTGGCCGAGCGGGGATCGTCGGCGATCTCCTTGATGTACGCGCCGACCGCTTCCTTCATCAGGTCGAAATCCTCGGTCGAGAACACCGCCCGGCTGCGCTGCTGCTGGTGGCGCGGGGTGGCGTCGGTATCGGGGTCGGTCATATGGGTCTCCTTGGACCGCTAGAAATGCGCGGGGTGCGGCCCAGGTTCAAGCGGCGAACTGATTCATCGTATTGTGTGCGCCGCCCGCCTTGAGCGCCGCCTCGCCGGCAAAATACTCCTTGTGGTCGTCGCCGACGTCGGAGCCGCTCATGTTCTGGTGCTTGACGCAGGCGATGCCCTCGCGGATCTCCTTGCGCTGCACGTTCTTGACGTAGCCCAGCATGCCCGCGTCGCCGAAATACTCCTTGGCGAGGTTGTCGGTCGAGAGCGCCGCGGTGTGATAGGTCGGCAGCGTGATGAGGTGGTGGAAGATGCCTGCGCGCGCCGCCGCATCCTTCTGGAAGGTGCGGATGCGCTCGTCGGCCTCGTCGGCCAGCTCGGTGCCGTCATAGTCGACGCTCATCAGGCGCGCCCGGTCGTACGCGGACACGTCGCGGCCTGCCTCGTTCCACGCATCGAAGACCTGCTGGCGGAAGTTCAGCGTCCAGTTGAAGCTCGGCGAGTTGTTGTAGACCAGCTTGGCGTCGGGCACGACGGCGCGGATGCGGTCGACCATGGAGGCGATCTGTTCGATGTGCGGCTTCTCCGTCTCGATCCAGAGCAGGTCGGCACCGTGCTGCAAGGAGGTGATGCAGTCGAGCACGCAGCGGTCGGCACCGGTGCCCGCGCGGAACTGGTAGAGATTGGACGGCAGCCGCTTGGGGCGCATCAGCTTGCCGTCGCGCTCGATCACGACATCGCCGCGCAGCGACGAGAGGTCGGTCACCTCCTCGCAGTCGAGGAAGGCGTTATACTGGTCGCCGAGGTCGCCCGGCTCCTTCGAATAAGCGATCTGCTTGGTGAGGCCGGCGCCGAGCGAGTCGGTGCGGGTGACGATGATGCCGTCGTCGACGCCCAGCTCCAGGAAGGCGTAGCGGCAGGCGCGGACCTTCGCCAGGAAGTCCTCGTGCGGCACCGTGACCTTGCCGTCCTGGTGGCCGCACTGCTTTTCGTCGGAGACCTGGTTCTCGATCTGGAGCGCGCAGGCGCCCGCCTCGATCATTTTCTTGGCGAGCAGATAGGTCGCCTCGGCGTTGCCGAAACCCGCGTCGATGTCGGCGATGATCGGGACGACATGCGTCTCATAGCCGTCGATCGCCTTCAGCAGCCGCTGCTCCTCCAGCCGGTTGCCCGCCTCGCGCGCCTTGTCCAGGTCGCGGAACATCATGCCCAGCTCGCGCGCGTCGGCCTGGCGCAGGAAGGTGTAGAGCTCCTCGATCAGCGCAGGCACGCTGGTCTTCTCGTGCATCGACTGGTCGGGAAGCGGTCCGAACTCGGAGCGCAGCGCCGCTATCATCCAGCCGGAGAGATAGAGGTAGCGCCGCTCGGTCGAGCCGAAATGCTTCTTGATGCTGATCATCTTCTGCTGGCCGATGAAGCCGTGCCAGCAGCCGAGCGACTGGGTGTAGGCGGCGGGGTCGGCGTCATAGGCGGCCATGTCGCGGCGCATGATCGCGGCGCTGTAGCGCGCGATGTCCAGGCCTGTGCGGAAGCGGTTCTGCACCCGCATCCGCGCCACTGCCTCGGGATCAATGCCGTTCCAGGTGCCGCGGCTCTGGACGAGGTCGCGGATGGTGTTGCTCTGTTCCTGGTAGCTCATCGACTGGTCCCCGAATAGCCGGCGTACACTGCCGGAGTGACGCGGGTGTAAACTGAAACACCTTGCAGCGCAGCATGGCACAGGGCGCTTTTCGTGTCGCAAAGTGAGCTACCCAAGGTTAAGAGCTGAAAGTATGTAAAGACTTT
>CAXTNG010000087.1:8361-11097 GCA_964245475.1 uncultured Sphingomonas sp. | reverse complement strand
CGAGTTCGAGCCCTCGGCGAAGCCCAGCGCGTCGAAGCGATCGGCGAAGTCCTTGATCATCGCCATCGAGCCGCACATCATGATCCGGTCGGTATCGGGCACGAACCGCGCCTCGCCCGGCAGTCCTGCGAACAGCGTCCCGTCCTCCATCAGCGCATCGATCCGCCCCGTCGTCCGGAACGGCTCGCGGGTGACGGTGGGCACGTAGTGGAACTTGGCCGCCGCCTCGTCGCCGACCAGCGGGTCGTCGGCGAGTTTCGCGGTCAGCTCGTCGTGGAAAGCGAGGTCGCTCACCCGGCGCACCGAATGGACGACGACGACCGCGTCGAACAGGTCGTAGATGTCCGGATCGCGCGCTACCGACAGGAACGGCGCCAGCCCCGTGCCGGTCGACAGCATGAACAGCCGCTTGCCGGGGAGCAGCGCGTCGGCGACCAGCGTGCCGGTCGGCTTCTTCCCCAGGTAGATCTGGTCCCCCGCGACGATCGTCTGGAGCTTCGACGTCAGCGGCCCGTCCTCGACCTTGATCGACAGGAAATCGAGCGTCTCGTCATACGCCGGGCTCGCGATCGAATAGGCGCGAAGCAGCGGCTTGCCGGTGGGCCCCTGCAGCCCGATCATCACGAACTCGCCCGAGCGGAAGCGGAACGACGGCGGCCGGGTGATCGAGAAGGAGAACAGATGCTCGTTCCAGTGGCGGACGTCCTCCACCGTCTCGACCGACAGCGCGGTGGTCGGTTCGAGAGTGGCAAGCGTGGTCATGAGCGATTCCGGTTCGTGCGCCAAGGATGCGCGGCGCTGTAGCGCATCGGCGCCGCGCGCCAACAAATTATCCGTTGGCCGCGCCCAACCTGCTCCCGTCGCCGGGCACGAAACCGGCGGCGCCGCGTTGGGAGGCGAATGAACAGGGGGGCTCCGATCGAACGACCGCCGCACGCCGCGCACGTCACGCCGGCCACCGTACCCGGCCTTACCGGGCTGCTCGGCCTCGCGGTCGGCGTGGTGGTGATCGCCGGGCTGTATTTCGCGCAGGACGTGCTGATCCCGATCACGCTCGCGATCCTGCTATCCTTCGTGCTCTCGCCGATCGTTGCGGCCTTGCGCCGGTGGAAGGTGCCGAAGGCGCTGGCGGTGCTCGTCGCGGTGCTGGTTGCGCTCGGCGCCGTCGGCGGGGTCGGCACGATCGTCGGCATCCAGGCGGCGAGCCTCGGCGGCGACGCGCCGGCCTATGCGCGCACGATCGAGACCAAGGTCGAGCGCGTCAAGGCGTTCGCCGCCGATCGCGTCGCCTTCTTCACCCGCGAGTCGAGCCGTGCCAAGCCGGCCGCGCCTGCAGCTGGTATCCCTGCGATCACCGCCACCCGCGAGCCGGTGCCGGTGCGCGTCGAGAACGACCAGCCCAACCCGCTGTCGGTCGCCGGCCGCATCCTCGGGCCGGTGCTCGGGCCGTTCGAGACGCTGATCATCGTGCTGGTCGTCGCGATCTTCATCCTGATGCAGAAGGAGGACCTGCGCGACCGCGTGATCCGCGTCTTCGGCTCGTCCGACCTCCACCGCACCACGCTGGCGATGGACGACGCCGGCGCGCGTCTCAGCCGCTATTTCCTCTCGCAGCTTGCCGTCAACGCGACCTTCGGCACGGTGATCGGAGTCGGCATGTGGCTGCTCGGGCTGCCCGTGCCGGCGTTATGGGGGATCGTCGCCGGCACGCTGCGCTTCGTGCCCTATATCGGCGCGCTGCTCGGCGCGGTGCTGCCGCTCGCGGTGGCGGCCGGAATCGATCCGGGCTGGACGATGGTGATCGGCGTCGCCGTCGTGTTCGCGGTCGTCGAGCCGCTCACCGGCTATGTCGTCGAGCCGCTGCTCTACGGTCACTCGACCGGCCTGTCGCCCCTGTCGGTGGTGATCGCCGCGGTGTTCTGGACGTGGATCTGGGGGCCGGTCGGGCTGGTCCTGTCGATGCCGCTGACCCTCTGCCTGGTGGTGCTGGGCCGCCATGTGCCGAGCCTCGAGTTCGTCGACGTGCTGCTCGGCGACCGGCCCGCGCTGACTCCGGTCGAGGGCTTCTACCAGCGCATGCTCGCCGGCGATCCGGCCGAGGCGCTGGAGCAGGCGGAAGCGCTGCTGCAGGACCGCTCGCTCACCGCTTATTACGACGAGGTTGCGTTGGGCGGCCTCAAGCTCGCCGCTGCCGACGCGCGCCGCGGCGTGATCGACCGCGCGGGCGCCCGGCGGATCGTCGATGCGATGCTCACCGTGATCGACGACCTTGATGCACAGGAGGAGGCGGCCTCCCCGGCCGTGCCGCCGGACTGGGCCGCGCCGGGCAGCGTCGTCTGCATCGCCGGGCGCGGTCCGCTCGACGAGGCGGTGTCGGCGATGTGGGCGCAGCTCCTCGCCAGGCGCGGCTTCGGCGTCCGCCGGATCGACCATGCGGCGATCGCGCGCGACGCGCTGCCCGCGCCCGATGTGGCGGGCGCCAGGCTGGTCTGTCTCTGTCACCTGGAGGTCGGCGGCACGTCGAGCGTGCGCTACCTCGTGCGCCGCCTGCGTGCGGCGTCCGGCGACGTGCCGGTGATGGTCGGCCTGTGGCCCGAAGGAGAGAGAGCGCTGCCCGATGCGCAGGCCCGCCATGCGCTCGAAGCCGATCTCCATGTCGGCACGCTCGCCGCTGCGGTGAATGCGGCGCTGACGCTCGCCGCCCTTGCCGCGCCGGCGCCCGGCCAGCCCCTCCCC
>CAXTNG010000087.1:0-8351 GCA_964245475.1 uncultured Sphingomonas sp. | reverse complement strand
AAGAATAGCGCAAAGCCAAGCGTCATCACGACAAAGCCCACCGCTTCGAGCCAGGCATAGAGCGGCGGCTGGTGGGCGATGGCCAAGCGGACCTGGGCGGAGGCGGGGGACGACAACATCTCGCTGATCGCGGCGGGTGCGGCCTTCTACGTCTTCGCCGCGATCGTCCCCCTGCTCGCCGCGATCGTCTTGAGCTACGGCCTGTTCGCCGAGCCGCAGACGGTGGAGGCGAACATCAAGGCGCTGTTCGGCGCCTTGCCGCGCGACGCCGCGAGCCTGATCGGCGACCAGCTCGCGACCGTCACCAGATCGTCGGGATCGGCGAAGGGCTGGGGCCTGGTGGTGGCGCTGGGCCTGGCGATCTACGGCGCGTCCAAGGGCGCGTCCTCGGTCGTCACCGCGCTCAACATCGCCTACGACAAGAAGGAGACGCGCAACTTCGTCGTGCTGACCGCGCTGTCCATGGCGCTGGTGATCGGCGCGGTCGTGCTCGCGGGTGCCGCCATCGCAGCCACTGCGGCGATGGCCTTCCTGGAACGGCTGATCCCCGGCGCTCCCGCCATCATGCTGACCGCGATCCGGCTCGGCGGCTATCTCGCGACCGCGTGCCTCGCGGCGCTCGCCGCCGCCGTGCTCTACCGCTTCGGCCCCGACCGCAAGGATGCGCATTGGGTGTGGCTCACCCCTGGCTCGGCGCTGGCCACGATCCTGTGGCTGCTCGGCACGCTGGCGTTCGGCTTCTACGTCAAGAACTTCGCCAATTACGGCGCGACCTACGGCTCGCTGTCGGCGGTCATCGTGCTGCTCACCTGGCTGTGGCTGTCGATCTACGTGTTCCTGCTGGGTGCGGAGCTCAATTCGGAACTGGAGGCGGCAGCGAAGCCGGTTTCGGCTCAGGTGCCGCTTGTCGTGGCCAGTCCCGCGCCGCGGATAGCTGCGTCCCCAGCCGTCCCGATCGCCGCGGCCGCCGCAGCCGGGGCGGGCGCGGCCGGATTCCTGCTCGGCAGGCTGCGCTGGCGCACCCTGGCGCTGCTCGGTCTTGCAGCCGGCGCAGTTGCTAAAGCTCGCGGTCGGCCGAACTAGGTTCACGCAAAGGCACGAAGAGAAGAAGGTTTCTGTTCGCGCGGAGGCGCAGAGGCGCAGAGAAGTCTCGCGCGCGGCAGCGCGCATCCATCATCACCGGCCGAGGTTGAAGGGCCGCTGGCGCGGCCAGGTACAACACCTCCGCGTCTCCGCGCCTCTGCGCTAACCCACTTCTTCTTCTTCCTTTCTCTTCGCGCCTTCGCGTAAACAATCAACATCACGTCGACCCGTTGCAACCCGCCGCAGCTTGCGCGAAATGACGCGCAGCGACGGGGAGTGAGCATGCGCGGACAGGTGCTGGGGGTGGACACGCGGACGGGCGAAGGGATGGTCGCGGGCGACGACGGCCGCCGCTACGCCTTCCGGCCCGAGGATTGGGCGCATCGCGGCGCGCCCGCGATCGGCGTCCACGTCGATTTCGAGGCGCAGGAGAACCGCGCGCTCAGCATCTTCCCGGTCCCTGCCAGCGCGCCCGCACCGGTCGCCACCGCCAAGCCGGCCGTTCCCGCCAGCGACCGCAGCAAGCTGGTCGCAGCCCTGCTCGCCTGCCCGTTTCTCATCGGCGTGCTCGGCCTCCACCGCTTCTATCTCGGGCGTACCGGCTCCGCCGTGCTGATGCTGGTGCTCAGCATCACGGTCATCGGCATGCTGATCACCTGGCCATGGGCGTTGGTCGACATGATCCGCTACCTGACGATGTCCGAGGACGAGTTCGCGGCAAGGTACGCGCGACGCCAGCGGTGAGCGTCGCGTACGACGCCATCATCCTCGGCGCAGGCGCGGCGGGGCTGATGTGCGCGGGCGTGGCGGGGCAGCGCGGCCGGCGCGTGCTGCTGGTCGACCACGCGCGGGAGCCGGGCAAGAAGATCCTGATTTCCGGCGGCGGTCGGTGCAACTTCACCAATCTGGGCACGACGCATGAGCGCTTCCTGTCCGCCAACCCGCATTGGGCGCGCTCGGCGCTCGGGCGCTATACCGCGGCCGACTTCGTCGCTTTGGTCGATGCGTACGGCATCGCGTGGCACGAGAAGACGCTGGGGCAGCTGTTCTGCGACGGCTCCGCGGGGCAGATCGTCGATCTTCTGCTCGCCGAGTGCGCAAAGGGTGACGTGACGATCGCCAGCGGCAGGCCGATCACCGGCGTCGCGCACGACGGCACGGCCTTTCAGGTGAGCATCGACGGTGCGCCGGCGACGGCGCCGAAGCTGGTGATCGCCACCGGCGGTCCGTCGATCCCCAGGATGGGCGCGACCGGCTTCGCCTACGACCTTGCCCGCCGCTTCGGCCTCAAGGTCGTCGAGCCGCGTCCCGCGCTGGTACCGTTGACGCTCGGTGGCGAGGAATTGCTGTTTCGCTCGCTGTCAGGCGTCGCCGCCGAGGTGGTGGCGCGCACCGGCGGGGCCGCATTCCGCGAAGCGGCGCTCTTTACCCACCGCGGGCTGTCCGGCCCGGCGATCCTCCAGGTGTCGAGCTACTGGCGCCACGGCGAACCCGTCGAGATCGACTTCCTGCCCGATCGGCCGCCCGGCTGGCTCAACGCCGCCAAGCGTGCCCACCCCAAGGCGAGCCTTCGCCGCGCGCTGCCGCTTCCCGACCGGCTTGCCGAAACGCTTGCCGATCGGCTGAGCCTCGCGGGCAACCTGGCCGATGCGCCCGACCGCACGCTGGCGCGGGCCGAGGCGCGCTTACGCGGCTGGCGCTTCCTTCCCAACGGAACCGAGGGCTTCGCCAAGGCCGAGGTGACCGCCGGCGGGATCGCCACCGCCGGGCTGTCGCAGAAGACCATGGCGGCGAACCACCTTTTCGGGCTATACGCGATCGGCGAGGCCGTCGACGTTACCGGTTGGCTCGGCGGCTACAACTTTCAATGGGCGTGGGCGAGCGGCTGGGCCGCGGCCCAGGACCTTTGACCCATGTCTGACGCGGTTGCCGGTTGCGCGCTCCGTCTCCACCTAGAGGTTCCATGTCCTTCCCCGATCTTCCGCCGCTTCTGAGCGAAGCGCTGACCGCGCGCGGCTACACCGCGCTCACCCCCGTCCAGGCCTCCGTCCTGGAACCCGAAGCCGCCGGCCGCGACCTCCTGGTCTCCGCCCAGACCGGCTCGGGCAAGACCGTCGCCTTCGGCCTCGCGATGGCCGACGCGCTGCTGGAGGAGGCTGCGCCCGGCCTGCCCCGCGCGCTGATCGTCGCGCCCACCCGCGAGCTGGCGCTGCAGGTCAGCAAGGAGCTGGAATGGCTCTATGCCGCCGCGCGGCTGCGCATCGCGACCTGCGTCGGCGGCATGGACGCCGCCAAGGAGCGCCGCGCGCTCGGCCACGGCGTCCACGTCGTCGTCGGCACCCCCGGCCGCCTGCGCGACCATCTCGAGCGCGGCAGCCTCGACCTGTCGCAGCTCAAGGCGGTCGTCCTCGACGAGGCCGACGAGATGCTCGACATGGGCTTTCGCGACGACCTCGAGGCGATCCTCGACTCGACTCCCGAGGGCCGCCGCACCCTGCTGTTCTCTGCAACCATGCCCAAGCCGATCGTCGCGCTGGCAAAACGCTACCAGCGCGACGCGCTGCGCATCTCGACGGTGGGCGAGGAGCGCGGCCACGGCGATATCGCCTATCAGGCGGTCGCGGTGTCGCCGTCGGACATCGAGCATGCGGTGGTCAACCTGCTGCGCCTGCACGAGGCGGAGACCGCGATCCTGTTCTGCGCCACCCGCGACAACGTCCGCCACCTCCACGCCAGCCTGGTCGAGCGCGGCTTTCAGGCGGTTGCGCTGTCGGGCGAGCATTCGCAATCCGAGCGCAACCAGGCGCTTCAGGCTTTGCGCGACCGCCGTGCGCGCGTCTGCGTCGCGACCGACGTCGCGGCGCGCGGGCTCGATCTGCCGAGCGTCACCCTCGTCGTCCACGTCGAGCTCCCCCGCGACGCCGAGACGCTCCAGCACCGCTCGGGCCGCACGGGGCGCGCCGGCAAGAAGGGCACGGCGGTCCTGATCGTCCCGTATCCCAAGCGCCGCCGCGTCGACATGATGCTGAAGGGCGCGCGCATCCCCGCGCAATGGCTGCCCGTGCCCAGCGCCGAGGACATCCGCGCGCAGGACCGCGAGCGCCTGCTCGACACGCTTCGGGCGCCGGTCGAGGTCGACGACGACGACCGCGCGATTGCGGCAGAACTGCTGACCCAACGCAGCCCCGAGGATGTGGCCGCCATGCTCGTCCGCGCCCACCGTGCCGCCCTGCCGGCGCCCGAGGACCTGCTCGACCGCGCGACGGCGCCGCCTGTGCGCGAACTTCGCGAAGTTCGCGAAGGCGGCGTGTGGTTCCGCATGGACGTCGGCCGCCGCCAGAACGCCGACCCGCGCTGGCTCCTGCCGCTCATCTGCCGCCGCGGCCACGTCGCCCGCGACGCGATCGGCGCCATCCGCCTGGACCAGAACGAGACCCGCTTCGAAGTTGCCGCCCCCATCGCCGCCCGCTTCGCCGCGGCTGTGGCGAAGACCGCGGCGGCCGACGACAGCGGCATCACCATCATCCCCGCAGACGGCGCCCAGCACGGAAACGGGTCAAGAAGGCCGTCGCCGCCGCACGCACATAGTGATAAAAGACGCGCATGAACAAGCCCGTGAGCTTTGCCGTCGCCGAAGCCGGTCCCGCACGGTTCACGACCGCGGAGTTTTTGCGGATGTGCGAGTCGGGCGCGTTCGACGACATGAAGGTCGAGCTGGTCGACGGAGAATTGGAACGCATGCCGCCACCGGGGAACGAGCACGGACGTCGGCAGATGTCGGTTGGTATCCGACTCTCGCGAGTGATCGAGGAGGAGTTCTTGCGTGGTGAAGTCGGCATCGACCTGGGGAGCGATACCGTGCTTGGGTGCGATGCGGCGATTTTGAGCAAGCCAGTAACAGGCAATCGCATCTTGCAGCCCGGCGAGGTCACGTTAGCGATCGAAGTCGCAGAGACAACGCGAGCGCGCGACATGGACATGAAGCGGGTGAAGTACGCCCGCGCCGGCATTCCGCATTATTGGGTGGTCGACGGCGAGCGCTCGGTCATCCACGTCTGGGGCGAGCCGGTGAACGGCGACTATGCCCAGATCGCCACCGTCCGCTTCGGCGAGCCGCTGGCGGTGCCCGGGACAGACAAGACGATCGCCATCGCGTGACTGAGCGCGGCCGCGTAGGCTCGGTCGCGCGGGCGCTTGGCTTTGGCGGGCTCCTGCCGCAGGTTGCCGTGATACTAGATGCTCTTTTGAGCATGGATGAGCGCCACAGCATCGACCGGAGCGCGTCGGGGCTAGCGCTTGTTTATGCTGCTGTCATCCTCAGCTTTTTGGGCGGGATGTGGTGGAGCATCGCCATGCGCCGCGTAGTCGGGCAAGGCTGGCTTGCCGGAGCAGCTGTTCTACCGAGCCTTACTGCCTTTGGCGCGTTCGTGTTTCTTGAAGCGAACTGGAAACGTGACTGGGCGCTTGTTGTCATTGGAAGCGCGATCATACTGACACTCGTCGTCGATCGTCACCTTGTGCGCACCGGTGAGGCTCCGGAAAGATGGTGGCGGTTGCGAGTGCCGCTGTCGCTCGGACTGGGTGGGCTTACGATTGTGGCTGGAGTGCTGGCAAGCCGCTAAGACTTCTCTCGTGCTGAGCGAAGTCGAAGCACCTTGTCGCGGACTGCTCTTGAACTTTGCTCAGGGCGAACAAGGACGTCTAAGCCGCCATCCTCAACTCCAGCCGCCCCCAGATCTCCACCAGCGCCTCCGTCAGCTCGCGCATCATCGCTTCCGTATGCGCGGGCCCCGGCGTGAACCGCAGCCGCTCGGTGCCCCGGGGGACGGTGGGGTAATTAATCGGCTGGACGTACACGCCATATTCGGCGAGCAGGATGTCGCTGATCCGTTTGGCCTTCACCGGATCGCCGACCATCACCGGCACGATGTGGGTCTCACCTAGCATTACCGGCAGCCCGGCCTCGTCCAGCATAGCCTTGAGCGTTGCGGCAGCCGCCTGCTGCCCGTCGCGCTCGACGCTCGACGCCTTGAGGTGCCTCACCGATGCCAGCACGCCGGCGACCAGCACCGGCGACAGTGAGGTCGTGAAGATGAAGCCCGGAGCGTAGGAGCGGATGACGTCGACGATCGTCCGGTCGGCCGCGATATAGCCGCCCATCACGCCGAACGCCTTGCCTAGCGTGCCCTCGATGATCGTCACCCGCTCGGCGACGCCGTCGCGTTCGGTGATGCCGCCGCCGCGCGGGCCGTACATGCCGACCGCGTGGACCTCGTCGCAATAGGTCAGCGCATTGTAGCGGTCGGCAAGGTCGCAGATCGCCGCCACCGGCGCCACGTCGCCCTCCATCGAATAGATGCTCTCGAACGCGATCAGCTTCGGCACGCCCGCGTCCTCGGCGGCGAGCAGCTCTTCCAGATGCGCGAGGTCGTTGTGCCGGAAGATTCGCTTCTCGCAGCCGGAGTTGCGGATGCCCGCGATCATCGATGCATGGTTCAGCTCGTCGGAGAAGATCACGCAGCCCGGTAGCACCTTGGCCACCGTCGCGAGTGTGGCGTCGTTGGACACGTAGCCGCTGGTGAACAGCAGCGCCGCTTCCTTGCCGTGCAGGTCGGCGAGCTCGCCCTCCAGATCGACGTGGTAATGCGTGTTGCCACCGATGTTGCGCGTGCCGCCCGAGCCTGCGCCGACGTCGTGCAGCGCCTCCTCCATCGCGGCGATCACCTTCGGGTGCTGCCCCATCGCGAGATAATCGTTGGAGCACCACACCGTGATCGGCTTGGGCCCGTTGTGCCCGGCAAAGCAGCGCGCGTTGGGATAGGCGCCCTTGTTGCGCAGGACGTCGATGAACACGCGGTAGCGGCCCTCGGCATGCAGCCGGTCGATCGCCTGGGTGAACACGCGCCCGTAATCGACGGGACAGGCCTCGGTGCCGTGGGTCATGGAGCCGCCGCTTAGCGCCAAAATTGGCGGTTTTCTATGCCGGGGAGCAGAATCAATCGCCCAGAATGGCATCGATCTTCTCGGCCAACTCGATGTCGCGCGGGGAGAGCCCGCCCGCGTCATGGGTGGTGAGCAGGATCTCCACCCGGTTCCACACGTTGGTCCATTCCGGGTGATGGTCCGCCTTCTCGGCATAGAGTGCGACCTGCGCCATGAAGCCGAACGCCTCGGGAAAGTCGGTGAAGACGATCGTCCGCGTGATCGCGTCGCGGCCCTCGTCATAGTCCCAGTCGGGCAGGCCATCGAGCGCCTCGGCGCGCTCCGTTTCGCTGAGTGGCTCGATCATGCTTGTCGTCCTCCCTTGCCGCTCGGTATGGCGCTGGGAGTGAGCGGGCAAGCGGATTTGGGGTGGGCGCCGGACGCCGACGCGATCGAGCGGGTCGCGCGGGCGACGCTCGCCAAGCTACCGTCGGCATTCGCCGCACACCTCGGTGACATCGTGCTGCTGGTCGAGGAGGAAGCCGACGATGCGACGCTGGCGAGCGTCGGGCTGGAGCACCCGCTCGACCTGACCGGACTGTATCACGGGCGGCCGGTGGGCGAGAAATCGTCGATGGACACCGGCAGCCTGCCCGACCGCATCCATCTCTATCGCCAGGCCATCCTCGCCGAATGGGTCGAAACCGGAGTGCGCCTCGACGACCTCGTCGCGCACGTCGTCATCCACGAGGTCGGCCACCATTTCGGCTTGTCCGACGCGGACATGCACGCGCTCGAAGACGCGGTCGCTTGACCGTCCTCGCGCTCGACGGCATCGCCTGCGCGCGTGGCGAGCGGCTGCTGTTCGAGGGGCTGGACCTCAGGCTGGAGCCGGGCGGCGCAGCACTGGTCACCGGGCCGAACGGCGCCGGCAAATCCAGCCTGCTCCGCATCGCCGCCGGCCTGCTCCGCCCCACCGCGGGGCGCGTGACCGCTGCGCGTGCCGCGCTCGCCGACGGACGCGCGGCGCTCGATCCCGAGCTGCCGCTCGGTCGTGCGCTTGCGTTCTGGGGCGCGACCGATCCGGGCGTGCTCGACGACTTCGGCCTCGCGATGCTGCTCGCCGTTCCCGTCCGTTTCCTGTCGACCGGTCAGCGCCAGCGCGCCGCGCTAGCTCGCGTCGCGATGGACGCCGCGCCGCTGTGGCTGCTCGACGAGCCCGCCAACGGCCTCGACATCGCTGCGACCGCGGTGCTCGAGCGTCACATCGCGCGGCATCGGGCGAACGGCGGCGCGGCGATGGTTGCGACCCATATCCCTGTCGCGCTGCCCGATACGGCGAGCAT
>CAXTNG010000086.1:10620-11292 GCA_964245475.1 uncultured Sphingomonas sp. | reverse complement strand
GATTTTGCGTCGCCGCGACGCAGAACGGCTCGGGCAGCGGCCGCGACCGGCCGTCGACGGTCACCTGGCGCTCCTCCATGGCCTCGAGCAGCGCCGCCTGCGTCTTGGGCGGGGTCCGGTTGATCTCGTCGGCGAGCAGCAGGTCGGTGAAGATCGGCCCCCGGGTCAGCGTGAACTGCGACGTCTGGAAGTTGAACAGGTTCGCGCCGATGATGTCGCCCGGCATCAGGTCCGGCGTGAACTGGATGCGCCGGAACGCGAGGCCCACGACGCGGGCGAAGCTGTGCGCGACCAGCGTCTTGGCGGTGCCCGGCGGCCCCTCCAGCAGGATGTGCCCCCCCGCCAACAGCGCGGTGAGCAGCATGTCGACCGTCGCCTCCTGCCCGACCACCGCCTTGGCGATCTCCTGCCGGATCGCGTCGCCCAGCGTCTTGACCTCTTCCACCGTCACCGCTTCGTCTCTCCCAGCCCGTCGTGCAGCGCGCGCGCCGTATCGGTCAGCGCGCGCCGGTCGCGCGCATCGGCAGCAGCGGCCGCCAGCTCGGTGAAGCGCGCGCGCCCGCGCAGCCGATCGAGGTACAGGTCCAGCGCCGCATCGCGCAGCCGCGCCGGCACGCCGAAGGCGACCGCCGCCCGCTCGCGGATCACCTGCGCATAGCGCCCGCCCAAGGT
>CAXTNG010000086.1:7157-10610 GCA_964245475.1 uncultured Sphingomonas sp. | reverse complement strand
CGCCGCATTGTCGACCAGCGCCGCCTTGCCGAACGCGATCGCGCGATGGCGGAGCTGCGGTGGTCCGAACCGCGCCACAGCCTGCCAGCCGACGAGCAGCAGCACCGCGCCCAGCGCCAGCGTCATGCCGAGGAACGGCGGCGAGAAGGCCAGCTTGAGCGGACTCGCCGAACGCCCGAACCCGTTCAGCGTCACGTCGAACCACACCGCATCGGCGTCGTTCGGCTGGAGATAGTCGAGCAGTTCCAGCGCGGCCCGCGCGCCCTGCGGCGTCGCCATGCCGCGGTTGTCGAGCAGATCGGGATCGGAGAGCACATAGATCGGCCGATCGCCCAGCTGCCCCAGCACGATCCGTCCTGCCGCGTCGGTCAGCAGCGGCTCCACGCCCCTGCCGGCGAAGGTCTGCAACGGCCGTGGCGCGGGAAAGCGCATCCCGTATTTGCGCGCGACGCGGGGAACGAGCGGCAGCCCGCCGCTGCGCACAATCCGCACCGCCAGCTTGTCCGCGGGCGCAAGCACCTGCTGGGCATTGTCCGCGCCGGCCAGTCCCCAGTAGTTCACCCAGCCCGGATGGTCGCGATCGCCCGTCGTGCCCCACTTCGGCAGGATTACCAGCGTCGGCTTGTCGCTGCGTTGCACCAGCGCATCGCTCATGTCGACGAACCCGTTTTCGGGCGTCAGCACCATCAGCTCGTCGGCGTCGAGCAGCCTCTTGTCGCGCACGATGTGCGGGTCCCGTCCGGTCGTCTCCGCCAGCTGCACCAATCCGGCATAGCCCGTGGCGGCGTTCGACAGCGCATGCGCCCCGCCGTTGCGTCCCGACCGGAGGTCCGGCGCATAGGCGCCGATCACCAGCATGCCGACGAAGCCGATCAGCCCCAGCGCGATCATCAGCGCGACCGTCCGCGGCCTGAACGCGCTCTCGTTTGCCAGCGCGCTCACGCTCGCCAAGCTGCCGGCAGCGCGTAGTCGGCATAGGCCGCGCGGGCGCTGGCCCACTCGTCGGCGTCCACCGGCTGCCCGCCGAACAGGCTCGCTTCCACCCCCGCCGCAATCCGGGCGAACAAGGCGCGCGCGGTACCCGGCACCCCCTCGGCTCGCGCCAGCTCGCGGCTGGTCAATGCCGGCCGCACCAGTTGCGGGCGGCGGCGCGCCATGTCCTCGACCGAGCGGAACAGCAGCAGGTGGATCGCTTCGGCGAACTGCCCGCTCGCAGCCAGCGCGTCCGCCTCCTTCAGCCAGGTCCGGACCGGCGCGGCATCGGGTGCCCAGTCCTCCTCCGCAATGTCGACCGCTTTGGCGAGCGCGGCCTTGCGCCGCCGCGGCAACCGCCACTCGCCATGCCGAACGCGCTGCCAGGCCATCGCGAGCAGCATCGCCGCAATCAGCGCGATCACCATCCACAGCAGGATGCGCGCATAGGGCGCGTCGGGCATGAAGCTGCTCAGCCAGTTGAAGAACCGCCCCACCGGGCGGAACACCCCGCTCAGCCAGCGGCCGAGCGCCTTGAGCCAGGCCGGCGGCTCCGGCGGCGGCTTGGCGCGGGTCAGCGCGAGCTGAATCGACCCGTCTGCGCGCAGGCCGCGGTACGCGGCGGCGAAGCGCTCCGCGTCCGCCGCACGACTGACATTGCCCCCGCTCACCCGGCCGACCTTATCGGAAGCAGACGGCCAGGCAATTGCACAAAAGGGTTAAACGTGGATCGGCTTGCCCTGTACCGCCATCGCCGCCTCCTTCAGCGCTTCCGAGTGCGTCGGGTGCGCGTGGCAGGTATAGGCGATGTCCTCGGACGTAGCGCCGAACTCCATCGCCTGCGCCGCCTGCGCGATCATCGTCCCCGCCAGGCTCGAGACGATCCAGACGCCCAGCACACGGTCGGATTTGGCGTCGGCGATCACCTTGACGAAGCCGTCGGTGTCGCGGTTGGTCTTGGCGCGGCTGTTGGCGGCGAACGGGAATTTGCCGACCTTGATCTCCGCCTTAGCCTTGGCGGCTTCCTCGGTCAGGCCGACGCCGGCGATCTCGGGCATGGTGTAGACCACCGACGGGATGACATCGTGGTTCACGATGCCCGTCTGCCCGGCGATGTTCTCGGCCACCGCGACGCCCTCGTCCTCGGCCTTGTGCGCGAGCATCAGGCCGGGAATGCAGTCGCCGATCGCCCAGACGCCGACGACCGCCGTGCGGAAATCGTGGTCGGTCTCGATCTGCCCGCGCTTGTTCGGCACCAGGCCGATCGCCTCCAGGTTCAGCCCGTCGAAGTTCGGCTTGCGGCCGATCGAGACGAGCACCGCATCCGCGTCCAGCGTCTCCACCGCGCCGCCTGCGGCCGGCTCGACCGTCACCGTCGCCTTGTCTTCCGCGACGGACACGCCGGTGACCTTGGTCGACAGCCTGAGCTCCATGCCCTGCTTTTTAAACAGCTTGGCGCTCTCCTTGCGCACCTCGCCGTCGAAGCCCGGCAGGATCTGGTCGACATACTCAACCACCGTCACCTTGGCACCGAGCCGCCGCCACACCGAGCCCAGCTCCAGCCCGATCACGCCGCCGCCGATCACGACCAGATGCGCCGGCACCTTGGGCAGCGCGAGTGCGCCGGTGGAGTCGACGACGACCGTTTGGTCGATCTCGACGCCCGGCAGCGGCGTGACGACCGATCCGGTCGCGATCACGACGTTCTTCGCAGTGACCGTCTGCTCGCCGACCTTGACGGTGTGCACATCCTGAAAGCTCGCGCGGCCTTTCAGCCAATCGACCTTGTTCTTCTTGAACAAGAACTCGATGCCTCCGGTCAGCTCTTTAACCGCCTTCGCCTTCTCGGCGTGCATCTGGTCGAGGTTGAGGCTCGCTCCCTGAATGTCGACGCCGAACTTGGCGAGGTGACCGCCGGTCGCTTCCTCGAACAATTCCGACGCATGCAGCAACGCCTTGGACGGAATACACCCGACGTTGAGGCAAGTCCCCCCCAACGTCTCCCGCGCCTCGGCGCATGCGGTCCTCAACCCCAACTGCGCCGCCCGGATCGCCGCGACGTATCCGCCCGGCCCCGCGCCGATCACAAGGACGTCATAGTCGTATTCAGGCATGGCGGTCTGCATCCAGTGGAAGAGAGCGAACGTCGCCGTTCGGCTCGATAACGATGAAGCGGCGATTGAGACTGATCTGGCCTGCGCCGAACATAGTGAGGAAAAGCTCCGACACCAATCGCGCCTCTTCAGGCCGACCACGCATGTACACCACGCCCAGCGGCGGTGGCTGCAGTTCGTGGAAGATCATGCGACTGAAATCCGAATCGAACGTCACGAGTATGCGGTCCTCGCGGCGGGATAATGCCATGATACCGTCGTCAGGCGTCTGGTGGGCAACGTGAGCAACGACGTGACAGTCATGTCCGAGCGAAATCAGCGCCGTCGCCACAAGCAGCGGCACATTCTCATCTATGGTGAACCGCAC
>CAXTNG010000086.1:0-7147 GCA_964245475.1 uncultured Sphingomonas sp. | reverse complement strand
CTGGGCACAACCGCATAGAGCTGCTCGGCGATCACCTCACGCGCAAAGGCGAAGACCGCCTTGAGCGCATCGGGACTTAGGCGCGGATAGTTGGCGAAGATTTCCTGCTCGGACCAACCCGCCGCCAGCCAATCTAGAATGATCTCTACCGTGATCCGGGTGTCACGGATCACCGGCTTGCCGCCCATCACGTCAGGACGAGTATCGATATGCTCGTGCCAGTCCATCGCTGCCTCACAAATCGATCAAAATCCGCGTCGGGTCCTCGATAGCATTCTTGAGCGCTACCAGGAACGTCACCGCCTCGCGCCCGTCGATCAGGCGGTGGTCGTAGCTCAGCGCCAGGTACATCATCGGCCGCACCACGACCTGCCCGTTCACCGCCACCGGCCGGTCTTCGATCCGGTGGAGCCCCAGCACCGCCGACTGCGGCGGGTTGATGATCGGCGTGGACATGAGCGACCCGAACACGCCGCCGTTGGAAATGGTGAAGGTGCCGCCTTTCATTTCCTCCATCTTGAGCGTGCCGTCCTTCGCCCGCTTGCCGAAGTCGCCGATCGTCTTCTCGATGCCCGCGACCGACAGGTCTTGCGCGTCGCGGACCACCGGCACGACCAGACCGTTGGGCGCCGACACCGCGACCGAGACGTCGACGTAATCGTGATAGACGATGTCGTCGCCCTCGATCGAGGCGTTCACCGACGGAATGTCCTTCAAGGCCATGCACGCGGCCTTCACGAAGAAGCCCATGAAGCCCAGCCGCACGCCGTGCTTCTTCTCGAACAAGTCCTTGTACTTCGCCCGCGCCTCGATCACCGCGGTCATATCGACGTCGTTGAACGTCGTCAGCATGGCCGCCGTGTTCTGCGCTTCTTTGAGCCGCTTCGCGATCGTCTGCCGCAGCCGCGTCATGCGGACGCGCTCTTCCTTGCGTCCGCCGGATGAAGGCTGTGCAGCGGGCGCCGACGCGGGTGCGGGAGCAGGCGCCACAGGCTTCGACGAGGCGGCAGCGGTCACATCCTCCTTTGTAATCCGCCCGTCCTTGCCGGTGCCCTTGACCGAGGCCGGATCGACACCATGCTCCAGCACCGCACGCCGCACCGAGGGCGACAGCGCCGCGGGCGTGTCCTCCGACGCAGGCGCCGCTGCAGGAGCCGGAGCGGTAGCGGGGGCCGACACCGCGGCCCCGCCGCCCGCCTCGACCGTCGCGATCATCGCGCCGACCTGCACCGTATCGCCGACCTTTACCGCATGCGGCCCCATCACGCCCGCAACCGGGGAAGGCACCTCGACCGAGACCTTGTCGGTCTCCAGCGCCGCGACCGGCTCGTCGACCGACACGGGGTCACCCGGCTGCTTGAGCCATTCGCCCAGCGTCGCCTCGGTGATCGACTCGCCCAACGTGGGCACGGTTACTTCGGTTGCCATGCTCGAACCTCATCCGCCGGGCGTGCCGGCCATCTTAAAATGTCAGGCGTTCGCCTTGCCCGCCTTGCGGTCGGTCTCGCGGCTGCGGCGGATTTCCTCGCGCACCGAATGGCCGAGCGCATCGGCGACCAGCGCGCCCTGCTCCAGCTGGTGCCGCTTCATCAGCCCGGTCGCCGGCGACGCCGATGCCGCCCGCCCCGCATAGCGAGCACGCTTCACGGGAGCGTTTGCCTGGGCAAGCGACTGCTCGATTTCCGGCTCGACGAAGAACCAATAACCATTGTTCTTCGGCTCCTCCTGGCACCAGACGACCTCTTCCAGCACCGGCATCCGCGCGACCCTACGGCTCACCGCATTGCGTGGGAAAGGATAGATCTGCTCGACCCGGACGATCTGCGTCCCAGTGTCGCCATTCGCGTCGCGCGCCTCGATCAGGTCGTAGGCGACCTTGCCGGTGCACAGCACCAGCCGCTTCGTCTCCGCGTCCTTGGCACCATTGGTGTCGGACAGGAGGCGGCGGAAGTGCGTGTCGGCCTGGAAGTCCGCGGCTTTCGACACGGCCAGTTTGTGGCGAAGCAGCGACTTGGGCGTTATGACGACCAGGGGTTTCCGGAAATTCCGGTGCATCTGCCGACGCAGCAGGTGGAAGAAATTCGCCGGCGTCGTGCAGTTCGCGACCTGCATGTTGTCGCCCGCGCACAATTGCAGGAAGCGCTCGGGCCGCGCGGAGCTATGCTCCGGCCCCTGCCCCTCGTAGCCGTGGGGCAGCAGCATCACGAGGCCGTTGGCGCGCAGCCACTTCGCCTCGCCCGCGGCGATGAACTGGTCGATCATCGTCTGCGCGCCGTTGGCGAAATCGCCGAACTGCGCCTCCCACATCACCAGCGTCTTGGGGTCGGCGAGTGCATAACCGTATTCGAAGCCGAGCACGCCATACTCGCTCAGCGGCGAGTCCAGCACCTCGAACCGCCCATGCTCCACCGTGCAGAGCGGAATGTACTTATGCTCGTCGGTCTGGTCGACCCACACCGCATGCCGCTGGCTGAACGTGCCGCGGCCGGAATCCTGCCCGGACAGCCGCACCCCATACCCTTCGGAGAGCAGCGCGCCGAACGCCAGGGCTTCGCCCGTCGCCCAGTCGAAGTTCTCGCCGGTCGCGAACATCTGCCGCTTGGCGTCGATCACGCGAGCCAGCGTCTTGTGAACCTGGACGCTGTCCGGGATCGTTGTCAGCGTGCGGCCCAGCGCCTCGAACAGCTTCATTTCGATGCCGGTGTCGACGTTGCGGCGCAATCCTTCGTCGTCGGTCGGCGCATGAAGCCCCGACCAGCGCCCGGCGAACCAATCCGCCTTATTGGGCTTGTAGCTCTGGCCCGCCTGGAACTCGGCCTCGAAATTGTCGAGCGTTGCCGTAATCGTCGCATCGACCCAGGCCTGGTCAACCACGCCCTGCGCGACCAGCCGCTTCGCGTAGATCTCGCTAACCAGCGGATGCTGGCGGATCTTGTTGTACATCAACGGCTGCGTGAAGCTCGGCTCGTCGCCTTCGTTATGGCCGAAGCGGCGATAGCACCACATATCGACCACCACGTCGCGGTGAAACGTCTGGCGGAACTCGACCGCCATCTTGGTCGCGAAGGTCACCGCCTCCGGGTCGTCGCCGTTGACGTGGAAGATCGGCGCCTGGACGCCCTTGGCCACATCCGACGGATAGGGCGACGAGCGCGCGAACTGCGGACTCGTCGTGAAACCGATCTGGTTGTTGATGATAAAATGGACGCAACCGCCCGTATTGTAGCCGCGGATGCCCGAGAAACCGAGGCACTCCCACACGATCCCCTGCCCCGCAAACGCGGCGTCGCCGTGGATCAGGACGGGCAGCGCGTGGGTGTGGTCCTTTAGATCGTCGGCGATCGTCTGGATCGCGCGCGTCTTGCCCAGCACCACCGGGTCCGCCGCCTCCAGATGGGACGGGTTGGCGACCAGGCTCATGTGCACCTTGACCCCGTCGAACTCGCGATCGGTCGATGTGCCGAGGTGGTATTTGACGTCGCCGGACCCGCCGATGTCGTCGGGGTTGGCCGAACCGCCGCCGAACTCGTGGAAGATCACGCGCAACGGCTTGGCCATCACGTTGGCGAGCACGTTCAGCCGCCCGCGGTGCGCCATGCCGTAGACGATCTCGCGCACGCCGGCCTGACCGCCGTACTTGATCACGCTCTCCAGCGCCGGGATCATCGCCTCGCCGCCGTCCAGACCGAAGCGCTTGGTGCCGACGAACTTGCGGCCGCAGAATTTCTCCCACTGCTCGGCGTCGATGACCTTGGTCAGGATCGCCTTCTTGCCCTCGGGCGTGAATTCGATCGCCTTGTCCTTGCCCTCCATCCGCTCCTGGAGGAACTGGCGCTCCTCATGATCGGCGATGTGCATGTATTCGAGGCCGACGTTGCCGCAGTAATTGGCGCGCAGGATATCGACCAGCTCGCGCACCGTCGTCCATTGCAGCCCGAGCGCGCCGCCGACGAACACCGGCCGATCGATGTCGGCATCGGAGAAGCCGTAATGGCCGGTGCGCAGCTCCTCGGGCAGGTCGCCGCGGGTGAGGCCCAGCGGGTCTAGGTTCGCGGCAAGGTGGCCACGCACGCGATAGGTGCGGATCAGCAGCATCGCCTGGATCGAGTCCCGAGCGGCGCGGAGCACATCGTCCTTGGATGCGGCCGCAGCCGGCGCTGCAGCCGACTTGCCCTTCGCCGGCTTGGCCGCGGGCTCCATCTGTGTCGGGTCGAGCGCGGCGGTGAGGTCGTAGGTCGACGCGAGCGGCCCGCTCCCCCCCCCCCAGCTCGGCCCCTGCGCCGCCTCCAGCCCTTCGAAAAAGGCGCGCCAGCTCGGCTCGACCGAACCGGCGTCGCTCTGATACCGATCGAACAGCCCCTCGATGAAGCCCGGGCTTACGCCACCCGCGACGTCGCTCCAATCCTGGTTCTCGTAGCCCATCGCATTCGTCCTAGATCGTCAGCCCTGCAGCACGCTCACCAGCGTCGAGCCGAGTTCGCTCGGCGAGTCTGCCACCTTGATCCCCGCCGCTTCCATCGCCGCGATCTTGTCCTCGGCGCCGCCCTGGCCGCCGGAGACGATCGCGCCCGCATGGCCCATCCGCCGCCCCGGCGGCGCGGTACGGCCGGCAATGAAGCCAGCCATCGGCTTCTTCCGCCCGCGCTTCGCCTCGTCGCGGAGGAACTGCGCCGCCTCCTCCTCGGCCGAACCGCCGATCTCGCCGATCATGATGATCGATTCCGTCGCATCGTCGGCGAGGAACAGCTCGAGGACGTCGATGAAGTTGGTCCCGTTCACCGGATCGCCGCCGATGCCGACCGCGGTGGTCTGGCCGAGCCCCGCGTTTGACGTCTGGAACACCGCCTCATAGGTCAGCGTCCCCGAACGGCTGACCACGCCGACCGAGCCCTGCTTGAAGATGCTGCCCGGCATGATCCCGATCTTGCACTCGCCGGGCGTCAGCACGCCTGGGCAGTTGGGACCGATCAGCCGCGACTTGGAGCCGGAAAGCGCGCGCTTGACCTTCACCATGTCGAGCACCGGAATGCCCTCGGTGATCGTGACGATCAGCGGCACCTCGGCGTCGATCGCCTCCAGGATCGAGTCCGCGGCGAACGGCGGCGGCACGTAGATCACGCTCGCGGTCGCGCCGGTCTTCGCGACAGCTTCCGCGACAGTGTTGAACACCGGCAGGCCGAGATGCTCGCTCCCGCCCTTGCCCGGCGTCACGCCGCCGACCATCTGCGTGCCGTAGTCGAGCGCCGCCTTGGTGTGGAAGCTGCCGGTCTCCCCGGTCATGCCCTGGGTGATGACCTTGGTGTTCCGGTCGACGAGGATGCTCATTGTTTCTGCAGTTCCCTGATTTGCTTCGCGGTCTCGCGCCAAGTGCCCCCACATGCGGGCCTTAAACGATCGCCCGGGAAGTATATCTCGCCATCGCCCTCGTCACCGCTCACATCGTAGAAACCAACCTTGTGAGCCACGGCCAGCCGGCGCACCTCTGCGTACGCTTCCTCAGCAACAGTCCAGCGGAAGTCAGCGTAGATGGCGTGATGCCCGATCGTGTATCCTGCCAAGCGGTCTTCGATGCCCGGCGTGTCGAAGTCAGCGTCGGTGGGAGCCCCGGGTCCGTTCATATTGCGAAACGACTTGCGAATGTCCTCGTACCATGCCTGCAGCGCTGGTGTGGTTGCGGCAGGTTCGCTGTAATTATGGCCTTCAGCCCATTCGGTGGTCCGCTTGTACCACTCCAGAAAGTGCTTACGATCCTTCGGCGCGTCCGCCGGATCGAAAACCATGAGATCGTAGCTCACGGCCCGACTCAGGCCAGCGTCTCGTCGATGCCCTTGCAGGCGACCAGCAGCTCCTTCACCGCATCGACCGAGACCTGCAGGTTCGCCTTCGCCTCGTCGGACAGCTTGACTTCGACGATCTTCTCGACACCGCCTGCACCGATCACCACCGGCACGCCGACATACAGATCGTCGACGCCATATTGCCCGGTCAGATGCGCCGCCGCCGGCAGGACCCGCTTCTGATCATAGAGATACGCCTCCGCCATCGCGATGCCGCTGGTCGCGGGCGCGTAATAAGCCGAGCCCGTCTTGAGCAGCGCAACGATCTCGCCGCCGCCACCGCGGGTACGCTTGATGATCTCGTCGACCTTCTCCTGCGTGGAGAAGCCCATCGCGATCAGGTCGCTGACCGGAATGCCACTAACCGTCGAGTATTCCAGCACCGGCACCATCGTGTCGCCATGTCCGCCGAGGACGAAGGTGTTGACGTCCTTGACCGACACACCGAATTCGTCCGCCAGGAAGTGGCTGAACCGCGCACTGTCGAGGACGCCGGCCATGCCGACCACCTTCTCGTGCGGCAGGCCCGAGAACTCGCGCAGCGCCCACACCATCGCGTCCAAGGGATTGGTGATGCAGATCACGAAGGCGTCCGGCGCGTTCGCCTTGATGCCCTCGCCTACCGCCTTCATCACCTTGAGGTTGATGCCGAGCAGGTCGTCGCGGCTCATCCCCGGCTTGCGGGCGACACCCGCGGTGACGATGATCACGTCCGCGCCGGCGATATCCGCATAGTCGTTCGAGCCCTTGATGCTCGCGTCGAAGCCTTCGACCGGGCGGCACTGGCTGAGATCGAGCGCCTTGCCCTGCGGCACGCCCTCGACCACGTCGAACAGCACGATGTCGCCCAGCCCCTTGAGCGCCGCCAAATGCGCGAGCGTGCCGCCGATGTTGCCGGCGCCGATCAGCGCGATCTTCTTGCGAGCCATCCCCATCCGTCTCCCCGTTCCATACCGGTGCGATTGGACCGCGCGCCTACCCCCATTGCGGCGCCACGGCAACCGTTAAACATCTCGTGCGCCGAACTTATGTTGATAACAGTTCGCAAGTGCAACAAGGCTCACCCGATGCCGTGTCCCTGCCCCAGATAGGCGTCCGAGCGCATCTCCTCCAGCCGGCTCACCGTGCGCTCGAACTCGAACCGGCCGTCGCCCGCGCAATACAATTCATCCGGCTGCGCATCGGCGGCGGCGAGCAGCTTGACCTTGTGCTCGTACAACGCGTCGATCAGCGCCACGAAGCGCGCCGCTTCGTTGCGGCTCTCCGGCCCGAGCCTCGGAATGCCCACCAGGATCACCGTATGATAGCAG
>CAXTNG010000085.1:0-11378 GCA_964245475.1 uncultured Sphingomonas sp. | reverse complement strand
GCACGATCACCCGCGACCTGTTCGGCAAGGACGGCGAAGGCTATGCCGACGACCCCGCGCTGCTCGCGTCGCTGGCGACCGCCAAGCTAGACGGTATCGCCGACGCCTATCGCGCCGATGGCTGGACGGACGTGCGGGCGGCGCTCGACCGGCCGGACGACTATTACAACCTCGTCACCGTCCACGCGGCGGGCAAGCGCGAGCCGAACGGCGACGAAGCAGCGGACTATGACCGCATCGGCGCGGCCATCACCGCGCGCAAGGCCGAACTCGGCGACGAGGGGCGGTGGAACGACCCCGTTGTCGATGCGCTCCGCGCCGAGGCCGACGCGCTCGATGCGCGTCTGTCGCTGTTCGACGATGCGCAGAAGGCGGACGGGGCGATGGTGCTGTTCGTCGGCAGATACGGCGTCGTCGAGGCCAGGGCCATCCGCACCAAGCGCGCGCCGCGTGACGGTGGCGGCGCACCCGCCGCCAAGCCCGACTATTCGGGGGCGACCGTCGAGGCGCTGTCGAAGATCAAGACGCTTGCCGTGCAGGAGGCGGTGGCCGACGACCCGGCGCTCGCGCTCGACATCTTGCTCGACTGCCTTGCCGGGCAGATCGTCCACGGCGAGCCGTCCTACCAGTCGCCGCTGGCGCTGCGGCTCGACAGCTTCAACGCCGCGCCGCCCGACGACCTGGTGAGCGAAAGCGCCATCCGCACGGTCGATGCCATCGGTGCCGACGACTTCGCCGCGCTCCCGGAGATCGGGCGTTTCGCCGCCATCCGGGCGATGGACGCCGAGGCCAAGGGCCGCTTGCTGGCCCGGCTTGTGGCCGGGCAGATCAACGGCGTTCAGGCGTCGGGGATGCGCCGCGATGCACGGCATGGCCGGTTCGACCGCATCGCCTTCGCGGCCAAGCCCGACATGACGGCTAAATGGCGCGCGACGCCCTCGCTGTTCGCGCGGCTGCGTAAGCCCGTCATTCTCGAGACGATGGCGAAGGCGTTGGGCCAGCCCGCCGCCGACAACTGCGCGAAGATGAAGAAGGGCGAACTTGCCGCCGCCGCCGCCGAGCGGCTGGCAGACCGGAACTGGCTGCCGCCCGCGCTTGCGATCACGGAGCCGCCTGCCGAGGTTGAGGAAGCGCCGTCGTTCGACAACGACGACGAGGGTGAAGGCTTCGACGAGGACGAAGCCGCGTGACGCGGCTTGGGGCGGGCGGCGACGCCCGCCCCATCCTTGGGCGAGACCGCCCGGCGCGCGCCGCCGCTGGCGCGGCGGCATGGTCCAATCTGCGATCGTCCCGAGAACCGGCGCGGCACCTACAAGCTGCCGCGCCGGTTCGCGCGTCGGGCGGGGCGGTGCAGCGGCCCGCGCCGCTGCACGATTGAACGGTCGAAGGATCGGCGCGGGACATGCATCGGCGAGCGCCTCCCGCGAAGCGTGACGGCGCGCCCCAAGCGCGGTCCTGGCCTTTGTCTGGCGGGCGTTACTCCTGCGTCGGAGCAGGTCGTCCCGGCGCAGCCGTCGCCAACGCGGTGGCGCGCGCCTCTCCGCGAGGCGGGCGCCGGTGAGGGCGATCACCCATGCACAGTCATCCGGCGAGGATGACGGACAGAATTCCAGCCGACCGGTCTCATCGACGCCGCGCGGATGCCGGAAGCGACAGCGGGTGACGGTCCCGGTCTCAAGCCAGCCGGTCGAGGGCCGGGACCGCGACGGGCATCGCGCTCTGACTCCCGTGGTGCAGGTCGATTCCTTTTTGACGGTCTTCTGGCCGCGGGCGCCGCCTTGTGCGGTCAAGCAGAAAACCGGCCCTTCGGGCCTACGGTTTCCACTGCGTGGAGCCTCCGTTTTTCAGCCTGACCGCGGCGGCTTCGCGGCCTCCTTGAAACCGTCAGGAAATCGATCCTGCACCACGAACGGAGTCAAGGACATGCAGAACATCGCGGAGTTCCGGATCATCGGCCGGATCGGCAAAGTCGAGGCCAAGGAGAAGGTCACGTACCTCTCGGTCGCTTCCAACTATAACCGCAAGGACGGCGACGAGTGGAAGACCGACGCGCACTGGAACAACGTCACGCTGTTCGACAAGCTCGCCAAGCGGCTGACCGCGACCAAGGGCGATCTCGTCCACATCACCGGCCGCGTCCGCCAGAACAGCTACGAGGCGAACGGCACCACCGTTTACGGGGTCGACCTGATCGCCGAGGGCATCGCGATCCTCGCCCGCAAGGACGGCACCCCGGCCGACGACAAGGCCGAATGACCGGCGAGCGGGGCGGCTGAGGCCGCCCCGCTTCGTCGTGTTCGGCGCACTTCGATGAGTTCAGCGGAGGCGGCGGCGCACCGGATTGCCGGAGCGCCGCCGCCTTGTTTCTTTCTTGGCCCCGCGACGAACGCCGGTGCAGATGGGCAGCGGGCGAATGCCGCTCCACGCCGAAACTTCCCCTTTCCACGAAGACCGACTCCGGGGAGCCGCCGCGCGCCAGCGCGTGCGGCGGCCCGTCGAAATGCGAGGCGATCGGCCGAGCCAGCCTTTCTTGTTCGAGTAGTTAGTCCTGTTTGCCTCTAGTGCAGGATATGCCTTTCGGTGTGCGACGTAATACCTTGTCCCGCGTAACCGCCGGACAAGGTATTGGATGTCGGCAAGCTCGCAGCCCCGGATGATCGTCATGACCGCGCGCGTCGACGGCGACGCGCTGGCGGCGTTCGACGCCTTCGCGGTCGCTCGCGGGGGCCGTAGCGCCGTGGTCCGGCAGCTGATCGAACGGGCGTTGCGCGAGGGCGGAGAGGCCGCCCGGATCGACCCGCCCGAGGGCCGTTCCGGCATCCGCATTTCGCTACGGTTCACCGACATCGAAACCGCCGTCATCGACTATCGCGCGGCCCGGCGCGCGACCGACCGCGCAGGCTGGGTGAAGGCGCTGGTGCGGCGTCACCTCGCCTTGAAGTCGCGGGTCGACGACGGACTGCTTGCCGAGCTCGCGCCCATCCGGATGCAGCTTCTTCGCATCGGCCGCAATCTCAATCAGGCGATGAAGGCTGCGAACACCGCGATGCTGCCCGAAGGCGACAGGGCCATCGAACCGCACCTGCAACGCATCGTCGACATGCGGATGGAAGTCTCGGAGCAAGTCTCGGCGGTGGGCGATGCGATGCGCGGCGACGCAAGCTACTGGACGGTGCCAGACTGATGAGCCTGGAGCTGTCATTGTGGGAGGCGACCCGGCCCGCGTATCGCGTACGCTACGTCCACGACCGCGCGGCGGCGGTGCGCATCCCGCTCTATGCCAGCTTCGGAATCGCCGACGCCAAGACCGCGCGCGCGAAACTCGCACGGATCGTTCGCGGGGCGCCTGAGGTGATGGTGAAGGTCACCGGCCGCCAGCGCGGGGCTGGCCATGTTCGCGCGCACCTCGACTATATCGGGCGCAAGGGGAAACTCGGAATCGAGACTCGCGACGGCGAAGTTCTGATCAACCGCGACGAGATCGCCGAGCGCGCGGCCGAATGGAGCGACACAGTCCAATGGCGCTCGCGGCCAACCGTCTCATCGGTCTCGATGGTGTTCTCGATGCCGGCCGGGACCGACCCCGATAAGGTGTTGGGCAGTGTCAGGGCCGTCGCCGACGCCGAGTTCGGCGACAACCACGACTATGTCATGGCGCTTCATACCGACACTCCGCGGCCGCATGTCCACCTCACCGTTCAAGCCGAAGGGCTTGACCGCAAGCGGTTCAATCCGCGTCCGCCCGACCTCAACCGCCTCCGCGAGCGCTTCGCTCGCGAGTTGCGCGCACGCGGCGTCGCGGCCGAGGCAACGCCCCGACGCGCGCGTGGCAAGGGCGTGGCGGGTTCGAGCATCGGGCTGGTCAAGCTGCGCGCGCGGCTGCGGGCCGGCGGGGGCACCGCGATCGCCGACGCTGACCGGCGGACCAACTGGGATGCCTTAGACATAGCGCGCTGCAATGCGGCACTGTCTGCCTTTGTCGGCGCAGGCGGTCGGCGCTGGCAGGACATACGCGCGGCCTATGATCGTATCGCGACGTCACTCGACGCGACGGGCGTTGCCGACGATCGCAGATTGGCGGGCGACCTTCGGGATTTTCTGGCCGCGCACGCCAGGGTCGAGACGACGCCCGAGCTGTTCGCCCGTCGTCACGCCCGCGCGCTCGGTATCCGGCGTACACACGACAAGGTGTCCGGCAGAGCGCGGCCAGACGATCGCGAGCGCGGACCTTGATTCACTGAAGCCGGCGTGCCGCCGTTACCGGCCGCGGCCCGGTCTGTCTTGCTCGCGGGTCTGAACCGGCGCCGGTCTCGCGCGGACTTCGATCCCGGCAATCCGGTCGCCCCCCGCGATGCGGACGGCGACCTCCTGACGCTTCGCCTCGCCCTCGCGCGCCGCCCGTTCAGCGTCGCCATGATGACGGGCCCGCGCGATTGCTAGCGTTTGGGCGACGATCGTCTGCGCGGCCTTGAGCGCCGGATCGCGCGTATTCTCTTCGGCGGATTGACGCAGAAAGCGTTCGGCGAGCTGTCGACGCTGCTCGGTTTCGTTCGGCGGGCCAGCCGTCTTACCAGTCTTGCGCGCCCGTTCGGCCTCGCGCCGCGCGAAGCGTTCGCGCAGCCGATCCGCCTCGGCTTTGAGACGCTTGGCCGGCGCATAGTTTTCGACGTCTAGCCCTTGTGCGGCGGCGGCAAGGAAGGCCGCCTTCTTGAACGTGTCGCCGCCTTCGATGCGGATCGAAGTCCAGCCGTTCGCCTTGGCGATCCTGATAATGTCGGGCAGCGCGTCGATGTTGCGCGTCTTGAGGCGGTCGGGTTCGAGCCTGACGACCGGCGTCCGGTCATCGGCGCTCCGATACAGTCGATTGCCGACGCGGACGAACTTGCCGGATAAGTCGTCGGAGATCTCCGGCACCTCGCGTTTCCGCCGCGGCTGTTGCGGTCGTTCCTGCTTATCGACGGTGCGGGATGACGTTTCACGGGCGCGGCCGCGCGCCGTGGCGCCTTCTAGCTTGTCAGCCATGTTCATCTCCTTCCGCGATCGTGCCGATCCTCGCGCCGTCCTGTTCGAGCGTGCGGACGTCGATGAAGACGCTGGGCAGGTCTTCGGTGACGATGTCGTCCATCGCCTCGGTCGCATCGCGCGTACCGTCGTAGAGGTCGCCGATCGCGTCCGCTTCGGGCTCGGAACGGGTCAGTCGCTCGGGCCGCGCGACCGGAGCGACGGCGGGCGCGGCGACGTGACGCGCGCGAAAAAATCGGCTGCGGAAATAGGCGATCTTGTCGCCGAGGATCGGCGGGATGCCGCCGCGCAGCAGGATCAGTCGAAGCGGCGACAGCTGCATCAATTCCTGTGGCAGCAGCAGTGCGCGGCGCTGTTCCGAAATCGATTTCGAGCGGTTGGCCAGCAGGCCGTCGATCGTCAGCGAGCGGGTGACGCTCTCCTGGCCGATATAGCCGATGCGTTCGGACAGTTCGTTGGCGACCCGCAATTCCTTGGGCGTGAACGCGACCTCCACACCGCAGTTCGCGATGATCTCGTCGGCGACATTGTCGCCATAGACTGCGCGAAGCTGCGACCGTGACTGGATCACCGCGATTATGCGGATGCCGTAGCCGGCGATGAACGAGAACGCCGCGGCAATCGTGGCGGCACGGCCCAGGCGCGCAAATTCGTCCAACACGACGAGCACTGGGACGGGGGTCGAACGGTCGGGCAGCGCGCGGACGTTGAGGTCGACGAGCTGTTGAAAGATGAGATTGTAGAGCGGCGCGACTCGGTCGAGTTCGTCGGGCGACACGCCGAGATAGATCGACATCGGTCGCTTGCGTAAGTTCCGCAGGTCGAAGTCACATGCCGCGGTCGCGGCGTCGATGACCGGATTGAGCCACAGCCCAAGCACGCTGGTGATCGTCTTCTTGATGTCGGCGAAGCTGTTGTCGGAACCGCCGGCGAAATCTGCCAACGCCGTCCGGCACCCCGACGAGAGGATCAGGTGGCGATCCGCGAGTTGGCGTTTGAAGAAGACGCGGACATCGCCTTGCGTCATGTGCCGGTAGATCGCGCCGAACGTAAGCGGCGCGTCGCTGGTTTCGGCGAGCCAGGCGCCGACGCCGATGAAACCGGTGCGCGCGCCGGTCGCCCAGAACGCTTCGCCGTGGTCTGGCGCGACGAACAGCATCGTCGCGATCTTCTGCAGCTCGATGATGACGTCGTCGGGGTCGGTGCGGTCGATATAGGCGAGCGGGTTGTAGCGGGCGGTCCGTCCCTCGCGGTCGGTCGGGTTGAACAGGAACACGTCCTGCCCGTGCGCGTGGCGGAAGCCGGCGGTCGCATCGTAATTCTCGCGCTTGACGTCGAGCACCACCACCGAGCCTTGCCAGGTCAACAGGTTGGGGATGACGACGCCGACACCTTTGCCCGAGCGGGTGGGCGCTTCGACCAGCACATGCTCGGTGCCGCCGAAGGTGAGGAACCGGCCGCACTTGCGTCCGAGAACGATGCCCGCCGGTGCGCGGAACCCTTGACGGCGTAACTCGCGCTCGGTCGCGAAGCGGGCAGCGCCGTGGAGCGCCGGCCGCCGGGCCAGGACGAGATAGGCCAGCACGGCGAACAGCAGGCCCCCGCAGATCGCGCCGCCCGCTAGCGCGCGGACGACGATCGGGTCGCCGCGATAATACCAGAAGAACCGCGGCATCTTGAGCGGGTCGTAGGCCGCGACCGGCAGGCCGAGAATGAGCCAGGCGATCATGCTCGCCACGAGCAGCGCCATCACCAGCGCGAGCGGCCCGCCGACGAGCCAGGTGCCGGGGCGGCGGTCAGGCAGCACGCCGCGCCTCCGGGTCGTAGTAGATTTCGGTGACGCGGAACTCGCCGTCGACCTTTTTGGTCTGCACTACGATGTCGACCAGCATCTTGAGCAGGCTGCGGATGTCATCGCGCGCGAGGTCGGCGCCGCCTTCGCTTTCCTTCACCAGCAGCGTCAGTTGCTCGAATGCGAGTTCCGCCGAGTCCGCATGGATCGTGGTGATCGAGCCGGGATGTCCGGAATTGACGTTACGGAGATAGAAGAATGCGGTGCCGTCGCGCAGTTCCTGGAGCAGAATGCGGTCGGGCCGCATCCTGAGCGCGCTTTCGAGCAGATGCTTGGCGGTCACGTCGGCTGTGCCCTGTCCGCCCTTGGCGTAGAGCATGTGGACGACGTTGCGGTGCGGGACGACCAGTTCGCGCGTGTCCTCGATCGTCAGCAGACGTTCGTCGGGCGGGATCAGCGCGATCAGCCCTTTCGACAGCGTCGTCTTGCCCGAGCCCGTCGCCCCGGAAATCAGGATGTTGAGCCGCGCTTCGACCGCCGCCTTGAAAAAATCGACATGGCGGCCGCCGCGCAACAGCGCGAGCAGGTCGCGCTCGCCCGAGGTGACCGCGCGATCGGCGATCCGGGTATGGGCGAACAGCCCCGTCGCCTCGAAATCGGCGAGCGTCAGCGTGACGTTCGAGGGCTTGCGCACCGTAATCGAAACCGTGTCTTCGGGGACGACCGGCGGCACGACGATCTGCACGCGCTCACCCGACGGGAAAACCGTCGAGACAATCGGCGTCGCGCGGTTGATGTCCTGGGCAGTGAAGGCTGCGGCGGCCGTCGCCAGCGCCATCAGGCTCGCGAAGTCGAGCGCCGGCTCGTCTTCCCAGGTCCAGCCGCCGCGCCGCTCGATGCCGATCTCGCCCGGCCGGTTGACGACCAGTTCAGTCACGCTGGCGTCTGCCAGTCGCCGCAGCAGCGGGGCGGTGACGCTGTCGAGGACCGCAGTATTCTTGCCCGGCGCCGCCATCAGCGCAGCGCCAGACCGTAGACCTCCGAGAAATCGAAGTCCTGTGCGACGGTGATGCCGACATCCTCACCCTGATTCTTGCGCAGGACCGGCTTGATCTCGGCGTTCTGCTGCAGGATCGTCGAGGCGGCATCGGACGGCACCCGCGTCGTGTTCGCACCCTGATTGCCCACCGCCTGCGTGCCGACCGTGGCGGCGTCCTCGACCACGCTGAACAGGAGCGCCGTGCCGAACCGCTGCCAGAAGAAGTTGTTGACGCGGCCGCCTGCGCCGCTCCGACCAAGCGCATCGGTCGCCGGCGAGGCAAGGTCGATCGAAATGCCGCGCGGCGTCACCGCGCGGTTCCAGAGCACGAACAACCGGTATTGGCCGCGATTGAGCCCACCCTGATATTCGCCGAAGACCTTGGTGCCTTTCTCCATCAGCACCACGCGGCCGTTGTCCGAATAGACGTTGCGCGGAATGATGCAGGTGACGATCCCGGGCTGACTGCTGTCCATCGCGGTCTGCAGCACGCACGGGATGAACGCGCCCGCCGTTATCAGGAAATTGCGGTCGGGCAGCGCGCGGGCACGCGCTTCCCCGATCGCCGAGCCGCGCCGCAGATTCTCCAGATTGGTCGGCACGCGGGCGACGGCGGCGGGCGGCAGCGCCGTGTCGGTCGTATCGGCAGTTGCCGCCAAGGGCCCTATCGCCGTCGGATCGCGTTCGCCGCCATAAGCGATCAGCGTCGACCGCCGCGCCGCGTCGCGCAGCGCCTCGGCAGGCGATGGCTGGCGCGCTTGCGGTGCCCCCGCGCCGGCTGCACCGGCCGGTACAGGGCCGATGGCCGGCACCTGGGTTCCGATCAGGGGAACCGGCGCATTGGGGTCGGTGGGCGCGCCTGCGAGGGTCGGCGCGATCACTGTCGCGGGATCGTAGCGCGGCGTCTCGAGCGCGGGTTTCGGCTTGGGCGGCGGCAGCTGCGACCCGCCGCCGAGCCCGCTGCCGAGCGCGAGAATCGTGAACATGATCGCGCCTGCCGCCGCGGCGACGCCGACCAGCTTCTTCGGGTCCATCGCCGTGCCGCCGATCGGCGGCATCCGGCTGGCACGCTCGCCGACCGGACCGCGCTCGATTTCGTCGGGATCGGGGGTCTGATCGACCGTCGGCCGATCATGGGGTGCGTCGCCGTTCATCGCGGACTCTCCGTCGTGCGCTCGACCACCGACGAGGCGGTGCCGGTCTTCGGATCGCGCCCGTTGGGATCGTAGGCTTCGTTGAAGATGCAGAGTACTTCGCGCCCGCGGCGCAGACGGAGCTGGGCGAAGACGCCGTGGACGATGACGAACTCGTCGCGCACGTCGAACGGCACGATCGCCTCACTACCGTCCGGGTTGATCGCGAAGACCGCCGGCAGCTCGCTCTGATTGGGGAAGCGCAGTGCGGTGAACTGGCCGTTGTCGGTGATCTCCGACGGCTGGATCGCGGACGAGCCCTGGACCGTATAGCGCAGGTTGCGCCGCCCTTCGAGCACGGCAAGGTCGAGCGCCGAGCGGATTGCACCGTCGCGCACCGCGGCAGCCCGCAGCAATGCCGCGCGCGCCGCCGCCGCCTGCGCCGCGGCGGCTTCCTCGCGCGGGTAGCGGAAGACGACCTTGAAGAAGGTATCGGGCGCGCGGGGGCCGATCGCGCCCCGTCGCGCGCTCAGCTCGAACGTATAGGTCCGGACGCCGGTGGGCGACCGCGTCATCACGATGAGGTTGGTCGATCCGGCGAGCTCGCGCGGTTTGATGAACAGCGAATTTTCCGCCGGCGCGACTTCCCACGATACCGTGTCGCCGAGCGCGACATGCTCGACCCGCTCGTCGGCGGCGAACACGATCTGGGTCGCCGCCCGGAACACGCCGACGATCCGGAACACCTGCGCCTCGCTATAGACGACCTCGCGGATTCGGTTGTCCTGCGCCGTCGCGCGCGGCGTCTCGCTGGCCAGGGCGGGCGCGGCGACGACGGCAAGGCCGAGCGGCAGTGCGATCCAGGCTCGCATCATTGCGTCACCTCCAGGTCGGCGCGATAGGTCTGCACTTCGAGCCCGAGCGGATTCTTGAACCGCTGCTGCTCGGTCGAGGGGGTGTCGGTCGTGTCGAAGGTGATCGTGGCGATCGCCGGGGTATCGGTCGCAGCAGTGCCGTGCTGGAGCGTTTTGGTGAAGCGGACCTGCGCGACCTTCGGCGAAACGAACGTGACCGATTTGATCGCGACGAACACCGTATCGAGATCGGTAAAGACCGATTGCGGCGATTTGGGATTGTCCTTGGCGTAAAAGGCCGTCCAGCGCGCCTGCTCGTCGCGCGACGACATCGCCAGCACGCCCTCGAAGAACTCCCGGCGCGCTTGCGGAATCCAGCCCTCGCGATTGCGGACATAGTCGGCGAGGAAATATTTGGTGACGGCCTCGTCGTAGGACGGCGCGGGCCGGCCGCTCATTGGAGACGTGATTTCGCTCGCACCCGTCGCCCTGTCCACGGTGATGACATAGGGTACGACCGTCTTAAGCGGCGCGAGCATCGCGAGCGCGAGGACGCTCGCGGCGGCGAGCGCCGCGGAGGCCGCCGCAACGGTCCACGCCAGCCGCCGCGACCGGTTCGCCGCGATCAGCCGGTCGTGATCCCAGCTCGCAGCCTCGGCAAAATAAGCCTTGAGGTCGTCGCGATCGGTGACGCCACCTGCCATCCTCAGCAGCTCCGAAACTGCGGCGACGGGTCGATCGCGCCGATCGGCGGCACCGGCGTCGGGGACGTGCCGCCGGCCGGGGCCGTCGGCGGCGATCCGCTCGGCTTCGGTGGCGCCGGCGACGGGAAGACGTCGATCCCGCCCTGCCCCGAGGCGGGCGGCGTCATCGTTCCGGCCGCCGGATCGACGCTCGGGAGGATCGAGCCATAGGGATTTGCCGGCCGGCGGACCTTGCCGTCGCACTTCGCCAGTTTCGGCGATTTCGGATCCGCCGATCCGGGCGTCGATACGGCGAGCGCGAGGACCGCGCCGAACATGATCCTTGCAAATTTGCGCACCGCCATTCTCCTATGCCCGCCCGCGACGGATCGACCCCGAGCCGCGATAGCGGTCGATCCCGCGCGCGACGCCGCGCGCGATGGCGCGCGAGGTCGCCTGCGTGCCGGAGAGACCGCGTCCGGCGACGAAGCCGGTCGAGGCGGCGAGTGCGGACGCGAACTGGTTGGCGAGCGCGGGTCCCCCGCCGCCGAGCGAAGCCGCGAGACCCGGGATTTGCAGGAAGAAAAAGAACCCGAGTGCGTAGAAGGCGAGGATCTTGATCGCCGCCTGGCCGATCTCGTCGCCCTCCGATATGGTCGCAAGGACGCTGTCGCCGACCTGGGTCAGGAACAGCGTCAGGACGAGCGCGAAGACGATCAGCATCAGGAAATTGATGCAGGTGCCGAGCCAGGCGAAGAAATAGCCGCGCGTCGATTCGAACAGCAGCGCCGCCACGAACAGCGGCCCGACCACCGACAGCAGCGCGAGCGCGAAAAGGCCGAAGGCGCTGATCAC
>CAXTNG010000084.1:0-11528 GCA_964245475.1 uncultured Sphingomonas sp. | reverse complement strand
GACGGCTACCCGGCATCGCGGCGTGCGCCACGTGCGCGTGCCGGACGGGGATGATCGGGTCGCGGTCGCCCCAGACCAGCAGGGTCGGCATGCTCCGGGCCAGGTACGAGCGGTCGAGCATGGTCACCATCTGCCCGCGCCAGTCGACGACGGCGCGCAGCGTCTGGTGCCGCGGCAGCGCCGCCCGGTTGTTCCTGCTGGTGTACGCCGGCGGCGTCGTGGTCACGCAGCGGAGCGTCGCGTCGTCGTCGCCGATGATCGCCACGCGGACCGCGCCGCCGACCGCCGCGGCGGCGAGGGTGGCCGCGAGCGTGCGGGCCTCGGCGGGACGCAGTCGGTCCTGTCGCCAGCGAATGACGCGCACGCCGCCACGCTTCTCGCGCCAGTGGAACCGGTAGAGGCGCGGCCCGCGCTGGTTGGGCCTCCCGCCCGCGCCGTCGCCGGGCGACGGGGCTTCAGTCACGGACCGGCAGCTCGCGCAGCACGTCGAGGACGCGGCCCACGGCCGCATTGTCGTCCTCGTTGTATTCGAGGATCCTGACCTTGATCGCCTCGTCGCCGGTGCGCTGCCAGTCGCGGTACCAGCGGATCGAGGCGGCGCCCGACGGCTTGTCGTCGCGCCATGCGAAGCCGCAGTGGACCGCGAGCGTCTTCACGCTGAAGTCGTGGCAGGGCCATTCCGTCCCGGTCGCCACCACGTCGTAGAGGAGGTCGACGCAGCGGGCCGACGAGAAGAGCGCCTCCACGCGCTCGACGGTGTCGGTCTCCGGATGCTTCAGCGCCAGCGCGCGGTAGACGGTGCGCTCGTACTTGCTCCAGTCGATGATCGACGCGGACGCATCGGACTCGAGGAATTCCAGCGCCTCGACAAAGGCGCGGGCCTCGTCGTCGGGACCGCTGGAGATGAAGGCGTGGTAGCGTGGCGGGTGCCCGCTGCCGTCGGTCCAGCGCTCGACGACCCCGTGCAGATAGCAGTGGTCGGTCATCGGGTCGGTCTCGATGTCGAACAGCAGCTCGCGGCCGCGCGGCGGCAGCGCGAGCGGGACGCGGGCGTAGGCGGTCGAGCCGGGCGTCGAGAGGAGGCGCACGAGGTCCTGGAAGCGCCGCAGCCGGTCGGGGCCGAGCCCCGGGAAGTCGGTCCGGCGCCCGTCGATGTGGGCCTCGACGTCGGCCGCCGCGAGCGCCGCGACGGTCGGGAAGGTGCGCCTGAGCGTGTCGCGGAGCGTCCGCCCGAGCTGGGGGATACGCGTGAGGTCGTCGCGCGCAAGCACGTCAGCCTTGCAGACCGTGTACCAGCGGCAGAGCTTGCACTCGGCCGCCCGGACGGAAAGCGTCTCGACGGTGTCGTCCACGATGTCGCGCGCATGCTGGAGCGCCTCGTCGTAGCGGTCGGCCAGCGCGCCCCTGGTCCCGCCGAGGTCCGCGTCCAGCGCGAACTCGAGTTCGTCGCCATTGCCGTCGACGATGAAGCCGTAGGGCCGCGACAGCCGGTCCATGCGCTCGAGGATGTCCGCGTATAGGCAGACCTGGATGGCGTACCTGAGGCGCGGCGCCCCGCTGGCGCCCTCCTCGCCGACGCCGAGCTTGATGTCGCCCGCGATGTAGCCGTCGCCCTCGCGGCGCAGGAGGTCGGGGCGGCCCAGCAGGTCGGCCTCGCTGATCTCGCCGCCCACGATGAGCGGCGCCCTCGAATCCATCGCGATCTGCGTGAGCGCCTGCCGGCTGCCGGGCGCGGCGTAGCGCAGGTCGACGGATCCGGGCGACGCGGCGAGCATGTCGGCCAGCACCGCCGTCTCGTGCTCGACCCCGCCCTCCCACAGGAGCTCGACGAACTCGTTGACCTCGTCGCGTTCGGCGGGGTCGCCGTGGACGTCGAGGGCGACGCGGTGGTCGCAGCGGACGAGGTCGTGCAGCATCGACCCTGTGATGTATCGTCTTTCCATGCGGGTCTGATGCGACAGCGAAACGCAGATGTCAATATACCGGGGATATATATCCCGTGGACGATCCTGCTCAGCCGTGCGCATCTACGGCCATGGCGACGAAGGTCCAGACGGGTTTCGGGAAGCGCGTCCGTGAACTCAGGCTCGCGGCGGAGCTGTCCCAGGAGGACTTCGCGGCGCGGGCGAACATCGACCGCGCGACGTTCGGCAAGCTCGAGCGGGGTCTGCTCAACGTGTCGCTGCTTACGATGGCGCGGGTGGCCGTGGCGCTGGACATGACGCTGCCCGAGCTGCTCGACGGGGTCGCGCTCGACGCCGCCGAGATCAGGGGGCTGCCCCGGTCGGCGAGGGGGCCGGCCCCGATCGGCCGGCGTCGGGGTTCAACGCCCGCCGAGGACTGACACGTTCCGACCCTTGGCATCGGGTCGAATCCCGCGACGAGGCCTCTGCACGGTCAGGCGGCCCGGACGCCCATTCCGGCGGCCCCCGGCCGCCGGCGGGTCGACGGGGGCAGACGGAACGGCGCGCCGCGTCTGAATGCGGCGTAGCGCCTACGCGGCCCACAGCCTCCCGCTGTCGGCGTCGAAGTTCATCATCGCCTCGTTGCAGTTCACCGAGAGATACTGCCCCTCGGTCTTGTAGTCGCCGCTGACGCGGATGCGGTCGTCGAGGAAGGGATGGTCGAAGACCTTGCTCAGCGGACTGCCCTTGCGGACCTTCCTGAGCGTGCGCTCCGCCTTGTCGAACGACAGGCGACCCTTCTGCCAGCTCACGCCTTCGCCGAGCCCGACCTGCGCGCGGACCGTGCCCTCGTCCCAGTGCAGCGTCATGCGCTTGCCGTCCGCGATGTCGAAGTCGACGATCCACTCCTCGGCGTCGCGCATCGTGGTGAGGACGTGCGTGAGGTCGAGCCCCGCCGCGCGGAGCGCGGCCACCAGGACCGAGTCGATCTTGCCGGTGGCCCCGATGTGGTCGAACCACGCGCGCTGGTCCCTGCGGCGGCCCTGCTCGCCGGCGATCCCCGCGAACGCGCTCACCACGTCCTCGGCGCAGGCGGCGTGGAACGCGAAGGGTTCCAGCTGCAGCGACTTGCCGTAGGCAAGGTGCTCGACGCGGACGATGGCCTCGTCGTGCTGGCCGGCCTCCAGCGGCGGCAGCGTGACCGACGTCAGGCTGAAGGGAAGGCCCCGGCGCCGGGCCTTCGCGATCTCGCGCCGCGCGGCCGCCGTGGCCTCGACGACCATGGCGCGGATGCCGTCGGCGTCGCGGACGGTCCGGTCGATCTTCTCGGCGATGCCCGACGACATCCTGAGCAGCCAGTCGAGGTCGCTGTCCCACCAGGCGTCATAGACCTGGACCTTGACGCCGCGGCCGAGGTCGATGTCCACCTGGACCTCCGAACCAGCCTGGACGAAGGCCTTGCTGTCGGCGATCCGGTAGTCGCCGACGCCCGGTGCCGAGGCGCCGCCGTGTTCAGAGCGCAGCCGCTTCGCGACCAGGAGCGCGAGGAGCTGCAGGTCCTCCGGGATCGCTCTCGCGTTCACCTTCTTCTTCATGTGTCTCTCCCTGCGCCCCGCGGGCGCGTCCAGTTTTCCCCGCACATCGCGGATCACTGTCACCAAAACATGAATGGCAGCGGCTACCGCTGGCTAGTCGTCCGGGCACCGGCCCGGATTGGGGCTCTCCCGGCGACCCGCGCCGCTACGAGGCCGGTGGGACGAGGCGTCGGGGTCTTCGTCCCGGGCGGTCGCAGGTACGGCTCTTACCCCGCCTGGCGCACGGTGGGGCTAGCCGGCGAGGCTTCGCCGGTCTCGAGCTTCTGCACGAATTCCGCGATCTTGCGCGCTCGCGTCTCGGCATGTTTGACGGTGCCGACGCGGTGGAGGATCGCGTAGCGGGCCGTCTTCGCCATGGCGGCGAAGGCGGCGGCGGCGGGAGAGCGGTCGAGCGCTTCCCTGAGGTCGGCCGGGACCTCGGCCGTGCTGGCGGGAGCGTAGGCCGCGTCCCAGCGGCCGTCGGTGCGGGCCGCCTCGATCTCGGCCAACCCTGCGGGCGCGATACGGCCCTCGGCGAGCAGCTCGACCGCGCGGGCGCGGTTGATCTGCGACCACCGGCTGGCGCGCCTGCGCGGCGTGAAGCGGGTCAGCCAGCTGGCGTCGTCGTAGCGGTCCTGCTGGCCGTCGATCCAGCCGTGGCAGAGCGCCGCGTCGATCGCGTCGGGCTTCGAAACCGACCGCATGTCCGAGCCCTTCTTGGCCAGCCTGAGCCAGCACCCGCCGGACGTGCGCGGTTCGGCGGCCAGCCACGCGTCGAAGGCGGCGGCATCGGCGAAGCGCAGGATCGGCAGCCCGGCCCTCGTCTCGCCGCTCATCGGCCCGCGGCTCCGTTGTCCGGCGCGGGGCGATCCTGCATCAGCTTGAGCCATCGTCCACGAAGGACAGCGCGGCGTTCGGGATACCGCGCGTCGAGGAAGTCGACGGCCTGCAGCCGGTCGGTCCTGAACGTCCGGAAGTCCTGCCGCAGCTCGCACCACGCCATCAGCGCCTGCACGCCCTCGACATAGCCGACCAGGAACGGCCAGACGGTGCGCTCGCTCGCCGTGCCGGCCTCGTCGACGTAGCGGATCGAGAGCTTCCGCCCCTGGCGGCACAACGACCGCAGCCTGCCGATGTCCACCCAGCCGCCGCCGTCCCCGCGTCGCGCGGGCGGCGTCCCGACGGCGGGGTCGTCGATGGCGGCGCGCAGCCCCTCGGGCACGATCGCCGCGATCTTCGCCAGCACGTCGAGCGCGGCGCGGGCGAGCGCCGGGTCGGCGTGCGCGATCACCATCCCGAGCCGAGCACCACGGCCTCCACCTCGTCGAGCGTCAGCATGAGCTCCAGGACATAGCCGACCCCCGCCTCGCCGCGGATCGGCACGCGCTGGCCGATCAGCGCGGTGATGTCGCGGTAGATCGTTCGCCGGCTGGTCTCGAGCTCGGCGGCGATCGCGTCGGCGGTCATCGGACGCGACGCGCGGCGCAGCACCTGGATGATCTCGAAGAGGCGGTCGCCGCGGCGCATCGCCCTATCCTGCCAGATGCGCGCCGGTCAGGACATCGCCGTGATGATCGCGCACGCCGCCATGTTGCTGAGCAGGAAGTACGGCGCGTTGAGCGCGCTGTAGTAGAAGGGACGCGGGAAGTTGGGGTTGATCGAGATGTTGACCGTCTGCGCGACCAGATAGCCGACGCCTGTCAGCGCGCCGAACGCCAGCGCCGGCCCGAAGGCGGTTACGCCGAGCGCGCGCAGCAGGACGGCGTCAGTGACCGCCACGACGGCACTGCATGCCATCGGGCCCACCATCGCGAGCGCGGACGGCTTCTGGTCGCCGAGGTCGGTCCGCCCGAGTGCGACCGCGTATCGCTTGCCGACCACCCCCATGAACCACGCCGCGCCCAGCGTCGTGCTCGCCACCGTCGCCGCGAGGGCGGCCACCCAGTTGATCTCAGTCAGTTCGCTAATCATCAGTCACCTCCGTCGTGGCGGGCTCGCCATGTGCCTGAAGGTCCTAGCCGGGGCCTGTGGCCACCGTGGTGGCCACAGCGTGCGACTGCGGGCCCTACGCCGCTGCCGCCTCCTCGATCGGCCCGAGTTGCACGCGGTGGTAGAGCCTTAGCCGCCCGCGCAGGGCGCGGGCCTGCCGGACGGTCACGCCCGCCGCCCGGAAGGCCGGGTGGTCTACGAACGCCGCCATGGCGCGGCCCTTCGCGGCCATCGCGAGGGTCTTCGGATATTCGCCGTTGAGGGTCAGCTTGCCTGACGCGTAGTCGCCGCCCTCGAAGTCGAAGGCCACGTCGACGATGCCCTCGACCAGGGTCACGCGTTCGCGCGTCGTACCGGTGCGGATCACGATGCCGCCGTGGTCTCCCTGGGCCCGCGCCGCCCGCAGTGCGGCGAGCGTCGCCAAGGGGGCCAGCCCCCTGGATGCGAACAGCCCCGCCGCGACGTCGGTGACGAGGGCTGCGCTGCCGATGGCGTCGAGCATTGCGCGCGTCGTGGCCCGCCGACGCTGGAATTCGCCGTGGAATTCCAGGTATTGCTCGAGCTGCGCCACCGACGATACCAGCCGGATCCCGTTCGACACGAGGTTGAGGTCCTCGTCGAGCATGAGGAACGCCATCTCGTGCACGCCCTGCAGGGGCGTCGGGTAGCGCGTCGGCGAGATGTAGGGCGGTGATCGGAACCAGAGTGGTACGACCTCCGCGATCGCCGATTGCTCCACGAAGGCGGCACGTAGCTGGAGGTGGAGTTCGGCGGCCTCGTCCAGGACGGCGTGGAACCGCCGGATTCCATCCATTGTCGCGTCCACGAGCCCGGCGGCGTCGCTCCCCGGACTGCGGTCGGCATCTACCATGCCGATCCTGAACGGCTGGATGAAGTCGCCGAAGTCGATGTCGACGACGACCGTCGAGGGCCACGACGGGGCGCTGGGCTGTCGGCGGACGCTTCGGTGGTCCGGCAACCTGGCGACCCGCAAATGCTGATCCGCGATGTCGGCCCGGAGTTGGGCGATCACCGCCGTCAAGGTCTGCGCCGTCAGTGTCCGTCCGTCCAGCTCCAGGTCGGACAGGCCATTCCACTCGCGGCCGATCCATGAGAGGTTGTGACGGCTCGCCGCAGCGTCCCACCCGAGATCCTCCGCACGTCGGGCCGTGTCGGCCGCGCCGAGCCGCCACCAGGCGTCGTCTCCCTTGCTGACCGTTGACATCGGTTCGACCTACGGCGTGGGGGATGCGGCCGGACGCGCCTTCCCGAGCAGCCTGGCCGAACGGGCGTAGTAGCGCCTCACCGAGTGCGCGCTGTGTCCGAGGAGCCGGCTCACAGGCTCGGCAGGCGGCGCGACGATCGCCTTCGCGGTCCGCGGGCGCTACCTCTCGCCACCCTTGTCCGTGGGAAGGAGGGGGACGAGTCGATCCGCAAGCCTGATGACGGTCGCCGGTTGGTATCCACGCTCGTTGTGCGCGTTCTTGATGGCGGCCGTGGCGCCCCGCGGATCCGCGGCGAACACCTCGCATATGTCCGCCGCAGCGCGACCGTCGAGCGACCCTACGAGTGTCTCGGGATATTCACCTGGGAGCATGACGAGGGGTGTCGGCCCATCCATGCCCATCGTGGCGACGACAACGCCGCGTCCGCTCACGACCGACGCGCGCTTGAGGAGCAGTACGCCCTCCCGCGCGCCGAAGACCGCGCCCGCGATGCTCCCGCCGCCCGGAAGGTGCAGCTCCGCGTTCGAGTGGAGAAGCCAGTTCAGGGGGTCCGCAGGGTTCGGCAGGAGGGTGCCCGCGGCCGCCATGATGCTCGCGGCGGCGGGATGGACCGACCATCCGCTGGGCGGGGCCGGTCGTGGCGGCCGGAATGCGAGCGCCACGTTCCATACCATCTCGCCGACGACCGACTTCACGTCGGACATCGTTTCTGTCCCGCCCTCAAGGAACGCCCGCAGCCAGCGTCGCTGGCTGAACGGTGCGCCGCCGTCGCTGGGGAAGTATGTCAGGGCGATCTCGCGGACCGCGGACTCGTCCACCCGCACCTGCAGCGTGCAGTCCCGGCGGTTCAGGCCGAACGCGACACAGTTCCGCTGAAGCGTCAGGGACGCGCCGCGGAGGATCGCGTCGGGATCTGGTTCACGTCTTCTCAAGGCTGGTCTCCTGTCGGCGGCGAGGCGGTGGGCTGGCGGAGCGTGCGGCGGTCCCGGGGCCGCCTGAGCGCCCGGCAACTCCAAGTCAGTGCAGCGAACGGGGCGGGGAAGCGACGTCGACCATCGAGTACATCGCCAGCGGGGCTTCGTCGCAGTCGTGGAGCTCCGGGGAGTTGGCGAGCGCGTGCCACAGCTCGCCGGCCCGGTGCATGCCCGGCCCGATGTCCCCGATCGGGTAGCCGCCCACGCGGATCATCTTCCCGCCGGGCGTCAGGGTGAAGTGGCAGGGCTCGTCTTCCTTGTCGGAGACGCCGGACAGGATCACCTCCGTGCCGCCGGGTTCGCAAAGCAGCCCCGCCCGTCTGTGGGGTCGAGCCTTCCCGTCCTCGAAGTAGACCACGGCGACCATCCCGGTCGGCCGGCCGGAACCGTCGGGGTGGCATCCGATGTGGATGACGTCCCGCCCCTCCTTCTCGGCCGTATAGGTGATCAGCTGCATTTCCTCGTCGTCCGGTTAGAAGCCCACCTGGACGAGGGGCTCGGGCGCAACCATGTCCCCTCCGCGCTTGCCCGCGACGAGCAGCGCGGCCGCCTCCGCGTAGCGCTTCATCATCGACACCGTCGCCGGGTCGCTCACGGCGTAAAGCCGCCGCAGCTCGAGCGCCGTCCATTCGCCGTCCGTCGCCTCGTTCCCCTCGGCCCCATGGCTACCGGTCGTTCCGCCAGGGGCCTCTGACGGGCGGGCGACTGTCCGCGTCATGCGCGGGATCCCGCCCGGCACCTTGTCCGCCGCCGCCATCAGCATCCGCCTGGCGCGGGCGATGCCGCGGTCGATCTCCGGTCCCTTCCGCAGGTCTGTGACCCGGATGAGGGCGGCTCCGTCGAAGGCGAAGCCGAAGTCCTGGCCCTTGGGCACGACGAGGAAGATCCGCCGGTCCCGATCCGCCCACAGGTCGCTGTTCGGCGACGTGAGGATCTCGCCGTTCCGGTCCTCGCACATGGCGACGTTGACAGGCCCGCCGCCTCCGAGCCAGCCTCGAACTCGAGATGGATCACGTCCATGTCGAGTTCCGCCGTGGAGCGCGCCAGTCCTCCTCCGTCACCCAGCCGGGGGCTCCGAAGCTGAACATCACCGTCGTCCGCCGGTCGTCGAGGGCCGGCGCCTTGAACTGCATCAGCGCGCTAGTCGCGATGACGAACTTCTCGGCTTTCCTGGCGTCCAGTCTTTGCATGCGGGTCTCCTCTCCGCCATCGGCGGGCAGCTTTTCTCGATCCCCCGGGGCGATCACGCGCCACCGGAAGTCTGTGTCCTTTCATGTCGGGTCGGCCGCGCAGCGCGGCGCTAGGTCGTGCCCTTCGCCGTGCCTCCGGCCTTCTTCGCCTTCTCGATCGCCGCCGCCTTGCCGATAAGCGCGGCGGCCTTCTCGGACGGCGAGCCCCCCGTGGTCGCCAGGATCGTCTCGGGCCAGCGGACGGGCGGTTTCAGGCCGACCGCGCCGCCGACCGCCGCGAGGAGGTGCTTCAGGCGCGGACGGCCCTCCTCGGTCCCGATCTCCCCCTTCCACTCGTCGATGGGCGAGGGGCGGCCGAGATAGTCGAGCAGGTTCTGCGCAGCCTTCACGGAGCGGCGGCGGGCCGGTCGGTCATTCCCCTTGGCGGGGAGTGTCGCGGCGATGTGCAGGAAGGCGGAGGCGCGCTCGAGGTAGGGGCCGCGGTCAAGGAAGCTGGACCCGGCGAACATGTTGACGACGGTGGCGCGGTGGGGCACCGAGCCCCCGCTCCACCCGAAGCTCCGGTCGAGGTCCCCGAAGGCGCCCGCCGACCCAGACGCGCCTCCGGACCGCGCGAGCCAGGGCGCGATGACCGTGACTAGCGCGGCGCAATCGACGCGAAGCTGGGCCGTGACGCCATCCGCAGCGTCCGACAGGAGCAAGTTCGAGGCCGTGGCCGCGGGCTGACCTTCCGGCGCGAATCCGTCGGGAAGGATGGAGACGATCGCGGAGATGCGCTTCGGCATCTTCTCCGGGCTTGCCGCGACCTCCAGCGCTGCGGCGGCCGCGACGAAGCCGCGGACCAGCTCGGGCCATGCGTCACGGACAAGGGCCACGGCGTGCGACTGGGGAACCAGGAGCGCGTTGATCTCGTATGCGGCGCAGAACGCGAGGACGCGCGGCAGGTCGTATACGAGGTGGTTGCCGGTCCCGGCCTTGATCGCGTCCGGATACGGCATCTGGCGCAGGTTCCGGAATCGTCCGAGCACGCCCCGCTTGTCCCCGCCGCTCAGTTCGACGAGCAGCCCTTCCAGGTCGCCATAGCGCATGCTCGGCCAAGCCGACGCCGTGCCCGCATCGCCGCCCGGGCGCGGCCGCATCATCCTCATGCCGTTGCAAATGATGGTCCCTTCTGTGGCGATCTGATCAGTATTCGGTGGTCGAGGAGAAGGAGTTGCGCAGACGGTACGCCTGCAGTTCCGAACGCAGGTAAAAGATCCTACGACGCTTGAACTTGCGGTAGAAGTTCGGGCCCGAACCGAACGACCTGAGATTGCTTAGATAGCCCGGCGAGCATCCGAGGAAGCGCGCCGCCTCCTCGGTGTCGTATTCCGGGTCGTCCAGTTCGGCGACCGGTGGTGCGAGATGCCCTTCCATAACAACCGATCTAGTATGTTGTCACATACTAGTCAAGGGTGAAGTCAGGTGTCCCGCCGGCGCCGGCGCTTGCGCCGGGCCGGGTCGAGGTCGCGGATGCCGTCGATGTCGCCCGCGTCCCAGCGCTCGAGCGCGGCGGCGATCAGCGCGCCCCACTTGTCGAGGGCCTCGGCCTTCTCGTCGTAGAAGTCGTGGAGGTGGTAGATGCCGACGACGCCCGCGCGCTTGCCGCTGACGTGGTTGAGGATCGCCTCGGTGTGGGCGAGCGCCACGCCCATCGCCTGGCAGCCGGTAGCGAGGGATCGGTGGACGTCGTGGACGACCCACGGTTCGATTCCTTCCCCGACCAGCGCTCGGGCGCGCTCGTCGGAGGTGATCAGCTTCGCGATCGCCTCGTCCACTGCGGCCTTCGCCTTGCTGAAGCCGGAGATGCCGACCAGCCCGTTGGTCGTGAACACCGGACCGCGGCGCAGTACGGCCTTCGGCTGCATTGCCTCCAGCAGCTTCGCGGCCTGGGGGGACAGCGGCACGAGATGATCGTTGGCGTTCTTGGTGCGCTTCCGGGGCAGAAGCCAGTCGTCCGCGTCGAGGTCGATCTCGTCCCAGGGGACGCCCGCCGTCTCGCGTAGACGCTGCCCCAGAAGGATCAGGAGGCGGTAGAAGGACCGGAACGGCTCGCCGATGCCCTCGAGCGCGATCCAGAGCATGACGAGCTCGGGAAGGCGCAATACGCGGGTCCGCTCGGTGTCCTTATAGGGCGGCCCCATGCGGTCGAGGGGCGACCGGTCGATGTGGCCCTTCTCGATCAGCCAGTTGTAGATCGCGCGGAGCCACTTGTGCGCCTTGTTCGCCGCCGGCTCGCTGCGCGCACCGATCGCGTCGAGCATGGCGGTGACGTCCGCTTTCGTGATCTCGTCTATCGTCCTGCCGGTGAACGCCGGCTTGAGGTCGCGCTCGACGACGCCTCTGATGTCTGTCGCGCTGCACGTGGTCCCTCATCCAAGTGTCGGCGAACGCGGCGAACATCCGGTCCGCGCGCGCGTCGCGCTCGGCGGCGGCCGTTGCGATGGCCTCGGCGCGCTCCCCGACGTGGTCGATGCCGAGGCGGACCTGGGAGAGCAGCTCGACGGCCCGCCGGCGCGCCTGGTCCGCGGTCAGAGGCGATCCGTGACGTCCGATTGTGTGAAGGTTATCGGGCACCGGCAGGTGTACGATAATCTCCAAAGCAAGAAGCCGCGGACCACGCGCGGTGAGC
>CAXTNG010000083.1:0-11583 GCA_964245475.1 uncultured Sphingomonas sp. | reverse complement strand
CCTCGGCGAGGAGCCGGTAATCGGGAGCCTTGTCGGTGTCTTTGACGCAAGGGCGGACGGTGAGCTCGACCTTGAGGGTGAGGGTCCGCAGCGTGCCGGTGAAGCCGTCGCTGGTCTTGGTGAAGGTGCCGATGGTCGCCATGGTCTGTCTCCTGATGATCGAGCCGCCCCGTCGCGGTCCCGATGGCGATCGAAGGGGTCGAGGCGACCGGCGCCGCACCCGTCAGGGCCGCAGCACAGCGGAGGATCGGTGAGGCCCGGCTATTTTGCTTCGCGATGCAAAGCCGGCATCTGCCGGCGGCGGAAAATGGCCGGGCCGAACCGGTTGCGGACGAGCCGGTCGAGGCGCCAGCCGGCTTCGACCAGAACGCCATCACTGAAGGGACCGCATGGACGCGCTCGCGGAAAAATGGGCAGCATGTCCAGCGGCGCCCTACTGGGCACTCGACGGCAATAGACCCGGACCGTACGTTTGCGCTCGGTCGCCCTGCATGAATGGATCGCGCCGGTAATTGAAATGCTCGCGTCGCAGGATCGCGAAGTGCAGCGCCTGCGCAATCACCATCCGAACCTCTCCAGCGACTCTAGCGTCCTCGGTCGCCGCTGGCGGATTGCTCTAGCGCGAGGTCTCCTTGGGGATGAGCGTCTTTCCACGGACTTGATCGCTGGAAAGGTCGGCTATCGTCCCGCGAGCGCATTTAGCAGGCCGTTTTGGAGAATTGCCGGTCTTTTACCGGTCTCCGTTGCTCGACGGCCCGATCATAAGGGCGATACTCGCGGCAGCCCAAACTGAAGGCGTCGTGCTGGCACAGGCTTTTCGGAGCGTCTCGACGAAGGGCGTCACACCTGGGAGCGTTGAGTCGCTGACACGATGCACATCCTTTATCCACGCCATTCTGCGCTTTTTGTGTTCGTTAGCTCCAATCCGGTGCAAAAAGCTGGAGACGTTGGCGAATTGGTGCTTATAACTGGTTTTGGGGGAAACAGCGGAAGTCATCGCGATGGACGACGTCATCACATTGACGGGTGAAGCTGTCGTTCGATCAACGACTTATGCTGTAACGGCGGCCGGTTCATTGCCCGCTCAACCGCAACCCCTCATCCCAAACGACTTGACGACGCAGCCTGTCGGCGCGAAGGCCCGCGCCGCCAGCACCGTGTCCGAGAGTCGGTTGTTAACCTGTTCTTGGGGGCAGCATGGCACTGATCACGCAACCGAAGGTTCTGGACCTAAGATGACCGGAAAACCACGTAGCGATCGCCTCAAGGCATCCAAGTCGCTCGTCGCGGGTGCCGACGACGTACGCTACGTCTCGGTCGTCTTCACTGACGAGCAGATTGCGTTTCTCGACGAGCGCGTGCGGCTTGCCAGTCAGACCAAGCCGATGCAGCGCATCGGCGGCTCGAACCTGCGCCGTAGCCGCGAGAGCCTTTTCAGCACTTGAACTGGACCGCATTGCCGGTCGTCTCGTGCACCGTCGAGTGCGAGCGGCCCTATTCGTTTTATTTCAACCTGATCGAGCCCTATTGGAGAACGCCGCCCAGCGACGAAAACCCGCTGCACCGATTGTCCAGCCTCGCTCGCAAGCAGGGCGCCAAGGCGATCGTCTTCGAGAATGCCGCGCGTATCCCCGCGGTTGCCCAGGAGATTACGACCCTCGACGCGCATTTCGGCGGGGGCGGCGCTGCCGAGGCGATCCAGCTCAGCTTCCTTAGCGAAGTGCCGACCGGCGAGGACGTCGCGACGGTTGGCGACGACGCGCTCATCGGGCAGTGCACTCTGATCAACTATCGGCCGCGAGAGGCAATCGAGTTCCAGTCGACGTTCGTCTACGAGGCGATCTTCGCGACTCCGTCGCTCGCCAAAGGCGAGAAGCTTCTCAATAACTTCATCAACGTCGAAGCCCCCTTCAAGGTCGCGGTCAACGGTCGCACGTTCAATATCACCGGCCTCTATTACGCTCACCAAAACGGCACCACATCGGTCTGTGCCCATGCCTGCATCCGCATGGCGACCCGTACCCTTTTCCCCGACCGCCCGTCACCCAGCACGGAACAGATCAACAGCCTGATTGGCGACACACCGCCTGCAGACGGGATGGAAGGGCATCAGGTCGTGACCGCGCTCGAGGCATTGACCGGTTATGAGGTCGCGAGCATCGGCTGCGAAGGCCTCGAAGCTCATGAATATGTCTCGGTTCTGACCTCGGCGGTCGATTCCGGCGAGATCGCGCTCCTCATCTTTGATACCGGCGAGCCCGCTGCCAAGGAAGGCGCCGGGAAAGAGGAACGGAACGGAGAAGGCAGCGAATGCGATAGCGCTGTCGTTGCGGGTACTGCTCCGAAGGCTTCAGCGATCAAGACCGTTGACGATAGCGATCACGCCCACGCGACTCATGTCGTCGAGGCGCCGCCAGGGCGGCACGTGGTCGTGGTCTTCGGCTACACCCGCAACACTGACGAATGGCATCCCCAGGCCATCCCCGGCTATTCAGGTGCGCCCTCGGCGCTTTATTATCCGTCGAGCGCCTGGGTAGATCACTTCATCATTCACGATGACAATTATGGACCCTATCTCGCGCTCAGCAGCCGTGCGCTCGAGTCCAATCGTCGCCTGCGCGCCAACGAGATACTGATCATCCGGCGCATCCCAACCGACGTTCACGCCCAGGCAGCCACCATCGCCGCCGGCATGGTCGTCAACCAGCTCGCGCAGATGTTCGCCGCCGACATCCATGACGACCTCTGGCTGAGCTATCTCGTCAACTACCACAAGCCGCTCGTGACCCGGCCGATCCTGATGACCCGCGAACAATATATCGCGCATCTCCTGGCCGCGATCGCGCATGACGGCTCAAGTCTGCCGCGCAGCAAGTCCAGGCTGCTCTCCGCAAATCTCCCCAATACGCTCTGGGTCGTCGAGTTCACGCTACCCGATCTTTTCACCGGCAACCATACCAAGCTCGGCGAGATCGTCTTCGATGCCGCCTATTCGGTGAACGGGTCTCCGCGCAGCGAAGGCTTGTGCGGCATTCGCGTGCCTTCGCGCTTCATGCTCATGCGGTTGAAGGACAGCGCCACCGCCAAGGCGCCTGTCGACGATCCAGCGCGCATGCCGCGCCAGATCCTCAATTTCCCGCTCGCCAGCCACACAGAACTCTACGAACGCAACCCGCCCCGGAGGCAATGGTAACCATGCCTGATACGCGCATCGCGGTGATTGGTGCCGGTCCCAAGGCCGCTGCCATCGCCGCCAAGGCCGAGACGCTCAATCGCATCCAGAAGACGCGCCTTGCCGTATCGATCTTCGAGAAGCATGTAGTCGGCGCTAACTGGACCGGCAAGCACGGCTATACCGACGGCGTTGCGCGGCTTTGCACCCCGGCCGAACGCGATCTTGGCTTCCCCTACGACGCCGGCGTATTCGATCCGAAGATCGCCTCCGCCATGTACGGCGAATATTCTTGGGGCGCCTTCCTCCTCGAGCGCGGCCGGGCCGATGCGCGCCTCGGGTTCAGCGACTGGATCAATCGCGGGCGAAAGCCGCCGACCCATGCAGAATTCGCCGAGTATATCGCCTGGGCGACTAAGAAGTCGTCCGCCAAGGTGTATTTCGGCGAGGTCATCCGTCTGGAGAAGACTACCGGTGGATGGCTCGTCCATCGCCGGACGCCGACCGGCGGCAATCGCTCGGAAGGTCCCTTCGCCGGCGTCGTCTTCTCCGGCCCGGGCGAACCCGCCAACCGCGTGACCCGCATCGGGACGAGCGACTGCATTACCGATGGCAGGCTGTTCTGGGACGATCCCGAGGGCTTTCTCCAGCGCGGCAGTGGCTCGGAAGAGCCGATCGTCATCCTAGGCGCCGGTGGTACCGCCGCCGCGATCGCCGCGCGCACAGTCCGTGTGCCGTTTCCGCGGGAGGTTGTCGTAATCGGCGATCAGGCCGCACTCTTCACGCGCGCTGAAGCTTTCTTCGAGAGCCAGATCTTCACCGACGACAATCTGTGGGAGCGACTGCCTATCGATACACGCCGCGAATTCACCGGGCGCCTCAATCGCGGCGTCGTGTGGGCCGCCATTTCCGAAGAACTCTCGCACTCGCGCAACATCCGCTTCGAGCCCGGCCGCGGCAAGGAGATCCTGGTCCGCTCCGGTGTCGCCGGCGAGGAGATCGTCGTCACGTTCACGCGCGGAAAGAAGGATCACACGACCTACGCCTCGCTCGCGATCGACGCCTCGGGCTTCGATGGCTGGTGGTTCGCATCGCTCTTGCCTGCGGACCTGCGCGATCCGATCTCCGATCCTAATATCGACTCGCAGGATAAGCTGCGCCGCGCAGCGGCCAACGGCATGTCGCGCTATTTCGAAGTTTTCGGGCCCGCCGACTTTCCGATCCAAGCGCCGATGATCTCTCAGTCCGTCGGTCCTGGATTCGCCAGTCTCATGGTTCTCGGCGCGATGAGCGACCGTGTCTTGGATCGGTATTTGCCCTCGTTTAGGCCCTGATCCCGCCCCTTGACCCACCTGTACATGTGTATATATCGGCCCGATGTCTACTACCCCTCCTCCCCCTCTCCAGATGGACGAAGACCAGGAATCTATGGTGCTTCGAACCGTGTATCTCCCTCCAGAACTCGACGAGGCGCTGAAGCAGCTCGCCTTCAAGTCGTCGACCAGCAAGGGTGCACTTATACGTCAGGCCCTGCGTGGATTCATGACCGGCATCCCTCCGGCCGCCGCTGCGGCCGAAGACGACGTCTGATCATCCTTGCCGCTCGTGGCGCTTTATTGCTGAGCCTGATGATCGACCGCGACCGTTCATGACAGTCGCGAGCGTTGGCGCTTGGCTTGTCGCGGATCACGCCCTGCAGGCCCATGTCGCGCATCAGCCGATCGACTGTGGAGCGCGCGACCACAAAGCCTTCCGCATCATCTGCCGCCACACCTTGCGGACACCGTAGACGCGAGAGCTCTCCTCGAACACGCGACGAACCCCCGGCTGAAGCGCGTCGTCGCGCCGAGCCTGAGCCGACCTCTTGATCTTGAGTGAAAGACGGGGACGTTCGCGACAGCGCCGGGCGCCGGGGGTCAGGGACCGCTCGGGCTTGTCCCGAGCGGCCGCGCCAGCGGCGATGGGGGTCACGGTTTTGCGAAGCAAAACGGTGGGGCCCCGTCGTCCTTGACGCCCGGTGACCGGCGCTGTCACCCTGCCGATCTGTCGAGCGAGCAGAAGAGTTCGCCCGGCGCGGGCTAGATGCCCGCGCCGGGCGATCGTGGGGCTGGAAACGGCTGCCACAGGGGCTTGGCGCCCCGCCGGCGGGCGGGGCGCCCTGGTCCGCTCAGCGCGACCAGATCAGCGAGTGGCGCTGCCCGTGTCGTCGCTGGTCACCAGGCTGGCGTAGAGCGGTGCCGGGAACGCCGGATCGTCGAGCTTGCAGCTGATGTAGGCGTGACCCGCCGCGGAGCGCTTGGTCCAGCCCGCGCCGCACTCAACGCCCTCGGCGAGGAGCCGGTAATCGGGAGCCTTGTCGGTGTCTTTGACGCAAGGGCGAGATGTCGCATCATGGTTCGGCGTCCAGTGCTTTCCGAGCCTGTAATTTGGCAAGCTTGGCGTTCAGGAGCGCGGTCTCTGCCTGAAGCGACACGGTTTCATCCTTAACGCCTTGCTGCGCATCGACAGTCGCGGGCTCTAGCGCTTTCGCCAACGCTTTCCGCTTGTCGAGCAGGTCGATTTGATACTGAATTTTCGCTATTTCCTCGGCACGGGCGGTCGCGGCCAGTTCGCGGCGCTTGTCCTCGTAATCGCGCACCTGCGTCGCGGCATCGGCCACCGCCGCCGCGGCTCCAGCAGCCGAAGCGGCCGTTCGCTTATACTCGAATTTTTCGATCGATCCATCCTCGCGCAGCAGAAGCGCCAGCGCGTTGGACTCGAACGCTCTACTCCGGAACGGGAGGAAGCGGAGCTGACCGAGTTGCGGCGCTGATACCGGCTTCAGGTCGATCAGCTCGTCCTCCGCCACGCACGTCCGACCAGGCGTTCTGCATAAGTGGAAGATGCCTTCAACCGGCGGCCTAACGAAAATTCCTTGATCGGCGACCGCGTCACGCGCCGCGACCGCGTCGGACGGCTTTGGGCCGACGGCGACCTCGGTGCGGCACTCGACCGTCTCGGGCATCCCTGCGGCGCAACGATCCAGCAAATAGGGTCCGCGCTCGAGGATCGCCCGGACCGCGAGCTGAGCGACGACGCAAGCGTCGGCCGAACTCGTGGCGCCCTCGCAATCGGGCGATGGCGCCTTGCGCGGGATCGCGGTCCCATCCACTTTCAAGACGCCCTTCAATGCATCGGCGTTTTTCGCCCGAAACTCCTTCGCGAACGGAGCCCCTTCCGCCTTCAGCCAGGCGGCCAGATCCTCGCGCGTTAGGACCGGCACGTCGCGAACCTCCAACAGCTTCACGAATGATGAGCGGGCAATCTTATCGGGCAGAATCTGCGCAGTGGCGTCGTCGAACCGCGTCGGCCAACTCATCGTCGGCGGCTTGAGGCTTACTCCCTCGGCCTCCTCGTCGATCGCATCCTTCAGCTTGGCGACTGCTGCGGCAGCGGTGTCCTGGGCTGCCAACGTCATCGCGAGTTCATCAACATGTTTGCCGCTCGCAGATCGAAGCGCCGCGACCGCCAACGCGCGCGTGGCCGCGTCGGTCGCGTTCTCGAGCGTGTCGACCGCCTTCGGCAACCCTTTGCGCAGCGTCTTCAGCTCGGTGAGCGCCGACGCCGCTTCGTCCGTACACACGACCATTGCGACCGTTCGCACCCGGGCTTTAAGTGCGCGCAAGGCCACTCGCCGCTGCTGCGACATCGCCGAAGGCCGCGGTCCGGCGCCTTCCATAAGACTGGGGCTTGGCCCGCCGGCTGCCGAAGGCAGAGCAAGCGGCAGCGGCACGCCCGACGCCAGCGTGGCGATCGCCAGACCGGTTTTAACGGTATCCTTGATGATCTCGCCCGTCTTGTCGTCGGCGCTGACGTTGATTGCCTTCAAAGCGCCGGACGCGTAGGGTTCGATTGAGAAGCTGGTCGTCTTGAAGGGCGAGCTGAGCTTTGCATAGTCGACCACATAGGTTTCGCCCGGAACGTAGCGCGCAGTCGCGGTGGCCTTTTCCTTGAAGCCAAGGGCCTGATCGTTCCAGGTGATGGTGTCGCCGTCGCCAAGCTTTAGTTCGGTTTGGCCTGGACAGGACGACAGCGACCATTCCAGAGCGATTCCATATTGCAGCATGGGCAGGCTGTAGGGCGTGCCGCGGAGTGCATTGCTCGCTTTGGAATATTGATGGTCCGGGGTTGTGCTCAGATGCGTGCAGCCTCCCGCCGCCAGCAATGCCAATACGCTCCAAAGATTCCGCATCGCATTCCCCCTGGCCCGCTGTAGAAAATTGTCGGTCAACTCACTGCCGCTTGGCGCCAACGATCGTCACCGACGCCTCGGTCGGCGCGACCTGAGGGATCGGCACCGGTGTAGCGACGCCCGCCTGAGCGCCCTGCGCGCCACGGCGGTTCGTCTCCTCGCCGCGACATCCCCGGCTTCCCCTGCCGCCGAAGCCCGGGCCGCCAGGCGTGCCAGCGGCACCGGGCTGGCCGGTCGGACCAGCCGAGCCGGAAAACGCGCGCGCGCGCACGAGCAGCGCGTCGCTCGTGTCGCTGATCCTGATGTCGATCGTTCCGCCGCGGCCACCACTGCCACCAGGGCCACCCGCCCCGCCGACGCCGGCGTTGCCGCCTTTTCCGCCGCTTCCGCCACCCTTTTCGCATCCGATGAACGCCGGCTTTCCGCGTCCGCCCTGTTGGCCATTTCCGCCGTTCCCGCCTGATCCGCCGAAGCCGCCGATGCCGCCAGTGCCGCCATCGTTGACGATGGTGAGCTTGCCGCGGGCGCCTCCGCCCACGCGCAGGATAATGGCAGCAGCGTTCCTGCCCTCCAATCCGGTCAATCCGGTGGATCCTGGTTGCCCGTCGCCGCCGTTCGCGCCGTCGCCGGCATCTGGCGCGCCCTCGGTATTTGGGCCGGGATCGAAGGTCGCCCCGTCCGGCCCCGGACGCGGCGGCGGCGGCGCCGGATCGAGGGCCTTAGTGGGATCGAACGAGCGGATCGTCGCCGAGCCGTCGACGACGAGATTGCGATCGACGGTGAGCGTCAGGGCGTGTCCGTTCGTCTCGATGACGGTCCCGTCCGCAATCCTGAGCGATCGGTACCGCAACGTCGTCGGAGCGGTCAGCGAGATGACGCCCGGGCCGATCTGCTGGTCGGCCGACGGACATGGTAAGCCAGGGTAGGCATCGCATGGCGGCGTTTGGCTTGACCCCTGAGCACTTAGGATTGTCGGCGCCAGCGCCCCAAACCAGCGCGACTTCACAGCTTGGCTCCGCTTAACTGACGCACGAATTGCTCGCCGTCGATCGCCGCTTGGCCGACGGTCATCGCCGCGACGTTTGCGAGATTGAGCCCGCGATACATGCAGACGGCGCGCTCGGCCGGTTGCCCATGATGCGTTGCGTTGTTGAAATCGGAATCCCCAAGCGCGACGAATGCGGTGGTCACATCGAGCGCGGCGCCCGCGCCGAAACCGCTTCGCCGACCCATGTAGAATCCGGCCAGCAAATCGGCGTGGAGCTCAAGTAGCCGATAGGGCGTCTGACCGTAGTGGGCGGGATCGTCATCGACCAGCCGATCGTAGATGCCGTTCAGGCGCTGGTAAGCGTGCGCGAATTCGTGCGCCACAACGGCGGCCAACGCGGCGCCGGGGACATTCTTCACCGCCGGCGAGGTTAGCAGTTGGCTTGCCATCGCCTTTCCGATGACAACCCCTCCCCTGGTTCCGCTGACGAGCGGCTGATCGATCGGTGTATCCACCTGGAAGCAGTTTGGGCGGCCATCTGCTTCGCTAAAGAAGAAAAGTGCTGGCCAGAAGCCGGATCGAAGGTCGAAAGCCCTGGTCATATCAAAGGCGAGCAACTCCAAGCTGCCGTCGAGCCCCTGATCGCCGCTGCCTGATTGAAGCGCGAACTCGCTGTTGTTGACGACGAGTCGCGCACCAAGAGAGTTCTTAAAGATGCGGCCCTGTGCGCAGGTCGCGACGCTGGCCGGGGCGGCGGGCAACGAGGTTGCGCAACAGATGCTCAGACCTGTAATCAAGGCGTTGCGCCGCGTCAGCGACATCGGCTGCCCCCAACCGTGAGTGCCGAAGCTTACCGCGCCAATTCACAAAAGCAACAGCGGTTACATCCGATTTAACTCTACTTTACTAACGCTGATAACGCTCCAGAATGCGAGGCTGTCCGCGGCGATTCGTTGAGCGACATACACGTGCTGATGGGGGCCAAAATGCGAACCTTGCTTGGGATAGCCGGCGCCGCGCTGCTGTTGAGCGCAGCTGGATGGTCGAGCCCTGGATCGGCGCAGAATACCGGCCAGACTGCGGAAACGCCGCCCGAACTTCCGACCGACATTGCCGCTCGCCTGCGCACCTTCACCGTGCGACGCGGGCTGCTCAAGGTCACCAAAGTCACACAGTTCAATCGGGCCGCAGTCAAGTCGAACTCGATCACCTTCGCGGCAGCGGCGCAGCAGGGCGGCATCAAGATCACAGGCCAGCGCTCGATCCCGGTCTTGCTCGCGAAATATAGCGACACGTCTGCCGACCCGTTCGTGCCCGCCAATCTTCAGCAGGAGTTGTTCGGCAGTTGGCCGACGGGAACGATGACAGACTATTACCGCGAAGTGTCCTACGGCGCGTTTACCGTTACGGGGACTGTACGACCCTGGATCAAATTGCCGTTGACGGCCGCAGAGTATCAAGGTCCTGATCCGGAGCCGGGCGAGCATTGCCATGCGCTCTGCCCTGGCGGGAAGATGGTCAGGTTCATCAAGGACACTCTGCAGGCGCAGGACGGCGCGACCGATTTCACGCAGTTCGACAACGACGGGCCTGATGGCCAGCCAAATTCCGGGGACGACGACGGGTTCGTCGATTTTGTGGCCTTCGTGCAGCCCGGTCGCGGCGGCGAGTGCAATGACAACCCCAGCATCTGGTCGCACCGCTTCTCGCTCAGCGACTGGAACGCGGTACCGTATGAGACCAACGACGTGGGGGTATCGGGTCAGAGAATTCGCATCGACGATTATGTGGTGATGCCGGCGCTAGCCTGCGACAACAGCACTATGATCCAGATCGGCGTATTCGCACATGAATTCGGCCACGCGTTCGGCTTGCCCGATCTCTACGACGCGAATGGCAAAACCGACGGTCAGTCCAGCGGGATCGGCACCTGGGGGTTGATGGGAAGCGGGTCTTGGGGCGGCGACAACGTCACGCCGAGCCGCCCCAGCCACATGTCGGCGTGGGAAAAGGAATATCTGGGCTGGGTAAGGCCCCAACTCATCAAAGTGGACCAAGCTGGAGTGTCACTCGCAGCGGTGGAGACGACCCCGCAGGTCGCGAAGGTGCTGATTTCCGACGAGGAATACTACCTAATTGAAAACCGCGTGAAGCAGGGCTTCGACGACTCGCTTCGCGGCTCCGGGTTGCTGATCTGGAAAATCAATTCGACCATCGTCGCTGATGGTCTTCGCTCAAATTCGGTCAATGCGGATCCGAGCCGACTGGGCGTGCAGCTGATCGAAGCCGACGGCAGGGGCGATCTTGTGAAAGCCGCGAATCGCGGAGACGCGGGTGATCAATTTCGGGGATCGACGGGCAAAATGAGCTTGGATGCGCAGACCAGCCCTGCAAGCGTCGGTCAGGTCGCGGTGTGCAAGGTTGGCGCGGCGGGTGCGACAAACGTTCTCGACATCAAGGTCAGCCGCAATACTTGCTGAGAAGCCAGTAAAGTCAGGTTCATAGGCGATGCGATAGAAGGTCAGCTATGCTCTTGGCCGAACATGTCGTTGCCCGTGTCATCGCTGCCGCCGCGCTGTCGGTTGCGATGAGCGCGTGCGCGGTGGCTAGGGAACTGCCTGCCGGGCAGGTCGCCCCTGCCGCTGGCGAAATCGTATCGGTCGAGGGGAGGCTCGAAAATGCGGGCACCAACTATTTTACAGACCTTCGCCTTGAAGTGGCCGATGCGAAGGCCGGTCGGATATTGATCCAACCTTGGCTACCACGTAGCGTCGCGCCGGGACCGGCCCAGCAACCCGCCCCAATCACACAAGCCGATTATCTCGGCCGTGCCATTCGTATTCGTGGCGTACTCGAGACCAAGCCGATGAAGGGGATCGGTGTCGTACGAGCGCTTCGCGTGTTGTCGGTCGAGCTGCTCGACAACAAATAGGAGCCCGTGGTTGCGATCGGCTGACAAACTTGGTTCCAAGGGAGAACCAGCGCAACCTCATGATAGCGGCATAGTACGCTAACCTGCGACCCGGCGGCATCGACTGCTTGGTTCGCGTGTCATTGTTGAAGGAACGAGGGTCGGGTTCGACGAGCTCTGGATTGAACGCATCAAGACGGCCCTTAGTGTATCCGGCTTTACTAGCTGTTTAGTTCCGGAGATAACTGGTGCGGGTTTGACGTGAACCGATTAGGCTCCTT
>CAXTNG010000082.1:10512-11654 GCA_964245475.1 uncultured Sphingomonas sp. | reverse complement strand
GTCGGCTTCGTCCATGCCGGGCACAACCAGTTCGCCGATTCGTCGCGGCCCGCGCTGCCGCGCTGCCGCGCGGCGAGCGGCCGGACCAGCAGGGCGGGCTGACGCCGCTCGGCCTTGCGGCGGTCCGCCACCTCAACGACCTGGGCGTGCTGATCGACGTCTCGCAATTGTCCGATCGCGCGTTCGATCAGGTCCTCGCCGCGTCACGCGCGCCGGTGGTGGCGACGCACTCCGACCTGCGGGCGCGCGTCGATGTGTCGCGCAACCTGACGGACGCGCAACTCGAAGCGATCAGGGCGAAGGGCGGCGTCGTCGCGATCAACGCGTTCAGCGCCTATCTGCGGCCCGACCCGCCGGCGATCACCGCGCAGATCGCCGCGCTCCAGCGGGAGTTCGGCGTCAGCCCCGCCGACAGTCCCGCGCTCACCGCCGATCGCCAGGCCGAGTACATGCGCCGCTACTACGCCGTCCGCGGCCAGGCGCCCAAGGCGACGCTAGCGGATTTGGCCGACGCGATCGACCAGGCGGTGAAGCGGATCGGCGTCGACCACGTCGCGATCTCGTCCGACTTCAACCACGGCGGCGGCGTGGCCGACTGGAGCCATGTCGGCGAGACCGCGAACGTCACGCGCGAGCTGGAGCGGCGCGGCTACGCGGCCGCCGACATCGACAAGCTGTGGGGCGGCAACCTGCTGCGCGTCTGGCAGGCGGCGATCGACGCGCGGGCGCGGCGTTGATCGAGCCGCTCTAATCGGTCGCCGGTCTCGCCGTCGGGCTGCTGGTCGGCCGGACCGGCGTCGGCGGCCGCTCGCTGATGACGCCGCTGCTGATGCTGGCGTTCGGCTTCCACCCCGCCACCGCGGTCGGCACCGACCTGCTCTACGCGTCGGCGACCAAGGCGGTCGGCACCGCGGTGCACGGGCATGGCGGCACGGTGGACTGGCGGGTCGTCCGCCGGCTGGCGGCGGGCAGCGTTCCGACGACCATCGTCACGCTGCTGCTGCTCGCCCGGCTGGGCGGCGCCGGCGACGGCGCGCAGCACGTCATCACCACGACGCTGGGCGCGGCGAGGCGGTGCGACGCGCTCGGGCGCCGGTGATCCTGGCCGCGCACAGCCTCGGCTGTCTCGCGGTCGCCTGGTG
>CAXTNG010000082.1:1007-10502 GCA_964245475.1 uncultured Sphingomonas sp. | reverse complement strand
TGGATGTCGATTGATCGCGCGCGGGGCCTGGCAACTGCGTGGGGCAGCCGATTTGTCGAGGCGGGGCGTCTGGCCACATCAATGCGGCCAGCGGCATCGGCGCCTGGCCCGCCGGACGCGCGCTGCTGGACGAGCTGGTGACGGATAATAGAGTGCGGCAGATGAAGATCGACGCCGCCCCAGCGCGGATCGATCCGAACCCGCCATGCGAGAGCTGAAGGTCTGACCGTGATCGAACAGGTCGCGATCGTCGGCTCCGGCTTTTCCGGCACCCTGCAGGCGCTCAAAACCTGCTCCGACATGATTGACCTCGGGCGATCCTGATCGAGCGGGCGGCCGAGCCGGGCAAGGGGCTGGCGTTCGGCGCAGCCCATCGCAGCCATGTCCTGAACGTCCGCGCCGCCTTCATGAGCGCCTACCCCGACGAACCCGACCATTTCGTGCGGTGGCTGAAGGGCAGGGGCGTCGGCGCCTGTGCGCAGACCTTCGTGCCGAGGCTGGTCTATGGCGAGTATCTTCGCGAACTGCTGACGGCCGCAGAGGCTGCCGCCCCCGACCGCCTGACAGTCATCAACGGCGAGGTGACGGACGTCGCGGAGCGCGGGATGCTAGAACTGCGGCTCGCGGACGGAAGTTCGCTGACCGCCGACGCGGCGGTGCTCGCGGTCGGCAACTTGCCGCCGCACGACCCGCCGGGACTGGAAGATTCCTTGCTGCCTCCTGCGCGCTACCAGCGCGATCCTTGGGCGCCGAACCCGGCAGCAGGCTTGCGCGGCTCGGACACGGTGCTCCTGCTCGGAACCGGGCTGACCATGGTCGATGTCGCGCTGACGCTGGTCGCAAACGGCTTCGCTGGCCGCATTGTCGCGATCTCGCGCCGAGCCGATCAAGGTCCTCGACTTCGAAGCGCTTTGCTGGACCCGCGTCGAGGGTAGCATCTTCGATCCAACGTATCGGCAACGCGTCGAACGTGGCGCTTTCTTGCGCACCTTTGGGCACGAGATTTTCGTCAGAGTGATGCCGCGCGACGAGCTGTTCGGCTACGTTCCGACGCAGATCTTAGCAGAATATCTGGCCCACGCGCTCAAGCTCGATGGCATTCGATTCCGCTCGACAGAGGCTGCCCGCGACAAGCACAATATCGTGCTGTTCTACCGGCATCGCGCGTCGCGCCGGTCGACACAAGCGGCTTGGTCTGCGAGGTCGATTTCGGCAGCTTCCCGGCGGCTGGGACATTGCTCCCCGGGGTACGCGAGATCCGCTTTTTCACCAACCAGATCGACACCCGCACCCGCGGCATCGACGTGGTCGCGACCTATCGGTTCGACATCGGCTCCGGCGCCGCTGCTCGGGCCCGCCGCGTTCGAAATGATCGAGGTAGCTCAGCCGCGGACCAAGATAGTGTTATCAACGCTGTACGATGTCGGCGGGCTGGCGCGCGACCTATTTCGGGAAAGTCAAGGCGTTCAGGACCGGGTTGAGCGGCACCGATGACAATGTCGAGTGCGTCGGGACTCGCTGTCTACAGACCTTTGACGGCAAAACCATCGCCGACTTGAACGTCACCTATGCATTTACCGATGCTTTTTCGCTGGCCATTGGCGCGAACAACCTATTCCACACTTATCCCGACATTTGGAATGCGGTGCGCGACGGCAAAGTCGGCGAGGCAGCGTCCTAGTCGAACGGGCAGACGCCGTACACGCGCAAGGCCAACCAGTTCGGCTTCAATGGGCGTTCCTATTACCTGACCGCCAATCCGAAGTTTTGAATGGCGGCGCGGAACCCGCCGGGGCTAGGACCGACGATAATCAAGTTCACCATCCAGCTTAGGCGCTAGGCGTCGCTCACCCACGACCAGTTCGTCAACCATTACAAGCACGTCCGTGCCGATCTGTTCCTGTGGGTCACGGTCGTGCGTGACATGTGCGCCAATACGTCCAGCAGCACATGATCCCGGCCGACCTGCCCGGCATGCCGCCCGCTAAGTAGAACGGGATCACCGAACCATGGACGCTTCACGACCTGCTTAGCGCGTGATGACATCGGGTAGAGCCAACCGCGGGGATGACGGCAAACTCCGATACTTCATCCAGCCGGATGTCATTGCGCCACCGATACAATCTCTAAAACGCGAACAGGCGATCGTTCGGCGCCAGCAACGCAGAAGCTCCGATGCCCTCAGCACGCTACGACATTCACTGCGAGCCCTCCGAGGGAAGTTTCCTTGTAGCGCTCGCTCATGTCCAGCCCGGTCTTACGCATGGTCTCGATTACTTGGTCGAGGCTGACGCGGTGGGTGCCGTCGCCTAGCAGCGCGAGGCGCGCGGCCTCGATCGCCTTGATGCTGCCGACCGCGTTGCGCTCGATGCAGGGGACCTGGACCAGCCCGCCGACGGGGTCGCAGGTCAGGCCGAGATTATGCTCCATGCCGATCTCCGCGGCGTTCTCGACCTGCGCGGGCGTGCCGCCCAGCGCCGCCGCCAGGCCCGCGGCCGCCATCGAACAGGCGACGCCGACCTCGCCCTGGCAGCCGACCTCGGCGCCGGAGATCGAGGCGTTCTCCTTGAACAGCGCGCCGATCGCCGCGGCGGTCAGCAGGAAGGTCTCGACGCCGTCGACCGAGGATGCGGGCGCGAAACGCTCGTAATAGCGCAGCACGGCGGGCACGATCCCCGCCGCGCCATTGGTCGGTGCGGTCACCACGCGGCCGCCCGCCGCATTCTCCTCGTTCACCGCAAGCGCCCACAAATTGACCCAGTCGATCACCGTCAGCGGATCGGCCAGCGCGCGCTCCTGCCGGGCGACTAGCTGGCGGTGGATGTCCGGCGCGCGGCGCCTGACGTTGAGCCCGCCGGGCAGGATGCCCGACGCCGCGACGCCGCGATCGATGCAGTCGGACATCGCGTTGCGGATCGCCCCGAGCCGCTCGGTCACCTCGGCCGGCGACAACGACGCCTCTTCATTCGCCCGCATCAGCCCGGCGATCGACGCGCCCTCCGCCGCCGCCATGGCGAGCAGCTCGTCGCCCGAGGCGAAGCGGTGCGGCACGTCCCAGCCGCCCTCAGCGGGCGCGTTGCGGCCGGTCTCGGCATCGCCCACCACCGCGCCGCCGCCGACCGAATAGGCCGCCCATTCGTCGACGCGCACCCCGTTTGCGTCGAACGCCGCGAACGTCATCGCGTTCGAATGGAACGGCAGCCGTTCCTTTTGCAGGAAGAGGAGGTCGCGCGCCTCGTCGAACGCGATGTCCCGCGCGCCGCCGAGCATCAGCCGCCCGGTCCGCCGCACTTCGTCGACCACTCGCTCCAGCGTGTCGGGCGAGATCGTCGCCGGCCGCTCGCCCGACAGGCCGAGGATGATCGCGCGGTCGGTCGCATGCCCCTTGCCGGTCAGCGCGAGACTGCCGAACAGCCGGACCTCGATCCGCGCGACGCCCGTGACGCCCGCGGCGAAGTCCGCCGCCGCGCTCATCGGCCCCATGGTGTGCGACGACGACGGGCCGACGCCGATCTTGAACAGGTCGAAGGTGGAAGCGGGCATGATCTTTACTCACGACGCCCCCGGCGTGCGGACGTGCACGCCCGGGGGCGCTCGTATTGCTTCCCGCCAAGCTGAGCGGCGTCAGCTTTCAGAACCGCGCTCCCGCCCGGACGCCGTAGGTTCGCGGCAGCGCGAACGCGCCGTTGTAGCTGCGGTTGGCGCCCACCGCGACGCGGTTCAGCACCGCGGTGTTCTCGATATTCTCGACGTAGCCCTGCAGCGTGTACCGGCTGTCCGCGCTGGTGAAGGTCAGCCGCGCGTCAGTCTTGGTGTACGATTGCTGTCGGTCGAGCGCTGAGTTGAAGTCGGTGTTGTAGTAGCCGCTGTTGAGGTAGGTCTGGACCGACGGCGTCAGCTTGCCCGCGCCGCCCAGGTCGATGTCGTAGGCGGCGGACACCGTCACCGTGTGCCGCGGGCTGATCGGGATGTCGGCGCTGTACTTCGTGCCGCCGGCACCGCGCCCGGCGATGATATAATTGTAAACCGCCTGGCCCGCCAGCACCTGGACGAACCGATCGGGGTTGCTGACGCCGTTGGGGAAGGGGAAGCCCAGGGGCCCGAACCGCCCCGCCTCGCACGCGAAGTCGGTGGCGGCGGGCGCCTGGGGACAGCCTAGTTGCGCCGAGGTCAGCCCGTTGGCGGTCGCCGGGGTCAGATACTGAGTGAATTTGGAATTGAGATAAGCGTAGCCGATCTGCACCGTCAGCTCGCGCGCGGGCTTGGCGATCACTTCCAGCTCGCCGCCATACGACCGCGCGCGGCCGGCGTTGGTGATGATCGAGATGGTGGTCAGCCCGTTGGGCGCGGACAGCGCCTGCTGCACCTGCAGGTCCGAATATCTGTTGTAATAGCCCGCGATGTTGAGCTGGAGCGTGCCGTCGAGGAAGCGGTTCTTCGAACCGACCTCATAGGCCATGACCTTCTCGGGACGGAAAGGGATCGCCGTGCTGCCGCCGGGTGCCGCGGCGTTGTTGAAGCCTCCCGAGCGGCGGCCGGTCGACACGCTGGCGTAGAGCAGGTTGTCGCGCGTGACCTGGTAATCCACCGCGCCGCGATAGGTGGTGAAGTTGAACTTCGCCGCGCCGCAGCGGTTGGTGATCGCGGTGGCGTTGTTGCCCGCGGTCGCCGACAGGCCGGGGGTCACCGCGTCGCAGGTGTAGTTGTAATTGTCGCCCTGCGGCAGGCTGAACACGAAATAGCCCGGGTTTGCGCTGCCGGTGAGCGCCGTCGCCGCCGGGGAGAAGCCCGCGGCATAGGTCTTGCGGTCGCTGGTGTAGCGTATGCCGCCGGTCACGCGCTGTGCGGCGGTCAGCTTGTACGACGCCTGCGCGAAGCCCGCGTAGGAGCGGGTCTTCAGCTGGACGGGCGACAGGTTGTCCGAGCGGGCGAAGCTCAGCTGCGCGGTCGGCAGCTGGCTGATCCCGAACGGGAAGATCGCGGGCGTCAGCGGGTTGCCGTAGGCCGTGTTGTTGTCCGAGAAGAAGAACTCCTGCACCCGGTCGTCGAAGAAATAGCCGCCGACGATCCACTGGAACGGGCTGGTCGTGTCGTTGGAGAGCAGCTGCAGCTCCTGGCTGAACGTCCGCACCTTGGTCTGGTTATAGTCGATCGCCAGCGGTGCCGGCGAGAAGTCGTTGTCCGACGAGCGGAGCGCGAGGAACTTGGCGAAGCCGCTGATCGAGCGCAGCCGCACCGGCCCGACGTCGTAGTTGATCGACGCGCTGTAGTTCTCGCCGCGGGTGCGGCGGACGGTGACGGTGTCGAAGTTGATCTTGTACGGGTCGCGCTCGATCGGCACGCCGATGTCGGCGCCGTTCAGGTCGGCGATACCGTCGCGGAAGCGCGAGTTGAACGGCGCCGCCTGGCCGAACAGCGACTGGCCGTTGAACCCGGCGGGGAAGCTGATCGTCCGCCCGCCTGCGGTGATCGTGCCGCCGGGCGCGCGGATCAGCGACGGATCGACCGAGGTGCCGATCGACTTGTAGCCGAACGCCGAGATGCCGTTACCGCCCTGGTGCCAGTAGGAACCGCGCAGCAGCACCTCCAGCCCCGAACCGGCGGGCGCCAGGCGGAGCGAGCCGCGGACGTAATACTGGTCCTCGTCGCCCAGGTCGCTGCCGGTCGACGTGTTCTTCACGTAACCGTCCATCTTCTCGTAGATGCCGGCGACGCGCGCGGCGATGCCGTCGGTCAGCGGCACGTTGACGAAGGCCTCGCCGCGGATGCGGTCGTAGTTGCCGTAGACGACGCTGGCGCCCGCCTCGAACCGGTCGACCGGCCGGGCGCTGGACAGCGCGATGTTGCCGCCGAAGCTGTTGCGGCCGTACAGCGTGCCCTGCGGCCCCTTCTGCACCTCGACCCGCTCCAGGTCGACGAAGCCGGCCAGCGCCTGGCTGGTGCGCGACTGGTAGACGTCGTCGATGTAGAAGCCGATCCGCGGGTCGGAATTGGCCGCGATCGCCTCCGTGTTGATGCCGCGAATGTTCGGCCGCACGTCGGAGCCCGAGCGCGCGATGTTTAGGCCGGGCGTCGCGGTGTTGAGCGTGGTCAGGTCGGTGATGTTGCGCGCCGCCAGCTGCGCGCCCGACACCGCGGTGATCGAGATCGGTACGCGCTGCAGCGATTCCTCGCGGCGCTGGGCGGTGACGATGATGTCGCCGATCGCGCCGTCCTCGGTCGTCTCGCCGTTGGTCGCCGCGCTATCCTCGCCCGTCGGCGCCGTCTGGCCCGGTGCGGTCGTCTGCGCATGCAGCGGCGCGGCCCACAGCAGCGGCGTCAACGACGTCCCTGCCAGCATCAGAGCTCCCCCGAACCCCGGTCGACGTGCGCGCATGTCCTGTTCCCCCCTGTTTTGTATCTACGACCGGCGGAGGCTAACCGAGGTTTCGGACGACTGCAAGCGTATACACGACTGCGCTCGATCCGCGGTCAGGACAGGCCGACCGACGCGGTGTCGCCCTGGAACGCGCGGAGGAAGAACACGCGGTGCTCGGGCGCCCTCGACGGCTCGTCCACGCCTTGCAGCAGCAGCTCGACCGCCGCTTCGGCCATCCGCTCGGTCGGCTGGCGCAGCGCGGTGATTGCGTAGCCAGCCCACAGCGACGGACCGCGCCCGTTGAGCGCGATCACCGACACGTCCGCCGGCACCCGCAGCCCGCGCTTCAGCCGCAGCTCGTCGAGGCAGCCCGCGGCGACGGTGTCGTTCACGCAGATGACCGTGTCGGGGATATCGCCGAGTTCGGCCATCACCGCCGCCAGCCCGGCGCCCGCGAAGTCGTAGCGATAAGGGCCCTGCGCCACGGCGACGCGCGCGTCCGATCCGTCCAGGCCGCGCCGGAAGCCCGTCAGGAACTGCGAGCTGACGAACGAGGTCGGCGGCCCGGCCAACACACCGAACGCGCGCTGCCCCGCGGCGAGCAGGCTCGTGGCGAGCTGCGTGCCCGCCTCCAGATGGTCGCAGTAGACGTTGGACGCGCCGCGCCCCCCGGCCTGGTTGTAGAGCACGACCGGCAGGTGGTGCCGGGCCAGCTGTGTAAGGTGCTCCGCGGACAGCGGCGTCAGCGACACGACCCCGTCGACCCGGTGCGACCAGATCTCGTTCAGCACATGGCCCTCGTCGCGCCGGTCGCTGGTGGTGAAAAGCAGCACGCGGTAGCCGCGGTCGGCCAGCCGCTCGGTCAGCTCGTAGACGAGCTCGGGGTAGATCAGGCTGGTCTGGTCGGACACGATCATACCGATCAGCTGCGAGCGCCCCCGCGTCAGCGAGCGCGCGACCGCGTTGGGCCGGTAGTTGAGCTCGTCGGCGACCGCCAGGATGCGCGCGCGCACCCCCGCCGACACTTTCCCTCCGGCGAACGCGCGCGAGACCGTCGCCTGGCTGACGCCCGCGGCCCTGGCCACCTCCATCGACGTCGCCCGGGTCCGCCGCGTCATTGTGCCTCGTTAAGTGTATACGCTTGCACCCGGCCGGTTTGTCGGGCATCCTCAGCGTCAGAAACCAACATGAGGCGTCCGATGTCAACCACGCAACCGCACCGGCTGGCCGAGGCCGTTCCACCGCAGGCCGTGCCAACGGACAACGCGGGGCGTGAGGCCGAAGGCACCGTAACCAAGGTGCGGCATCAGGACATCAACGCGATCCTCAGTCCCCGCGATTACCGCACGCAGCCGCTCGACGGGTTCGAGGACTGCTATTCGGACATCGTCCACTATATCGCCTATTGCACCCACCGCATCTGGGCCGAGAAATCGGTCGGGCTGATCTACACCCATTATGATCCGGCGGTGGTCGTCAACACGCCATCGGGCACGACAAATTCGGTCGAGGAGGTGGTGGCGGGCACGCTGTCGATGATGCAGGCGTTTCCCGACCGCGACAGCAAGCTGATCAGCGTCGCCTGGACCGGCAATGCGCGGGACGGCTTCTACACGTCGCACCTGGGCATGAGCAAGATGACCAACCTGGGGCCATCCGCCTATGGCCCGGCGACCGGCCGCGTAGTCAACATCCGCCACATTGCCGACTGCGAGATCAAGGACAACAGCATCTACAACGAGTGGCTGGTCCGCGACAACGGCGCGATCGTCCGCCAGCTCGGGCTCGACCCGCACGTGGTGGCGCGCGGCATCGCCGAGGCGCAGGCCGCGCGCGGGGTCGGTGCGGTGGCGGTCGGGCTGCCCGATCGCGCCGTCGGGCAGCGGCTGCCGCAACCGCTCGACCTGGGCCGACGCACCCGCGAGGAGCGGCTGCGCCACCTGCTCCACGACGTCTGGAACATGCGCCTGCTCGACCGGATCGCGGGCGCCTACACCCCTGACGCCCACATCCACACCAGCCCGGGCCGCGAGCTGCTCGGCCCCGGCGGGCAGCTGTGGCAGGTGATCCGGATGCTCGCCGCCTTCCCCGACGCGCGGTTGACGGTGGACCATTTCTGCGACGTCGAGGAAACCGACGGCTATATCGCCGCGGTGCGCTGGACGATCACCGGCACCCACAAGGGCGACGGCATGTTCGGCCCGCCGAGCGGACGGATCGTCAGCATCCTGGGGATGAGCCACTTCCGCTTCGACGGCGACCGGATCGCCGAGGAATGGACGCTGTTCGACGAGATCGCGATCCTGCGCCAGATCTACACCCGGCCCGATCCGGCGGGGATCTGACGCGATGAGCGATCCCGCGCTCGCCCCGCTCGCCGCCGCCTGCCGCCGCGCGGAGGACGTTCCGGCGGCGCGGCGCTGGATCGCCTTCATCTTCCTGATGGCCGCCGAGTTCTTCTACGGCTGGTCGTGGAACACGGTCGACGTGCTGCGCCCGCAGATCCGCGAGTCGCTGGGGCTGACGCTGACCGAGGCGGGGTCCGCCTACACCGCGCAGAGCCTGGGCGCGCTGATCGGCGCGGTCGTGCTGGGGCAGCTGGCCGACCGGTTCGGGCGGCGGCGGACGCTATTCTTCGTGATCGGCGGGTTCGGACTGTTCGGCGGGCTGGGCGCGCTGGTGGCGAGCTACCCGCAGCTGCTCGCGCAGCGCTTCGCGCTCGGCTTCTTCCTGGGCGCGATCTTTCCGGTGCTGATCGCGACCTACATGTGCCTGTTCCCCAGCTCGATCCGCGGCAAGCTGGCCAGCGTGGGGCAGGGGGTCTACAACTTCTCGGTGGTGGCGCTCGGCTGGGCGTTCGGCACCGCGACCGGCCAGACCGACTGGCATCTGCTGCTATGGTTCGGCGCGGTCCCGGCGATGCTGCTCGCGCCGCTGGTGTTCGTGTTCGTGCCCGACGACCGCGATCTGAACCCGTGGGGCGCGGACCCCGCCGCCGCCCCGCTCGGCAAGCTGCCGATCATGCTGCTGTTCGGCCCCGACCTGCGGCGGCGCACGCTGCTGCTGTTCCTGCTCGTGAGCTGCAATTTCTTCGGCTACCAGGCGTTCGCCGGCTGGGTCACGACCTACCTCAAGGA
>CAXTNG010000082.1:0-997 GCA_964245475.1 uncultured Sphingomonas sp. | reverse complement strand
CGTCTACTGGCAGTTCCTGGGCGCGATCGCCGGGGCGTTCTTCTGGGGCTGGTTCTCCGACCGCTACGGCCGGCGACCGGCGGGGGTCGGCTTCTTCGTCGCAGGCGGTGTCGTCGTCCTGTACCTGACGGTGCTGAGCGCCCCGCTGGCGCTGCAGTTCGGCGGCGCGCTGTGGGGCTTCATGCTGCTGAGTTCGGTGGTGTGGGCGCCGTGGATGTCGGAGCTGTTCCCCGCGCAGGTCCGTTCCACCGCGATGTCGATCTTCAACTGGGGCCGGATCATCTCGATGACCTCGCCGCTGGTGACCGGGGCGATCGCGGACGGCTTCGGGCGCGACGGTTGCGGCGTGACCGCGCCGGCGGCGTGGGACGCGCTGCCGGAGGTGCGCTCGCCCGCCGGCCGCCCGATCGCCGAGCTGCTCGAACCCGGACCCCGCCGCCAGGAGCTGCCGGGCTTCGACCCGGTCTACCGCGACATCGTCGATTACATCGTCCGCTGTACCCATCGCATCTGGGAGGAGAAGGACGTCGGGCTGTGCCGGACGCATTACGCCGCTGATTGCGTAGTCCATACGCTGGCGGGCCCGACTGTCGGCGCGGCGGCGGTGACGCAGGCCACGATCGCGTCGCTGGCGGCGGTGACCGACCGCCGGCTGGTCGCCAAGGACGTGATCTGGAGCGACGACGGCGACGGCGTGCTCCACACGTCGCACCGCATCGTCAGCCGCGCTACCCACCTCGGCCCCGATCCGCTGCTGGGCGCGGCGACCGGCAGCGAGTGCGGCGTGATGACGATCGCCGACTGCGCCTGCCGCGGGAACCGCATCGTCGAGGAATGGCTGGTGCGCGACAACGCCCGTGCGGCGTTGCTAATCGGGCGCGATCCGTGGGCGCTGGCCGGCGAACTTGCCGACGCCGACCGGGCGGGCGACGCCGATCGGCACCTGTGGCGCGCGGCGTGGATCGCGCGCACGCGGACGCTGCCCGACGCCGCGATC
>CAXTNG010000081.1:6619-11686 GCA_964245475.1 uncultured Sphingomonas sp. | reverse complement strand
ACCTCCGGGCTCCCCAGAGCCTATCATCGGTGTCCGTCGATCCGAGGGAAGATCACGCGTCCCGTTCGAAGGCAGGGTGCCCGCTGAGAGGTGCCGCGTTTTCATGGACTCATCAGCACCTCCCTTTCTGATCCCGGTGGCGAAGCAAGCAATCGTGAACTCCTTCGACGGCGTAGGCAAGGCTACTCCGCTGCATCGTCGATGAGCGGCAACTTTGTCACCGGTCGCGCGCTCTGTTCGCTCACCGGCGGCGCTTCGATCGCCTTTCCCGCCGTGTCGATGTCGAGCGCCTCAAAGCGCCGGGCCTGGGTCAGGACCTGTGACTCCAGGCTGCCGACGAAGCTGTTGTAGGCGCCCATCGCGGTGTCGAGGTTTTTGCCCAGCCGCGCGACGTGGCCGCCCATCACCGACAGACGCGCGTAGAGGTCCTTGCCGAGCTGGCCGATCTCGCGGGCTTGCGCTGCGAGCTTCTCCTGGCGCCAGACGGCGGAGACGGTGCGGGCGATGGCGACGAGGTTGGTGGGGGTGGCGAGCAGGACGCGCTTGTCGAAGGCGTACTGCCAGAGCTCGTGATCGTGTTCGAGCGCGGCCGAGAGGAAGTGCTCGCCGGGAATGAACATGATGACGTAATCGGGCGCGTCGTCGAACTGCGACCAGTAGCTCTTGGCCGACAGGTCGTTGATGTGGGTGCGGATCGAGCCCGCGTGCGCGCCGAGACCCGACAGCCGTTCGGCCTCGTCGGCCGCGCCGAACGCGTCCTGATAGGCGTTGAGCGATACCTTGGCGTCGATGATGAGCGACTTGCCGCCGGGGACGCGGACGATCGCATCTGGGCGGAGGCGCCCGCCCTCCCCGTCCGCGACGCTGACCTCCATCGCGAAATCGGTGTGCTCGGACAGCCCGCACGACTCGAGCACGTTGCGCAGCTGCTGCTCGCCCCAGCGGCCTCGCGCCTTGGGAGCGTTGCGGAGCGCGTTCACGAGCTTGGCGGCTTCGCCCGAGACGCGCTCCTGGCCGATGCGCATCGCCTCGATCTGGCCCTTGAGGTCGCCGAAAGCATCGCGGCGCTCGGCCTCGACCTTGTGTACGCCCTCCTCGTAGCGCTGGAGCCGCTCGCTTACGGGCTGGAGCAGCTGCGCGAGCTTCTGGCCCGATGCCTCCTCCGATTGCCGGAAGCGCGCGTCAGCGCGTTCGAGGAATTGGCGCTGCGCCGATTCGAGCACCTTGGCGGCGGCGGCGTCGAACTGCTGGGTCAGCTGCTCGCGCGCTTCGTGAAGCTGCCGGAGGGCGGCGGCGTGCGCCTGCTCGCGCTCCTCCATGCGCGCCTTGAGCTCCGTATAGGTGCTCGAAAGTTCACGAAGTTCGCGATACGTCCCGGACGAATCGCGCCGTACCGAAGCGATTTCGGTGTCGCGCTCCTCCAGCCTTGCACGCACGCCGGCGAGGTCGCGGAGCGCATCGTTACGTTCGCGCTCGACGGCGTCGCGAGCCTGGCGGACGATCTCGAAATCGGCCGCGCGGGCCTCGGCGATGGCCGCGCGACGGCCCGCGAGGAGCCAGCCGAGCAGCAATCCGGCGGCGAGGGCGACGACGCAAGCGATGACGAGTTCGGCCATGCGCCTGAACGTAGACGGAACGGGGTTCGTAGGACAGACGGAAAATACTCCGCCGGGGTCGGCCTATCCCTCTCGGACGTAAGCCTCCCTATCGTCACCCCGGACTTGTTCCGGGGTCCAGAGTTCGGCGAGCGACGCGGCATGAGCCTCTGATGCTCTGCCTGCCGCACGCTGGACCCCGGCACAAGGCCGGGGTGACGGAAGGTGTGAGGCGGCCTTGCCCCGCTAGAAGTTCAGGCCGCCTTGCGCTGCTTGGCAAGCTTCCGAAGCAGCATGTCGCGCTTCAGCCGCGAGACGTGGTCGATGAACAGCACGCCGTCGCAATGGTCGATCTCGTGCTGCATGCAGGTGGCGAGCAGGCCGTCGAGTTCCTCCTCATGGCTCCCGCCCCCGGTGTCGAGCCAGCGGACCCGGCAACGCGCGGGGCGCTCGACCTCGGCATATTGCTCGGGGATCGACAGGCAGCCCTCGTTATAGGTCGACAGCTCCTCGCTGACCCGGAGGATTTCGGGGTTGATGTACGCCTGCGGGTCGCGGACGGGCTTGCCGTCCTCGCCTTCCTCGGCCTGGAGGTCGATCACGACGACCCGCCGGTCGACGCCGACCTGGATCGCGGCAAGGCCGATGCCGTGGGCGGCGTACATCGTCTCGGTCATGTCGGCGACGAGCTGCCGGACATCGTCGTCGACCGCCTCGACGGGCTTGGAGACGAGGCGCAAGCGCGGGTCGGGGACTTCAACGATCGGGAGAACAGCCATGGCGCCGCGCTATTACCGGCGACCGCGTAAATCAAGCAACCGGGCGGCGCGCCCGCAGCGCCTGGGCCAGCGTGCCCTCGTCGAGATAGTCGAGCTCGCCGCCGACCGGCAGGCCGTGGGCGAGTTGGGTGAGGCGGACCGGAAAGCGCTCCAGCCGCTCGGCGACATAATGGGCGGTGGTCTGGCCCTCCAGCGTCGCGTTCATCGCGAGGACGACCTCGTCGATCCCCCCGCCCTCGACGCGACGGACCAGCGCGTCGATGGCCAGATCCTCCGGGCGTATTCCCTCCAGTGCCGAGAGTCGCCCGCCAAGCACATGGAAACGGCCGGGAAAGAGCCGCGAGCGGTCGAGCGCCCAGAGGTCGGCAACCTCCTCGACCACGCACAGCGCACGGGCGTCACGACGGGGGTCGGCGCAGATCGAACACGGGTCGGCGGTGTCGACGTTGCCGCAAGTGCCGCATGTTTCCAGCCGCTCTTCGACCGCGGTGAGCGCGGAGAGCAGCGGTGCGAGCGCCGCCTCGCGCTTCTTGAGCAGGTGGAGCACGGCGCGCCTCGCCGATCGCGGCCCGAGCCCCGGCAGGCGCGCCAGCGCCTGGGTCAGCGCCTCGATCTCGGGGGATGCCATGGAGAACAGATAGGGGGTTGCGCCGCGCCACGCCAGCGGTGACAGGCTCCGTACGATGCGGATCGTCTTCATGGGAACGCCCGAGTTCGCAGTGCCGACGCTGGATGCGCTGGTAGCCGCGGGGCACGAGGTGGTCGCCGCCTATACCCAGCCGCCACGCCCCGGGGGGCGGCGCGGGCGCGAGCTGGTTCCCTCCCCTGTGCAGCGGCGGGCGGAGGCGCTGGGCATCGCGGTGCACTCGCCGGTATCGCTCAGGAGTGCGGACGAGCAGGCGGCATTCGCGGCGTTCGGAGCGGATGCCGGGGTGGTAGCGGCCTATGGGCTGATCCTGCCGCCCGCGGTGCTCGATGCGCCGCGGCACGGCTGCCTAAACGTCCACGGCTCACTGCTGCCGCGCTGGCGCGGCGCGGCGCCGGTGCAGCGCGCGATCCTGGCGGGCGATACGGAGACCGGCGTCGCTATCATGCAGATGGAGGCGGGGCTCGACACCGGGCCGGTGCGCTTGGAGGGGCGAACGGCGATCGACGGCAAGACAGCGGGCGATTTGACGGCCGAGCTGGCGACGCTCGGCGCGGCGCTGATGGTACATGTGCTTGCCAATATCGAGGCTTATCCGGCTGTTCCTCAACCGGAAACCGGTGCTACCTACGCCGCCAAGATCGACAAGACGGAGGCGCGGCTGGACTTCGGTGAGCCTGCCGGAGCGGTCGAGCGGCTAGTGCGCGCGATGAACCCGGCTCCGGGGGCGTGGTTCGAAATGGCGGGCGAGCGGGTAAAGGTGCTGACGGCCGACGTGCTGCCGTTCACCTTTCCGGGTGGCGCGGGCGAGACGGTGGACGACCGGCTGACGATCGCCTGCGCCGACGGTGCGATCCGGCCGACTTCGGTCCAGCGCGCCGGCCGCGGCGTGACCAGCGCGGAGGAGATGCTGCGCGGGTTTCCGATCCGCTCGGGCACGCAGCTTTGACGCGATTCGCGCTGACGGTCGAATATGATGGGCGGCCGTTCATGGGCTGGCAGCGGCAGGCGCTCGGCCCCAGCGTGCAGCAGGCGCTGGAAGACGCGGCGTTCGCGGTGACGGGCGAGCGCGTTGCGGTGCATGCCGCGGGACGAACCGATGCGGGGGTGCATGCGCTCGCCATGCGGGCGCATCTGGATGTGGCCAAGCCGATCGCGCCCTTCCGGCTGATGGAGGCGCTCAACGCGCGGGTGCGGCCCAGCCCGGTGGCGGTGCTGGCGTGCGAGATCGTGCCGGACGATTGGCATGCGCGCTTCTCGTGCGGCGGGCGCGCCTATGAATATCGCATCGTCAACCGCCGCGCGCCGCTGACCTGGGAGCGCGGGCTCGCCTGGCAGGTGCCGCAGGTGCTCGACACGGACGCGATGGCGCAGGCAGCGGCGCTGCTGGTCGGGCGGCATGACTTCACCACCTTCCGCTCCGCGCATTGCCAGGCGGACAATCCGGTGCGGACGCTCGACCGGCTCGATGTCGAGCGCCGCGGCGAGCGGGTGACGGTGCACGCGGAAGCGCGGTCGTTCCTCCATCATCAGGTGCGCTCGATGGTCGGGTGCCTGGCGCTGGTCGGGATGGGGCGCTGGTCGCCCGACGACCTCGCGGCGGCGCTGGTGGCGGCAGACCGGGCCCGGCTGGGGCTGAACGCGCCGCCGGACGGGCTGTTCTTCGTGCGGGCCGATTATTGACCCACACCGTTCGTGCCGAGCGTCGTCGAAGCACGGTGTGGCGAACCACCCTTCGACGTCGCTCGGGGCGAACGGAATCAGCGGCTGAAGCTGGCCGCCAGCTCGACATGGGTGGACCAGCGGAACTGGCCCACGGGCTGTACCCAGTCTATCCTCCAGCCACCTTCGCACAGGGTCTTCGCGTCGCGCGCGAAGCTGCTGGGATTGCACGAGACATAGCAGAGTCTCGGTGCTCGCGTGGTAGCTAACGCGACGACCTGGTCGCGGGCACCGGCGCGAGGCGGATCGAGAACGATCGCGTCGAAGCGGTCGAGCTCGGCGGTGGTGAGCGGACGACGGTAGAGGTCGCGGTGCTCGGCGAAGC
>CAXTNG010000081.1:4340-6609 GCA_964245475.1 uncultured Sphingomonas sp. | reverse complement strand
AGACGGGCTTGCCGGCGCGGTTTGCCGCAGCCTTGAGCGAGAGGATCGCGTCGCGCGCGCCCTCCGCCGCATAGACCCTGGCGGGGAGCGCGAGCGCGAAGGTGCCGAGCCCGGCGAACAGGTCGGCGACCGTCCCCGCACCGGCGGTCGCCTCGCGCGCGGCGGCGACGAGCGCGGCTTCGCCCTCCGGCGTTGCCTGGAGGAAAGCGGCGTGGGGGAACGGCACCGGCACGCCGCCGAGCGAGACGGTGACCGCATCGGGTTCCCAGCGGGTTTCGGGGCCGAGGCCGTCGTCGACCGCGAAACGCGCGATGGTGTAACGCTCGCAGAAGCGGGTGATCGCTTCGGCAGCCTTAAGGCCTTCCGCCGCGCAACCGGTGACCAGCACATCGGCGCCCTGGTCGACGAGCGCGAGATGGACGTCGGCGCGGCGCTTGAGCCCGAGCTGCCGGAGCAGGCCGCGCAGCGGTGAGACCAACGCGAACAGCTCGGGCGCGAGGATGTGGCATTTGGCGATGTCGACGATCGCGTGGCTCTGCGCTTCGGTGAAGCCGAGCATGCCCTTTTCGGCGTGGAGGGTCGCACGGCGGCGGGTCCGCGGCGGCGAGATCGCGGGTTCGCGGATCGGAGCGGTCGGGCCGTGCGCGGCCAGCGCGGTGGCGATCCGGTCGGTGATGAAGCCGGCGTAGGCTGCGTCGTCGAGGTGCTGGAGCTGGCAGCCGCCACAGCGCGGGAAGTGACGGCATGGCGGCAGCTGGTGGTGCGCGCCGGGGATGAGCGCGCCGTCTTCTGCCAGCGTGTCGCCCGGGGCGGCCAAGGCGGCATGGCGGCCGTCGGCGGTGACCCCTTCCCCGCGCGCGGCGACGCGGACGATCGTGCTCACAGCGAGCGGCGCACGGCGGCGAGCGCGCGGGCGAGCTCGTCGGCGATGAACGCGCCGCCGAGCTGCCTCGCGGCCTCGACATGCATCCACACCGCCGCTTCGACGGGAGCATGGCTGGCGCCCGCGAGCATCGCGGCCACCGTGCCGGCAAGGACGTCGCCCGTGCCCGCGGTCGACAGCCAGAAGCTCGCGTGGGGCATCGTGCGGGTGCGGCCGTCGGGATAGGCGACCACCGTGTCCGGCCCCTTGAAGACGACGACCGCGCCCGATCGCTCGGCAGCGGCACGCGCCGCATCGATCTTGCTGCCGGAGACCGCGCCGAACACCGCCTTGAACTCGCCGGCGTGAGGGGTGAGCACGACCGGCAGGTGCGGTGGCCGCGCCCTGATGCGCGCAAAGGCTGCGTCGCCGAGCTGGTGGAGCGCGTCGCCGTCGATCACGAGCGGCATTCCGGCGGCAAGCGCGGCATCGAGCTTGTCCTCGGCCTCCGCGCCCCTGTCCAGCCCTGGGCCGACGACGACCGCCGTGCTGCCCTGACTCTTGCCGGCGAGCGCTCGGGAGAGTTCCTCGCGTGACCAGTCGCGGCGCACGAGCGCGTGAGGGGTGCCTGGGCTCGGCTCGCCGAGCAGCAGCGCATAGCCCGCCCCGGCGTGCAGCGCCGCCTCGGCCGCGAGCGCGGCGGCACCGGGCATATCGCCGCCGATCACGGCCACGAGGCCGCGCGAATATTTGTGCGAAGCGCTGCCGGGGGCGGCGACGGTCGGGCGGTCGATCGTCCGATTGCTCCCCGTTTCCCGCGGCAGGCCGATGTCGAGCAGGCGGACGGTGCCGCAATGATCGGCCGCGGGGTAGAGCAGGTGCGCAGGCTTGAGCGCGCCGAGCGCGAGGGTGAGGCCGGCCCTGACCCGATAGTCCCCGAACGGCTCGCCGGTGTCGCTCGGCAAGCCGCTCGGCAGGTCGACGGCGATGCCGATCCTTGCCGCTGCGAGCAGTGCGCCCAACGGCTGCTCGATCACCCGGTCGATCGCGCGCGAGAGGCCGGTGCCGAACAGCGCGTCGATGCAGACCGGCGCAGGGGCTGCGGTATCCAGCGTCTCGACCGGGCCTGTCCAGCGTCGGCGAGCGGCGCGGGCGAGGCCGGTCGTCGGCTCGCCGAGTGCGGCGACGCGGATGGGGTGGCCACTGCCCGCGAGCGTCGCAGCGGCGACCCAGCCGTCGCCGCCGTTGTTGCCGGGGCCGCACAGGATCAGCACCTCGGCGCCCGGCCGCAGGGGGAAATGAGTGCCATCGCTCTCCCCGGAGTGATTTTGCCTCATCCGCACCGGGCGCGAGGCGGCCCGGCCCTCGGCGCCGGCGGTGTCGAAGAGGAAACGGACGACGTAGCGC
>CAXTNG010000081.1:0-4330 GCA_964245475.1 uncultured Sphingomonas sp. | reverse complement strand
CGCCGTTGTTGCCGGGGCCGCACAGGATCAGCACCTCGGCGCCCGGCGCCAGCCGTCGGGCTGCCTCGGCGACTCCTTCGCCTACCCGGTCCATCAGCGTCGCGAGCGGCGTGCCTGCCGCGACGGCCCGCTCCTCCGCCACGCGCATCTGCGCTGCGGTCAGGATCGGCTGGTCCTCGATGCCGATCATCGCCGTGCCGGCGCGCTAGATGTCCGCATAGACATGGCGCTCGGCCGCTGCGCCCGGATGGGTAACCGCGCCCTTGTAAGCGGCGCCGACCGTGCGGGCGTAGCGCCACAGCGCGCCCGAGCCGTAGTCGTTCTCGCGCGGGTGCCAGGCAGCGCGGCGTGCCGCCAGCACGTCGCCGGCGACGAGCAGGTCGATGGTGCCGGCTTCGGCGTCGATACGGATCGTGTCGCCGTTCTCGACCAGCGCGATCGGCCCGCCCTCTGCCGCTTCCGGCCCGACGTGACCGATGCAGAAGCCGCGGGTCGCGCCGGAGAAGCGGCCATCGGTGATCAGTGCGACCTTCTCGCCCATGCCCAGGCCGTAGAGCGCGGCGGTGGTCGACAGCATCTCGCGCATGCCGGGGCCGCCCTTGGGGCCCTCGTAGCGGATGACAACGACCTCGCCCTCGGCGATCGAGCGCGCCTCGACTGCGGCGAAGGCGTCCTCCTCGCACTCGAAGACACGTGCGGGGCCTTCGAACTTGAGACGGTGCATGCCGGCGACCTTCACGATCGCACCGTCGGGCGCCAGGCTGCCGCGCAGACCGACGACGCCGCCGGTCGGAGTGATTGGCGTCGCGACGTCGTAGATGACCTTCTGGTCGGGGTTCCAGGTGACCTGATCGATGTTCTCGCCGAGCGTCCTGCCAGTGACGGTCAGGCACTCGCCATCAAGCAGGCCGTTCGCCAGCATCGTCTTCATCAGCATGTAGACGCCGCCCGCCTCGTACATGTCCTTGGCGACGTACTTGCCGCCGGGCTTAAGGTCCGCGATGTAAGGAGTTGACTTGAAAGCCTCCGCAACGTCGTGGAGGTCGAACTCGATTCCCGCCTCATGCGCCATCGCGGGCAGGTGGAGCGCGGCGTTGGTCGAGCCGCCGGTTGCCGCAACGACGCGCGCGGCGTTGACGAAGGCGGCGGGGGTGCAGATATCGCGCGGACGCAGATTGTGTTCCAGCAATTCCATCACCTGGTATCCGGCGGCGACAGCGATCTGTTCGCGGCTTGCATAGGGTGCGGGGACCATGTTGCTGTTCGGCAGCGACAGCCCGATCGCTTCGCCGACGCACGCCATCGTGTTCGCGGTATATTGCCCGCCGCACGCGCCGTGGCCGGGGCACGCGACCTTCTCCATCTCGTGGAGCTCGCTGATCGGGCAAGTGCCCGCAGCGAAGCGACCGACGACCTCGAACATGTCGACGACCGTGATGTCCCTGTCCTTGTAGCGGCCGGGCAGGATCGAGCCGCCGTAGACGAAGATCGACGGCACGTTGAGACGGAGCATCGCCATCATCATGCCGGGCAGCGACTTGTCGCACCCCGCGAAGCCGACGAGCGCGTCATAGCAATGGCCGCGCATCGACAGTTCGATCGAATCGGCGATAACCTCGCGGCTGACCAGCGACGACTTCATCCCCTGATGGCCCATCGCGATGCCGTCGGTGACGGTGATCGTGTTGAACCGCCGCGGCATGCCGCCGCCCTGGATCACGCCGGCCTGCGCGGCGTCCGCCTGCGCGTCGAGCGTGGTGTTGCACGGCGCCGAATTGTTGCCCGCGCTGGCGAGCGCCACGAAGGGCCGCGCGATCTCCTCCTCGGTCAGGCCCATCGCGTAATAATAGGAGCGGTGCGGCGCGCGCTCCGGGCCGACCGAGACGTGGCGGCTCGGCAGGCGGGACTTGTCGAACTGGGTCATGGCGCGCGGCTATGTCGCGAAGGAGGTGGAGGGTGCAAGAAGATTTCGGGCCAGTTCCTCCCCGCTTGCAGGGAGGGGGACCATGCGCAGCATGGTGGAGGGGGCTCGTCGCGAGCGAACCGCTGGTCGAGAGCCCCCTCCACCATGCCCTGCGGGCGCGGTCCCCCTCCCCGTGCCGGGGAGGAGTTTAGAGCCCTTCGAGAGCCTTCGCTACGCCGTCCATCGTGAACGGCTTTTGCAGCAGCGGGCGGTCTCGAAACCGCTCGTCTACGCTATCGTCGCTGCCGCCGCTGGCGAACAGGAAGGGAATGCCCTGCGCCTCCAAGGCGTCGGCGATCGCCGTGCTCTTCTCGCCGCCGCGGAGATTGACGTCGAGGATTGCGGCATCGACCCCGCCGCCGGCGAGCAGCGAAAGCGCCGTGGCGACCGTGTCTGCCACCCCCGCGACGCTGCGGTCGAGGAGTTCGAGAAAGTCTTCGAGCATCATCGCGATCAGCGGCTCGTCCTCGACGATGAGGATGTTGCGGGGAGACGTCATCGCCTCCATCCTACGAGACATTTCGCATCCGTTCCAGTGCCCTCCACCCAAATCGGCTTATCGGCCTGGTAGAAATTGCTTAGCGCCGGGCAAGCGCGTCGCGCGCAGCCTCGGCGAGCTGCTGCACCGAAAACGGCTTCGGCAGGAACGACACGTCGGGCAAGTCGATCGACTTGCGCAGCTGCTCCTCGGCATAGCCCGACATGAAGATGACCGGCAGATCCGGGTAGCGCTCGCGCGCGCGGCGGACCATCGTCGGGCCGTCCATCGTCGGCATCACCACGTCGGAGACGAGCAGGTCGGGCCGCCCGCTCTTCGCCAGCACATCCAGCGCAACCTCGCCGTTCTCGGCGGTGAGCACTTGATAGCCCTGGCGGGTGAGCGCGCGCTCGGCGACAGCGCGGACCATGTCCTCGTCCTCGACGAGCAGGATCGTACCGGTGCCCCAGACGTCCGCTGGCTTGGGAAGCCCGCGCGCGCTGGTGAGCCGCGGTGTCGCGGCGGCGGCGGCGTGGACGGGGAAGAAGATGGAGAAGGTGGCGCCGTGGCCCGGGTCCGAGTCCGCGAAGATATAGCCGCCAGACTGCTTGACGATACCGTAGACGGTCGACAGACCAAGTCCGGTGCCCTTGCCCACTTCCTTGGTCGTGAAGAAGGGCTCGAAAATCTTGGGCAGCACCTCGGGCGGGATGCCGCCGCCGGTGTCCTTGACGAACAGACCGGTATAGTCGGCAACCGGCAGCACGTCGTCGGACATGCGGCGGACCTCGTGCGCGGGGACGCTGCGCGTCTGGATGGTCAGCGTGCCGCCGCCGCGCGGGTTGTGGCTGATCATCGCGTCGCGCGCATTGACCGCGAGGTTGACCACCACCTGCTCCAGCTGTCCGGGGTCGGCGCGGATCGGTCCCAGGTCGCGGCCATGCTGCATGTCGAGCCTGATCTGCTCGCCCATCAGCCGCTTGAGCAGATTGGAGACTTCGGAGACGACGTCGGGCAGCTGGAGGATCTGCGGCCGGAGCGTCTGCTGGCGCGAGAAGGCGAGGAGCTGGCGGGTGAGCCCGGCGGCACGGTTCGAGTTGGTCCTGATCTGCTGAATGTCGTCATAGTCGCTGTCGCCGGGCGAGTGGCGCATCAGCATCAGATCGCAATGGCCGATGATCGCGGTGAGGATGTTGTTGAAATCGTGCGCGACGCCGCCGGCGAGCTGGCCCACCGCCTGCATCTTGGTCGCCTGCGCCACCTCGCGCTTCAGGCGCGATTCCTCGCTGTTGTCCTTGAGGCTCAAGAGCACCGCCGCATCGCCCAGGCCCCGCGCACCAGCGATGGTGAGCGCGACCGGCTCGTCGGGGTGATCCTTCAGCCGAATCGCCATGTCGGCGGAATGGGTCGCGCCGCTGGCGAAGCGGCGGATCGCGTCGGCGACCGCGGCCTTGTCCTCGCGCACCACCAGATCGCCGGGGTAGAGCGGCGGCGCGGCGTGGTTGACTGCGGCGGCGCGCATGAAGGCATCGTTCATCTGCAGGAAGCGCCCGTCGCGGTCGACCAGCGCCATGCCGAACGGCATCAGGCTGACCAATGTACGGACGTGCGCGGATGCGGAGGCGCCGATCGCGGGCCCGTCGTCCTCGTCGTCGACCAGCGCGACCAGCATGCCGGCGTCGTCGTCCGCGGCGAACGGCACCTGGAGGATGCGCAGCGGCGTGCCCTCGATCCCCTCGCGCTCGAAACGGACGAGGCCGCGGCTATCGGTGATCAGGAAGCGCGCGAAGTCTCGGCCTTCGATGCCGGAGCCGTCGGCCTCATCCTTGCCCAGCGCACGCAGGCGGAACACGCGGTTGGCGGCGCGGATGCGGCCGTCGGGGCCGAGC
>CAXTNG010000080.1:11247-11781 GCA_964245475.1 uncultured Sphingomonas sp. | reverse complement strand
CCTCGCCGCGGGTGATCGCCGAGTTGATCCCGATCACCCGCCCGCAGCGGTCGAGCAGCGGCCCGCCCGAGTTGCCGCGCGCGATGCTCGCCGTGTGGAGCAGCACCTCTACCCCCGACAACGCGCGGCGGCCGGACAGCACGCCTTCGGAGCGCACCGGCGTCGTTGGGGTGATATAGTCGGCGGCTGAGCGCGCGGTGGCGAGGTCGACGTTGCCGGGGTAGCCGAGCGCAACCGCTGCGTCGCCCTCCCCCATCGGGCCGGTGTAGAGCGTCGCGGGCGGCAGCTTCGCGCCGTCGAAGGCGATCAGCGCGAGGTCCGCCTGGGGATCGTAGGCCACGACTCGTCCCTGGAACGCCTTGGCACCCTCCGACGGCACGACGCCGATGACGACGTTGCCCGGGTAGCGCTCGGCAAGGTCGACGACGTGCGCGTTGGTGACGATCCGGTCGGGCGCAACCGCGACGCCGCTGCCGTGGCCGAAGCCGACCACCTGCCCGTCGACCACCGCGATGGTGACGACCCGCACCACGC
>CAXTNG010000080.1:8969-11237 GCA_964245475.1 uncultured Sphingomonas sp. | reverse complement strand
GCTCCGGGCGGCCTCCATCTCGCGCTCCCCGACCGAGACGGCCTGGGTGTCGCGCTGCTGCGCGAGGCTCGCCGAGGTCCCCTTGTCGAGGGTCTGCAGCACGGCGACGATGACGATGAGCGCGAGGACGGCGAGGAGGCGAAGCAGCGCGGGCATGGTTTTGTGTCGGCGACGCAAGCCGTTGCCGTCAACTCCCCCGGTCCGCCGCCCGCTTGACGCCTGCGCGCCGGCGGTCGAGGGCGGGAGGGTGTCCGAGATGCCGACCTCCGCACCGCTGCGCCTGCGCCTCGACGGCGCAGCCCTCGCCGCGAACTGGCGCGCGCTCGACCGCCTGAGCGGCCCGGCCGCGTGCGGCGCGGCGGTGAAGGCGGACGGCTACGGCCTCGGCGCGCTCGAGGTCGCGCGGCGGCTGGCGGAGGCGGGATGCCGCGACTTCTACGTCGCGACCTGGGCGGAGGCGACCGCGCTGGCGCCGCTCGGGCTGTCCGTGTCGGTGCTCCACGGGGTGCGCGACACCGACATGCCGGTCGCCGCCGGTGCAGCGGCGCGGCCGGTGCTCAATACCGCACGGCAGGTGGCGCGCTGGCGGGAGGCGGGTGGCGGCGTGTGCGATGTGATGGTCGACACCGGCATGAACCGGCTCGGCGTCTCGGCGCAGGAGGTTGCGGACGGACTGCTCGACGGCCTCGCGGTCGATACGCTGATGAGCCATCTCGCCTGCGCGGACGAGGCCACGCCGGAGGCTCGGGCTATGAATGCGCAGCAGCGCGATGCACTCGTTGCGATAGCGGCCCGCATGCCGGCCAGAAGGGTCAGTCTCGCCAATTCGGCCGGCATCGCGCTCGGGCCCGATTTCGCCTTCGACCTCGTCCGGCCCGGCCTCGCGCTCTACGGCGGGGTGCCGCGCGGCGAACTGGCGGGGGTCATCGCGCAGGTCGTGCGGCCGGAAGCGGACATCCTGCAGCGCCGCCGCGTGCCTGCCGGCGAGACGGTCGGCTATAACGCGACCTGGACCGCGCCCGCCGATACGGAGGTGGCGATCCTCAACATCGGCTATGCCGACGGCTATTTCCGCGGCTTCTCCGGCACCGGCCACGCCCTGGCGGGCGGCGTCGCGCTGCCGGTGCTCGGGCGCGTCTCGATGGACCTGACCGCGATCGACGTATCGGCTGCGCCCGGGTTGGCAGAGGGCGATACGATCGAAATCGCCTTTGCATTGCCCGAAGCGGCGGCTGCGTCCGGCTTGTCACAATATGAGCTGCTCACGTCCCTCGGCCGCCGCTTCGATCGGGTCTGGCACTAGGCGGCCTCCGGCCCGGTCCACGGGCTGAACGGCCGCGCCCTGATCCAGCGGGTCGCGAGCCATTTGGTGCCCTGCCGCACGGGCACGCCCGCGTGGCGTGCGCGCGGGTCGGCGGTGCCGTCGGGGAGCGTGTTGGTGAACAGGAGCGCGTCGCCGCCCTTGGGCCTGACGCTCAGGCCATATTCGGGAAACACCGTCTCGCCGCCAACGAACCCCTCGTTCAGGTACAGCAGCATCGTCATCACCCGCTGATTGCGGGTGCCCGGCAGCGAATCGAAGTGGAGCTTGTACTCCTGCCCTGGCTGATAGCGCAGCACGGTGAGCGCCTCACCCTGCTCGACGGCAGTGTTGCTGGCAGCGGCGATGCGCAGGTTGATCGCGCGGATCGGCAGCGTCTCGCGCGTGGGGCCGATCACCGTCCCGTCGGAGGTGCGGTGCGGGTGGCGGACCTGCCGGCCGGTGTTCGGGTCGACGACGACCGCGGGCTCGAGCCAGTCGGCCGCGGCACGCGCGACATGCTCGCACTCGGCACGGGTCAGCAGATTCGGAAAGCGCACCACCGCGCCGCCGGGTGCAAGCGCCTGGCCCTTCGGCAACCCGGCAGGGGCGCCGCTCTCCGTCAACGCCACGGCATCGAGGAGGGCAAGGTGCCGGCGAGCCACATCGTCGCGCTTGCCCGCATCGCGCAGCAGCGCGAGCGCGGCCGGCCAGTCGGCAGGGCCGCCGCTGCCGTTGGCGGTCAGCGACACCTCCATCAGCGCGGCGTCAGGATGGCCGCCCGCCGCCGCCCGGCGGAGCAGCGCGCGCGCGGCGGGCACGTCGCGGGGAACGTGGACGCCCGCCAGGTGCCAGATCGCATGCTCCATCAGCGCGTCGGCATCGCCCGCGTCGCCGGCGGTGGTGAGCAGAGCGAGCCCGTCCGCCGCCTTGCCCGCGGCTGCCGCTTGCTGCGCGCTGTGTACCGC
>CAXTNG010000080.1:2071-8959 GCA_964245475.1 uncultured Sphingomonas sp. | reverse complement strand
GGGCGGGGTTGTGACCCCCGCCCTTCAAGGCACATGGAATGTCGTTCCTCTCAGAATCGTGCGCGGAAGCCCACGTAGACCTTGCGCCCGAACGCGTCGTAGATCGCCGCGTTACCCGTGCCACGGTCGCCGCCCGTGCCGCTCGTACCGGTGCCCGACAGGCCGTAAGGCGGGTGCGTATCAAGAACGTTATCGACACCGGCGTAGAATTCGGTGCTCTTGTTCAACGTGAACCCGAGCCGGAGATCGTGGTAGAAGGTCTCCGGATACTCGCGGATGCCGACCACGTCTAGGTTCAGCGGCGGGCAGCCGGCGGTGGTGCAAGCCGAGTCCAGCGCATTGAAGTTCTCATAAGTGCTGGTGAACATCTTGCCGATATAGTGCAGTCGATACCCCAGGGTGACAGCCCCGAAGCTCACGTCGGTATCCCAACGGAATTCATCCTTCGGATCACCGAGTTCGCTGAGAACCCGGTTCTCGAACTTGGGCAGCGCTGGGTTCTCAAAATTGCTGACCTGCAGGCTATGCGTGTAAATCACGTTAGTGTTCAACTTCACGTTGCTCGCAATGTCGGTCCGATAGGCAAGGTTCACGTCAATGCCTCGCCGAACACGCGCTGCGAAGTTGACGCCCGCCTGGATCAGCGTATTGCCCTTAATCTGGCCGGTCACCTCGCCCAGCGGACCAGGACCGGAACCCAAGTAACGCTGGAATAGGGTGCAGAACACGTTCGCGGTAGTCGGCTGGTCGACGCAGTTATTCGCGATCGCCTGAGCGCCCAAGGAAACGATGACATTGCTGACCTTGATTCGATAATAGTCAACGCTAAGCGACAGACCGCGCACGAATCGCGGCTGGAACACGCCGCCGACCGTCAGCGATCGCGACGTTTCCGCGGTAAGGTTGGGGTTGCTGCCGCTGATGACCGGCAGGGACTGCGTGACGTTGGGGATGCCAGCGAGGATCGTCGCATTCCCTCCGACCTGCGCCAGGCAATTTGCCGGACGGTTCGGATTGTTGGCGAGCGAATTCGGCGAGCAGGGATCGACAAACCCGGGCGCAAAGTTCGCAACCGCGGGGAAATACAGTTCGGACAGGTTCGGTGCGCGAACCGCCTTGCTGTAATTGGCCCGCAGCCGAAGATCGCTCACCGGCGCCCAGTCCACGCCCGCGTTGTACGCCCAGACGGTGCCCGTGGCGCCGTTGTAATGGGCGACCCGGCCAGCGCCGCTCAGCGTCAGCTCGTGAAGAAGAAAGACGTCCTTGACGAGCGGGACCTGAAGCTCGCCGTACGCTTCCTTGACCTTGAACGCGGGCGGGTCGAAGTTCCCGATGACGACGGCATTGGTGTTCGTCTGGGTGCCGAGCGTCGCATTACCCTCAGTCACGAACGGATCGTCGAAGTAGGTGCCGTCCTCACGCCGGTATTCCCCGCCGAGGGCGAAGCGGATCGGCCCGCCGGGCAGCTCAAACAACTGGCTCAAGTCGCCGGCGACAAAGGCACTAAGGACGAACTGCTCGAGCGAGGCGTCGGTGTGGGCGTGACGCGTGAAGTAGCTTACCGCCGCGGCGTTGTTGGCCGCGCCGAACGGATTGTAGGGCACGCAGGCGGCGACATCGGCTGCAAGCCTGCTAGCCTGACCTGCGTTGCCGCGGGAAGCGCTGCCAGTCTGATAGGAGCCGGTGTCGAACCCAACAGCCGCCGTCGCATCGAACTGCGCGCGGCACTGGATCTGCCCCGTTATCGGATTTCGCCCGGCATCGAGCGACAGCATGAGACGCTGGCGGTCGACATAGCCGTTCGTATCCACCGTCTGATCGAACCTGCCATAGTTTGCCGAAACTTCGTAGTTCCAGTCGTCATTGAAGTTGCCGCGCACGCCGCCGACGATGCGATAGGTATCGCGCCGGAACACCTCGTCGCGGTTGCCCACGTCCTCCAGCGACCGGGCATCGACGAAACGGTAGCTGCCCGAATTGACCGCACTGATGTCGGCCGCGTTGAGCGGACCGCCGGTGCCCTGCCCCGAGGTCGTCGAACGGGCGGCGACGCCGCCTGCCGCGGTCGCGCACGCCACCGTCAGGCTGGTGTTGCAGCCCGAGGCAAGGATCAGGTTGGCGATCTGGCTGCGTTGCGCCGTCGTCAGGAACGGATTGTCGAGACGGAAGCGCTCGCGAAAGTCGAACTGGCCGAACGTGCCTTGGATCCCTGTCGGGCTGGCATTGTTGCCGACTGCGTCCACCCGGTTCCACTTGGCTTCGACGAACGGCTCGAACGCATCGCTCACCTTAAAGTGGCTCAGCAGGTTGAGATTGTAGCGCCGCACCTGTGGCTGAATCGAGAGCAGCTGATTCTCGCGTCCCGTCTGGCCGTTGCCGCCGAGAATGCCTCCGATGATGCCGGCATTGTAGCGGCTGCCGGTTTGGGGAACGAGGCCACCGGCTGGATCGAAAAGGTAGGTGCAGTTGTACGGCACGCCGCCAGCGGAGGACGTCGCGCCGTTGCTCGGGCCGGCGCCGATGCCGCAAAGCGCCTCGTTAGCCGCGGTCGAGGGGTCGTCGCGGGGCTGCGTGATGGGAATCAGGCCGAACCTGTTGATCGACGCGCTGCGGTTGTCGCGAAGGAAGATTGAGTCCGGAAAACCGTCGCTGCCGTTGGGCAGGCCGGAAGTGTCGACATCGACCACGCCGAACGCATCGACCGAGTTAAGCCAGGGAAGCGAGGAACCGAATACGCGCTCCTGATTGGCATATTCGGCATGCAGGGTGATGTTGCCGCGGCCCTCGGCGAAATTCTTGCCGTACATTCCTGAAACATATTGGTTGCCGCCGAACCCGCGAGGCGAGACGCCCGCCTGACCGCGCAGCTGGAAGCCGTCAAAGTCGCGGCGCAGCACGAAGTTGACCACGCCGGCGATCGCGTCGGAACCATAGACCGCAGAGTTGCCGCCCGTGACCACATCGACACGCTCGATCAAGTCGTTGGGGATGCTGTTGATGTCCGGCGACACGGCATTGTTGAGGATGTCGGCGGCGACATGACGCCGACCGTTGACGAGCACGAGCGTACGCGCCGTGCCTAGGCCGCGGAGGTCGAGCAAGTTGAGGCCCGCGATGCCGATCCCCAGTCCCGGGTTCTGCTGGGAAAAGGTGCTGCGCAGCTGCGGCAGGTCGTTCAGCGTGTCGCCGATATTGGTGTCACCCTGTTGGAAGAACTGCTCGCCACTGATCGAAGTGATCGGAACTGTGGATTCTAGATTCGGTCGCCGAATGCGCGATCCAGTAACGACGACATCGTTTCCGGACGCCTCGGGCTCCGCGCTCGGGGCCTCGTCGGGCAACGCTGGCCGATTACCGGTTGTCGTTGCAGGAACCGTCGATGACTGCGTCGTCTGCGCCTGAGCGGCCGGCGCCAACGCAAAGGAACCGGCGAGCGCGGTCGCGGAAAGGAGGGAAGTTAACTTCATCGGATACCCCATGTTCGAAAATCGATGCGGCCGGCGGACCGGGATGGGACACCTGAATTCAACGAAGGGCTGCGGGCAAGCGAAAGATGAATGGATCGTTCAGTTCGCCTTCATCTGTTACTTCCATGTCACACTTCGACATATGCCCGCGCCGCACGGCGGCGGGTACGGCGGATTCGGGGTTTTGGATGCAAGTTCTGGAATTTGGCGTGAAACGACTCAGTCACGTTCCAGACACATGGCGATTCCCATGCCACCGCCGATGCACAGCGTCGCCAGCCCTTTCTTGGCGTCGCGCTTGCCCATCTCGTAGAGCAAAGTAGTCAAAACGCGCGCGCCGCTGGCGCCGATCGGATGGCCGATCGCGATCGCGCCGCCGTTGACGTTGACCTTCTCGGGGTCGAGGCCGAGTTCCTTGCCGACCGACAGCGCCTGCGCCGCGAACGCCTCGTTGGCCTCGATCAGGTCAAGGTCGCCCACCGTCCAGCCCGCCTTCTCCAGCGCCTTCTTCGACGCCGGCACCGGGCCGATGCCCATCAGCGACGGGTCGACGCCCGCGGTCGCCCAGCTCCTGATCGTGGCGAGGATGGGGGTGCCGCGCTTCTCTGCTTCCTCACGGCTCATCACGACGATCGCCGCGGCGCCGTCGTTGAGCCCGCTGGCGTTGGCCGCGGTCACCGTACCGTCCTTCTTGAACGCCGGGCGCAGCCCCGTGATGCCGTCGACGGTCGCGCCCGCACGAATGTATTCGTCGTCGGCGACGACCGTGTCGCCCTTGCGGCCCTTGATCGTCACCGGCGCGATCTCGTCCTTGAAGCGGCCGCTGCTGCGCGCCTTCTCGGCCAGGTTCTGCGAGCGCACCGCGAACGTGTCCTGCTCGCCGCGCGTCACTTGGTACTGCTCGGCGAGGTTCTCGGCGGTGATCCCCATGTGATAGCCGTTGAAGACGTCGGTCAGCCCGTCCTTTATCATCGTGTCGACCAGCTGCATGTCGCCCATCTTGGTGCCCGGACGCAGCGATTGGGCGTGGTTCGACATCGACATCGACTCCTGCCCACCGGCGACGACGATCGACGCGTCGCCGGTCTGCACAGCCTGCGCCGCGAGCGCGACCGCGCGCAGGCCCGATCCGCACACCTGATTGAGCCCCCAGGCGGGCACTTCCTTGGGCACGCCCGCCGCCATCGACGCCTGGCGCGCGGGATTCTGGCCCTGGCCGGCGGTGAGCACCTGGCCCATGATGACCTCGCTCACCTCCTCGCCCTTGACCCCGGCCTGCTCCAGCGCCGCCTCGATCGCGATCCGGCCGAGCTCGTGCGCAGGGGTGGAGGCGAAGGCGCCGAGGAAGCTGCCTACCGGAGTGCGCTTGGCGGCGGTGATGACGATGTCGCTGGGCTGGCTGGTCATGGACGGTCCCTCTCCGGTTTGCAGCCGCCCTTAGCTCCGCATGCTACGGCAATCCAGAGCATTGCCGCGCCGCACACCGGCGTTCACCCCGTTGTTGCGCCCGTGCTGCGCAACATTGCGGGACGCCGTCACCGCACGCGCGATATTGCAGCGCGACAGGGAGCGGCGTACAACCCGAGCCATACCGCCAGGGGAGCGTCGATGAAGAAAAACCAGTTGGGTGACGGCATCGTCGTCATCAAGAAATACGCCAACCGCCGCCTCTACAACACCGAGACCTCCTCCTACATCACCCTCGATCACCTGGCGGCGATGACCCGCGAGGGTCGCGACTTCAAGGTCGTCGACGCCAAGTCGGAAGAGGACATCACCCACAATGTCCTCACCCAGATCATCATGGAGGAGGAGGGCCGCGGCGACCAGCCGATGCTGCCGGTCAACTTCCTGCGCCAGCTGATCGCAATGTACGGCGATTCGATGCAGGCGGTGGTGCCCGGCTATCTGGAGGCGTCGATGGACAGCTTCCGCCGCAACCACGAGCAGTTCAAGTCGGCGGTCGAGGGCGCGTTCGCCCACACCCCGTTCGCCGAGATCGCCAAGCGCAACATGGCGATGTTCGAGACCGCGGCCAAGGCGTTCAAGCCGCCGTTGACGGCAGGCGCGGCGGCACCGTCGGCTGTGTCCAAGGACGAGGAGATCGCCTCGCTCCGCGCCGAGCTAGTGCGGCTGCAGGACAAGGTCGACAAGCTGGTCGGCTGATGGCGCTCGCCTGGGTCGCTGCGGGCGGAGCCGGCATCGTAGCGGTCGCAGCGGAATTCGCTGACCGGGCGCGGCGGGCGCGTGCGGACCTCGACCGGATCGGCCCGATCGACTGGCGAAGCGTGCAGATGGCGGCGATGTTGGCTATGATGCTCGCCATAGGGATCGCGATGGCGGATTAAGGTCGGAGGAGCGACATGGGTGCACTGCTCGGCGCCGCCGCCAAGGTTTCCACCGGATGGAGCCTCGCCGCCTTCGGCATCGCCGCACTGCTTTTCCTGCTCGGCCGGGGCCGCAACCCGAAGCTCGCCGTCATCGGCGCGATCGCGATCGTCGTCCTCGGGGCGCTGCCGATCCTCGCCGACTATCTCGCGCGGAAGGACAGCGCTGCGCAGGTCTACCGCATCCGCGCGATCGTGCTGTCGCCGGCCGGCGATCCGGTCGACGAGGCCGAGGTCTGGAGCTCGGTGGGCGGCGAGGCTAAGGCGGTGCGCGGCGGCTGGGAGTTCGCGATCCCCGCCGCGAGCCGCCCCGCCCACGGCCGGATGACGGTCTACGCCCGGCAGGCGAGCGCGTTCCTGCGCGGCCAGGCCGGGCTGGCGCTCGCGAGCGACCTGAACCCCGCCGTCACCGTCCAGCTGCGCCGCGCGGGCGGCGCCAGCGTGCGCGGGCTGCTTGCCGACACCCGCGGCAGGGCAGTCGCAGGCGCGGAGGTCAGCGTGGTCGGCTATCCCGACGAAACGACGACGACCGACGCGCGCGGCAATTTCGCACTCGGCACCCAAGCGGCCGATGGCCAGCAGGTCGCGCTGCACGTCGAGGCGAAAGGCGCCACCCTCGACCAATATGTGATGGCCGGCGACAGCGGCGTGCGGCTGATGTTGCCGGAGCGGTGAGCCCGGTGCGCCGCCTCGCTTTCCTGCTCCTTGCCCTCGCCGCCCCGGTGTGGGCGGAGAACGGGATCATCGTGGTCAGCGTGCGCAACTCGGTCAACCAGCCTTTGCCTAACGTGCGGATCGGCACGCAGGGCGACGGCAGCTCCACCGTCTCGGACGTTCAGGGCCGCGCGCGTATCCGGCTTGCCGCGCAGACGCGCGCGGGGGACATGGTGACCCTGCAGATCGTGCCGCCGCCCGCCGTGTCGCTGCTCAACGCGCCGCAATACCTGACCGGCAAGGTCTTGGGCGAGGCGGCGGCGAGCTACATCCGCACGAGGCTCGGCGGCCGGGCCAAGGTGGTGCTCCTCACCCATGAC
>CAXTNG010000080.1:0-2061 GCA_964245475.1 uncultured Sphingomonas sp. | reverse complement strand
CGCCGTGCTGCTCGGCGCCGCCGCGCGGTCGGCCCGCAGCCGCCCGCCGCGTACGGGCGCGCTCCCGCCCCGCATGATTCACGCGTCCTTCGCCGTGCAGGACGAGCCGCGCCCGCTGGGCTTGATCGACGACGCCACCGCCGACCGGCTGGGCTTCACCGCAGCCGAGATCGAAGCGGCGATGACCCGCTTCGCCGGCGACCCGCTGTCGTGGAAGGCCATATTACTGACCTCACAATTCGAGTTCGGCAATCTCGACCCGTTTTCGACCGCGGTGCCCGGCCTGGTCCGGCCCGATGTCGAGTTCGGCATCGGTTCGTGGAGCCTCGAGCGCAACACGCTGCAGCCGGTGCTCGGCGCGATGCGCGCGGCCGATCCTCGCGCATTCGATCGCATCATGGGCGACCAGGCCGCGTTCGTCGCACGGCTGATCGCAATGCGGGGAGCCGAAGCCGGGGAGGCGGGAGCGGCAGCGATGACCGAGAGCCGCCGGGTTACAGAGGCCTGGAAGAGCCGCTTTCGCGCGTTAGGCGCCGTTCCCGCCTTTCAGCGAATACAGTTCGATGCCCTGCAACCATGGGTGGTGCGCGCGCGGCGGATCGCAGCCGATCTCGGTCTGCATTCCGAGCGCGGCTTCGCCTTCGTCTTCGACACCATCTGGAACCGTGGCACGTCTCCGTTCGCCAGCGCACGGACAGAGATCCTCTTGGCCCGGTTTCGCGCCGCGACGGGGCGATCACCCGACGAGCAGGAACTGATGCTGCTCCTCGCCAATGCCGCGAACAGCCGAGGCCCTGCAATGAATCTCCCGCAGGTCCGCGCACGGATACTGACGCTCGCCTTGGGGCAGGGACGGATTTATGGCCGCGAGTTGGACCTGGCCGATGCGGGGCTCACGCTGCGCGAGGTGACGACCGGTGCGCCGGTGCCGCTGAGTGGCGATGCCGCGATCCTCGAGCGGCTACGCGGCGGCTGGCTGCCCCCGATACAGCCCGTCGAGGGCACACCTCAGTAGAACCGCATCAGGGTCAGCGTCCGCTCGCCGCCGCTGCACAGAGTAAGCCGCACATTGGTGCCCGGCTCCGCCACCGACCAGCGAGCGAGCGGGCTGGTCGGGTAGTCCGGCGGGATCGGCCGGCCGTCGATCGCGCAGATCGTCTCGCCGTCCTTCCACCCCGCCGCGGCGGCAGGGCCGTTCGCCATGACGTGGAGCACCTTCAGCCGGTCACGCTGAAGCCCGAGGAGCAGCCCGCTGGTCGAGCGCAGCGGCGGACGGTCGGCATCGGGGCCGGGGCTCAGCACCATCCGCCCGGCGGCGGGATCGAGCAGCACGCGATAATTCTGCAGGAACCCCGATCCGATCCGTCCTGCCGCCCCGATCACCTGCGAGAAGCCGCCCGCTGCCTCGGTGCGGACCTCGACCGTTCGCGCCTCCAGCTCGCCGACGCCGAGCGCGGGGACGATCGCCAGCGTCGTCACGACGGGTCCGGCGAGGCCGTAGGCGATCGCGCTGGTCGTCGGCAGCCTGGCGAGACCGGCGGCGGTCCAGCCGGGCTGGGTGACGGTGATTGCCGATCCGTCGCCGGTGTCGACGATCATCGGCCTGATCGTCCGCCCGCCGAGCGTAATCGCGCTCTCGTACACCTGCCGCCGCGGCGAGATGGCGAGCGGCGCGGTGCGGCCGACGAACGGCAGCCGGCCGGAGGGAAGCAGGCGGAAGCGCTTGTTGGCATAGTCGATGTCGAGCGCGAGGCCGCCGAGGAGATCGCCGCCGACCAGCATGTCGACTGCGGTGCCGCTGCCCGTGGCGAGCGCCGGCAATGCGGTCACCACCACCCCGCCGCCGCTGCGGCTGAGCGCGCCGATGGCGATCGCGCGCGTCGGCATCCGGTCGATCGCCACGTCGCCGCCGATCGCGGTCGCCCGGCCATCGGGCGTGAGCCGCGCCGAATCGACCGCTGCGGACCTGGCCGACAGCACGGTGGCGCCGACGCCGGTGTCGAGCACGGCGGTGAGCGGCCGTCCGTCAAGGGTCAGCGAGAAGCGGATCTGGTTGCCCGG
>CAXTNG010000079.1:0-11870 GCA_964245475.1 uncultured Sphingomonas sp. | reverse complement strand
TTGAGCTTGGCGAGCGCCTCCGCCGCGGCCCTGCCGATGTCGCCGAGCCCGGCGAGGGTCCCTCCAAGGAGGAGCGCGACAGCGGCCATTACGACATCCTGTTCGCCGGGCTGATGCCCGACGGCGCGCGGATCGACACGGTCGTCACCGGCGACCGCGACCCCGGCTACGGTTCGACCAGCAAGATGATCGCCGAGACCGCGCTGCTGCTGGCCGAGGGTGAGCATGCGGGCGGCATCTGGACCCCCGGCGCGCTGCTCGGCACGGAGTTGCGCGATCGGCTGCAGGCAAAGGCAGGGCTGACCTTCACCGCCGGCTGATCAGCGCCGTTTGCCCTGGTGCCGGATGTTGCCCGGCCGCCCCCGCCGTGTCAGCGAGCGCGACGGAGCAGCGGTCGGCGCCGCGCCCCTGCCTCCCGGCAGCTCGAAACGCAATGCGCCCGACACCGGGTTCGCATCCGCCAGCCTGAGCGGCAGCCGCTGGCCCAGCGCGTAGACATCGCCGCTCGCCTCGCCGGTCAGCGTGCGCGCGCCCTCGTCGAAGCGGAAATACTCGCCGCCGAGGTCGCGCACCGGCATCAGCCCGTCTCCGCCGACACCCTCGACGGTCGCGAAAAAGCCGAAGTTGGCGACGCCGGTGATCCGCGCCTCCATCGTCTCGCCGACCCGCTCGGAGAGGTACGCCGCGACGTAGCGGTCGATCGTGTCGCGCTCCGCCTCCATCGCGCGACGCTCGAGCCGGCTGATCGCCTCGCCCACCCGCTCCATCTCGCCCTCGTCGGGCAACGCGCCGCCCGGCCCGAGCTGATAGGCGCCGACCAGCGCGCGATGCACCACCAGGTCGGCGTAGCGCCGGATCGGTGAGGTGAAATGCGCATAGCTGCCCAGCGCCAAACCGAAGTGCCCCTGATTGGCGGGCGCATAATAGGCCTGGGTTTGCGTCCTGAGCACCTGCTCCATCACCTGCGGCCGGAACTCCGCCTCTCCGGCACGGTCGAGCAACTGGTTGAAGGTCGCTGACCGGATCACCTGGCCAAGCGCGAACGGGACGCCGAACGTCTCCAGATAGTCCTTGAGCGCGACCAGCTTCTCACGGCTCGGCGGCTCGTGGTCGCGGTACATCACCGGCGCCTTCTTCGCTTCCAGCGCCTTGGCGGCAGCGACGTTGGCGGCGATCATGTAGTCCTCGATCAGCCGGTGCGCGTCGAGCCGCTCGTGCGGCGTGACTGAGAGGATGCGCCCCTTCTCGTCGAGCATCACTCGGCGTTCGGGCAAGTCCAGTTCGAGCGGTGCCCGCGCATCGCGCGCCTTGGCGAGCGCCCGCCAGCACTCCCACAGCGGGCGCAGCACCGGTCCAAGCCGCGGGTCGGCAAAGCCAGCGTCCGCGACGGCCTGCGCATCCTCATAGGCAACGTTGCCCGCGATGCGGACCGATGCTCGACTGAAACGCCAGCCCTTCAGCGCCCCCGATGCGGTCAGCTGCAGGTGGCAGGCGAGCGCCGCCCGGTCTTCGCCCTCCTTCAACGAGCAGACATCCGCCGACAGCACCTCCGGCAGCATCGGAACGACACGATCGGGGAAGTAGACCGAATTGCCCCGCGCCCGCGCCTCGCGGTCGAGCGCCGAGCCGAGGCGAACGTAGAAGCTGACGTCTGCGATCGCGACGATCGCCTGCCACCCGCCCGGATTGGCGGGGTCCTCATCGGGCGCCGCCCATACTGCGTCGTCATGGTCGCGCGCATCCGCCGGGTCGATCGCGACGATCGGGAGATGGCGCAGATCTTCGCGATCCTCGCCCACAGGCTGCATCGCGACCCGCGCCGCCTCGTCGAGCGCTTCGGCCGAAAAGGCGTCGGAGAGTCCGTGCTCGTGGATCGCGATCAGCGAGAAGCTGCGCGGCGCGAAGGGGTCGCCGATCCGCTGCACCACGCGCGCGGTGATCCGCGGCGGCCGCCCGGCCTTTTCGGCAAGCACCAGGTCGCCGGCAACAGCTTCGCCTGTGTCCGAAACCGCGATCTCGCGCCGCTCCTTCTTGTCGACCGAGGTCAGCCACAGCCGTCCGCCTTCCTCGCGCAGCACCCCCAGCAGCTGCTCGGACACGGCGGCCAGCACCTTCATCGGGTGCGCGATCCAGCCGTTCCCGGCCTCCTCGGTCCGCGCCAGCACCCGTTGCCCCACGCCAAGCGCGCCACGCTTGCGCTCGCGCACGCGTAGCCGCGGCGGCGGCGTTTCGGCCTCCCAGCGCTCGGGCACCGCCCAGACATTGCCGCCGTCGTCGACATCGGCGATGCGCAGCACGGTAACCTTCGGCACTCCGCCCATCTTGTGAAAGGCCCGCCCCGGCGCCGAATCGATCAGCCCCTCGTCGGCCATGTCCTTGAGCAGCGCCTTGAGCGCGATCTTGTCCTGGGCATGCAGCCCGAATGCGCGCGCGATCTCGCGCTTGCCTGCGGGCACGTCCGAGTTCGCGATGAAGTCGAGGATCTGCTCGCGGCTGGGAAGGCCTGGGGTCGGTTTGCGCATCGTGCCGCAGATAGAGGGCGGCCCTCGTTCCGTCATCCGCAAAGGACGCGTCCACCGGTTGCGGGCGGTGCTTGCATCGCGGCAATGACGCGTTGCACAATTTGCAATTGCGGTATTCCCTGCTGCGATGCACAAGGACCACGCCTTTCAGGCATCCTCTCCTAAAAACTTTCAAGGGTCGGACAGCAGTCCGGCCCTTTTTTTTGGTCCGCTGTTCGGCTAGGGGCCGCCCTGCCGTGACGCCGTAAAATAGAATATAGTCCGCGGAGGGGGAGCCGCCGGTGAAACCGGCACCGGCGTGCGCGGCATGCGGGGGATCGAGCCGGCGGCTCTCCCCCGCATCGTTGCAGAAGGGGTCCGGGCATGCCGCACAGCGATCCACGTATCGACGCCTATATCGACCGGCGCGCCGCCTTCGCACAGCCGATCCTCACCCACCTGCGCGCGCGTATCCACGCCGTCTGCCCCGAGGTCGAGGAGACGATCAAGTGGAGCATGCCTCACTTCACCTACCGGAACCGGCCGTTCGCCGGCATGGCCGCCTTCAAGGCGCATGCCAGCTTCGGCTTCTGGGACCGCGAGGCGTTGCTGGGCAGCAAGGCGTTCGAGAGTATCGCCGCCGCGGATCGCGCAGGCATGGGCCTGTACGGCAAGCTGACCTCGCTTGCCGACCTGCCGAACGACACCACACTCGACGCGCAAATCCGCGAAGCGGCGGCGCGGATCGACTCGGACGAGCGCCCCAAACGGCCGGCTCGCGCCCCGAAGCCCGAGGCGGAGGTGCCCCCCGCGCTGGCGGCCGCGCTCGCCGACGATACGGTTGCGAGCGCAACGTGGGCGGCCTTCCCGCCAAGCTGCCGCCGCGAGTATAGCGAGTGGATCGGCGAGGCCAAACGCGACGAGACCCGTGCCAGGCGCGTTGCCGAAGCGATCGGCTGGCTGCGCGAAGGCAAGCGCCGCAACTGGAAGTACGAGAATTGCTGAGCGGTCAGTAGGCGCGCCCGACCAAGACACGCTCGACCGCAGGCTCGCCGGTGAAGATGCACACGCCCGACACCTCCCCCTGCTCCATCGGCGCGTTGCGGATGGTCAGCTTGAGCGCCTTCAGCCGCTCCACCACCGCGTCGAGTGCTACGCCGGTCGGCCGTGCCCAGGCGACATCGGCCCAGCCCGGGTTCTTCACCGTGCCGGCAAAATGCGCCTCCACCCCTACCCAGTCGTTCACCCGCGTCACATTCGCATCGAGCCGTGCGCGAGACTGCGCCAGCAGCTCGCGCTGCATCGCCTCCAGCGTCGCGCCCGCCTCGCCGACGAAGCCGTCGCGTGCCACGACCGCGCTGTTGAGCTTGCCGTCCGCACGGTAGAGGTCCGTCCGCCGGATCACCGAGACGTTGCCGCCCGCGACGTCGCGCCCGCCGACCTCGATCACGATCGGCGCACCCTTTTTCACCCACGCCCAGCGCTTGGCCGCCGCCTTGGCGGATTTCAGATCGAGCAGCACGCGGATCGGCTCACCGAGCGCAGTCTGCCTGGCAAGATCAACCTGCAACATCTTGCAATAGCTGACGACCGCTTCGTCTTCCGGCGCATCGCGCAGCATCGGCACGATCACCACCTGCCACGGTGCGATCGCCGGCGGCACGCGCAGGCCATCGTCGTCGCCGTGGACCATGATGACGCCGCCGACCATGCGGGTCGACATGCCCCAGCTGATCGTGTTCGCCAGCTCCAGCTCGCCCGCCGCATTCTGGAAGCGGATGTTCTGCGCGCTCGCGAAGTTGGTGCCGAGGAAATGCGACGTGCCCGCCTGGAGCGCCTTGCCGTCCTGCATCATCGCCTCGATCGAATAGGTCGCGACCGCGCCGGGAAAGCGCTCGTTCTCCGGCTTCTCGCCCGCGACCACCGCCATGGCCGCGGACTCCTCGGCGAAGCTGCGGTAGACCTCCAGCCCCACCATCGTCTGCTCGCGCGCAGCGTCCGCGCTGGCATAGGCCGAATGCGCCTCCTGCCACAGGAACTCCGACGTGCGCAGGAACATCCGCGTCCGCATCTCCCAGCGCACGACGTTGGCCCATTGATTGATCTGCACCGGCAGGTCGCGCCAGGACTGCACCCAGCGCGAGAAGGCGGTGCCGATCACCGTCTCCGAGGTCGGCCGCACGACCAGCGGCTCCTCCAGCTTCGCCTCCGGATCGGGCATCAGCCCGCCCTTGCCGTCCGCCACCAGCCGGTGGTGGGTGACGACCGCCATCTCCTTGGCGAAACCCTCGACGTGCTCGGCCTCCTTCTCGAAATAGGCGAGCGGGATGAACAACGGGAAATAGGTGTTGTCGTAGCCCGCCGCCTTGATCCGCGCGTCGAGCAGCCGCTGGATACGCTCCCAGATGCCATAGCCCCAAGGCCGGATCACCATGCAGCCGCGCACGCCGCTCTCCTCGGCGAGGTCGGCCTCGGCGATGACGGCCTGGTACCAGGCGGCGAAGTCCGCCTCGCGGGTGACGGGGAGCGCGTGCTTGATCATGGGGAGCGCGCATATCGTTGCGGGCACGCCCCGTCACCCCTGCGACATCGCCCCGACCGACATCACCCTTGTCCTCGCATGCTGCACTGCGCAAAGGGAAGCATGGCCAGCGACCGCATTCCCGCCGCGATCGGCCTGCGCCTGTTCGCGATGATGTGCGTGGTCGGCATGGGTCTGCTCGGCAAGCTCGCCGAGGCACGCGGCGCCTCGTTGGGCGAGATCATCTTCTTCCGGCAGCTGGCCAGCATTCCGCTTACGCTTGCGATAGCCGTCGCCGGCCCCGGGATCGCCAGCCTCAAGACACAGCGTCTCGCAGCCCACGCCGGGCGCGCTGCCGTAGGTCTGGCGGGCATGGTCGCGCTGTTCACCACGCTGACGCTCCTGCCACTTGCGGAGGCGACCACGCTGCAATTCACCGTGCCGATCTTCGCCACCGTGCTCGGCGCGCTGGTGCTCGGCGAACCGACCGGCTGGCACCGCTGGGCGGCGGTGCTCACCGGCTTTGCCGGCGTGCTGATCGTCGCGCAGCCGGGCGGCGGGCACCTCCCGCTATGGGGCGCGATCTTCGGTCTTTCCTATGCGTTGATTACCGCCAACGTCTCCATCCTGCTTCGCAGCATCGGCCGAACCGAGACGCCGCTCACCACCGTCTTCTGGTTCTCCCTTCTGTCGATGGCGGTGCTCATCCCGTGGTACGCGCTCGATCACGGCGGGCATCCGTGGACGGTCTGGGCGATGCTGGCGGGCCTTGGTGTGCTCGGCACCGGCGGACAGCTCGGGCTCACCGGCGCGCTCAGGCTCGCGCCGGTGTCGGTGGTGGTGCCGATGGATTACAGCTCGCTGATCTGGGCCACGCTGCTCGGCTATCTCGTGTTCGGCACCGTGCCTGGCGTTTCCACCCTCATCGGCGCGCCGATCATCATCGCCAGCGGCCTGTACATCGTCTGGCGCGAGCGCATCCGCCAGCAGACCGAGACCGACCGGCTGGTGGATTAGGCGCGCGCCCGGACGCCATCCAGCAGCCGCTTGCCGCGCAGGTACATTTCCAGCCGCTGCATCGTGAACAGCCCGAGCGCCAGCGCGACCAGCATGTCGGTCACCGCCGCCGCATTGAGGTGCAGCACCGTGTCGGCACCCAGCATCCCGCGCGCGCCGCTGCGCACCGCGATCAGCACCAGCAGGAACAGCATCGCCGCCGGCGACGCCGTCTGGTTGAGCGCGTGCGTCTGCGGATCGACGGTGATCCGCATCATCTTGCCACGCTGCCAGCCGAGCGCCGCGCCCGCCACGAGCGCGGCGGCGCAGAACAGCCAGCCCCAGCCGATCGGCGGTTGCGCAACGAACATCAGCACCGCGACCGCGGCATAGACTGCGGGAAAGATCCACAGCCGCTCCAGCCTGAGCGGCTGGACCCTGCTCATCCGCCGCCAGCGTAGCGCGAAGACGACGGCAATGACCGCGGCGGTGATGGCATAGCTGACAAGCGATTGATGTGGCTGCACGTCTGTCCCCCCGCCGGCGATGATGCCGCCGCTCGCTCGCGCCGTCCAGCTTGAACCTGGTGCCGCATTGCGTCACGCTCGCCCGATGCGCATCCTCATCGTACTCGCCCTCGCCACCGCCCCGCTGCCGTCCGCCGACACGGCGTTCGACCGCATCTGGCAGGCGGAATGGCAGTGGCGCGTGAACGAGGGCATCGCCGATGCTGCTCCGGACGCCGTCGCCGCGCATCTCCCCGACGAGTCGCCCGCTGCGCATGCCCGCCGCACCGCCAAGTGGCAGGCAACGCTCGCCGCGCTCGACGCCCTGCAGCAGGCGCGGCTGTCGCCGGAGGCGCGAGTCAATTTCGAAGTCTATCGCGCGCAGGTCGCGGCGCTGCTCGACGACGAGCGGTTCCGCGAGTGGGAGAAGCCGGTCAACGGCGACAGCGCCTTCTGGTCCGACGTCCAATATCCCGCGCGCGGCAGCTTCGCCGGCGGGGAGAAGGACTATCGCGCCTATCTCTCGCAGCTGTCCGAGCTGCCGCGCTGGATGGACCAGGAGATCGCCGACCTCGACGCCGGGCTGACGCGCGGCTTCACCCCGCCCGCGATCGTCATGCGAGGGCGCGACGCCCCCGTCGCCGCGATCGCCGAAGCCAGGGACCCGGCGGCGACGGTCTTCTACGAGCCCTTCGGCAAGATACCTGCGGCGACGCCGGGCCGCGACGCTCTGCAAGCACAGGCGCGCGAGACGATCCGCGCCGGCGTGATCCCGGCCTACCGGCGGCTGCTGGCGTACCTGCGCACCCGCTACTTCCCCGGCCTGCGGCGGGAGCTCGCCGCGACCAGCCTCCCCGATGGCGAGGCCTATTACCGCAGCCGCATCCGCGCCTACACCACGCTCGACATGAGCGCAGACGCGATCCACGCGCTCGGCCTCGCCGAAGTGGCGGGCATCCGCGCGGAGATGGAGCAGGCCAAGGCGGACGCCGGGTTCAAGGGCGACCTCGCCGCTTTCCTGCACTTCCTGCGCACCGACCCGCGCTTCGCACCAAAGACTGCGGACGCGCTGCTGAAGGAGGCCGCGTGGGAAGCCAAGACCTTCGACGGCATGGCGTCGGAGTGGTTCGGGCGTCTGCCACGCAGCCGTTTCGCGATCCGGCCGGTGCCCGACGACATCGCCCCCTTCTACACCGCCGGGCGCGGCGGGCTTGGCGTGTATCTGGTCAACACCTACGACCTGCCCTCGCGCAGCCTCATCCAGCTGCCGGCGCTGACCCTGCACGAGAGCGCGCCGGGTCACGCCTTCCAGATCCCGCTCGCCGCCGAGAACACCGGCCTGCCGGCGTTCCGCCGCAACAGCTACATCTCGGCGTACGGTGAGGGCTGGGCGCTCTATTGCGAGCGGCTGGGCGACGAGATGGGCTTCTACCGGACGCCGTACGAGCGCTTCGGCATGCTCAGCTACCAGATGTGGCGCGCCGCGCGGCTGGTGGTCGACACCGGCATCCACGCGAAGGGCTGGACCCGCGATCAGGCGCTCGCCTACCTCCGCGACAACACCGCGCTCAGCGAACGCGAGGTGACGACCGAGGTCGACCGCTACATCGGCTGGCCGGGGCAGGCGCTGAGCTATTATCTCGGCGAGATGGCGATCCGCCGTGCGCGGGCGAAGGCGGAAAAGGCGCTCGGCCCCAGGTTCGACATCCGCGCCTTCCACGACACGGTGCTGAGCCTCGGCTCGGTGCCGCTGCCGGTGCTGGAGGCGCGGGTGGACCGGTTCATCGCAGACGGCGGCAAGGGTCCTTATTCCGCCGAATAGCTACTCCGCTGCCGCAGCGAGGGGTGGCTCCTTCCACACCAGCACCGGCTTGCGCGCGGCCAGCGTCTCGTCGAGCCGCGAGCGGGGCGCGAAGTGCGGCGCGGTCTTGAGTGACGGATCGCCGGCCTTCGCCCGCTCCGCGACGCTTCGCAATGCGCCGATGAACTGGTCGAGCGCGGCCTTCGATTCGGTCTCGGTCGGCTCGACCAGCATCGCGCCGTGCACCACCAGCGGGAAGTACATGGTCATCGGGTGGAAGCCCTCGTCGATCAGCGCCTTGGCAATGTCGATCGTCGAGAAGCCCTCCGCGACGCCCTCGTCCGAGAAGATCGCCTCGTGCATGCACGGCCCGCTGGCCGCGAACGGCGCGTCGAGCACGTCCTCCAGGCTGCGCAGCACGTAGTTCGCGTTGAGCACCGCGTCCTCGGCGACCTGGCGGAGGCCGTCGGCCCCATGGCTGAGGATGTAGGTCAGGGCGCGGGTGAACATGCCCATCTGGCCGTGGAAGGCGGTCATCCGGCCGAAGCTGCCGGCGTGGTGCTCGCCGGCCGTCTCCTCCTCGACCAGGACGAAATGCTCGCCTTCCTTCTCGACGAAGGGCAGCGGTGCGAAGGGCGTCAGCGCCTCGGAAAACACCACCGGCCCCGAGCCCGGCCCGCCGCCGCCGTGCGGGGTCGAGAAGGTCTTGTGCAGATTGATGTGCATCGCGTCGATGCCGAGGTCGCCGGGACGCACCCGCCCGACGATCGCGTTGAAGTTCGCGCCGTCGCAATAGACATAGCCGCCCGTGGCATGCACCGCGTCGGAGATCGCGCGCATGTCGCGTTCGAACAGCCCGCAGGTGTTCGGGTTGGTAATCATCACCCCAGCAATATCGTCGCCGAGCCGGGCCTTGAGCGCGTCGAGGTCGACGCGGCCCTCGCCCGTCGCGGGGATGTTCTCGACCGAGAAACCGGCGAAGGCGGCGGTCGCGGGGTTGGTGCCGTGCGCGCTTTCGGGCACCAGGATCACTGTCCGCGCGCCCTGCCCGCGCGCCTCCAGCGCAGCCTTGATCGCCAGGATGCCGCACAGCTCGCCGTGCGCCCCGGCCTTGGGACTCATCGCGACCGACGCCATGCCGGTCAGCGTCACCAGCCAGTGCGCGAGCTGGTGGACCACCTCCAGCGCACCCTGCACCGTGTCGACCGGCTGGAGCGGATGGACATCGGCGAAGCCGGGCAGCCGCGCGACCTTCTCGTTGAGCCGCGGATTGTGCTTCATCGTGCACGAGCCGAGCGGGAACAGGCCGAGGTCGATGGCGTAGTTCTGGCGGCTGAGCCGGGTGTAGTGACGCACCGTCTCCGGCTCGGACAGGCCCGGCAGACCGATCGACGCAGTCCGCTCCAAGCCGCCGAGCCGCGAGGCGAAGACGGCAGGCTGCGCCACCTCGACCCCGGTTGTCTCGGTCGAGCCGATCTCGAAGATCAGCGGCTCTTCGAGCATCAGCGCCTTGTTGCCGGTGAAGGTCGCGGCTGCGCCGCCGCCCTTGGTAGGCGCCTCGGGACGCCAGCCGCTTGCGTTGATGCTCACGCCAGAACCTCCTCGAGCGCGGCCGCCAGGACTTCGACGTCCTTCGGCGTGGTGGTCTCGGTCACGGCGAGGACAAGGCCATTGGCGAGGCTCGACTCGTCCGGGTAGAGGCGGCCGAGCGACACCCCGGCAAGGACGCCGCGCTCCGCCAGGGTGCGCACCACGGGCCGAGCCTCCTTACTAAGTTCGATCGTGAACTCGTTGAAAAAGCTGCCATTAACCAGACGCACTCCCGGAACCTGTACCAGCCGCTCGGCGGCAGCGACCGCACCCGCATGGTTGGCGGCCGCCAGCGCGCGCAATCCCGCCTCGCCGAGCAAGGTCGTGTGGATCGAGAAGGCCAGCGCGCAAAGCCCTGAGTTCGTGCAGATATTGCTCGTCGCCTTCTCGCGCCGGATGTGCTGCTCGCGGGTCGAGAGCGTCAGAACGAAGCCGCGGCGGCCATCGGCATCCACCGTTTCGCCGCACAGCCGTCCGGGCATCTGGCGCACGTACTTGTCCTTGCACCCGAACAATCCGACGTAAGGCCCTCCGAACTGGAGGCCGACACCGATCGACTGGCCCTCACCGACGACGATGTCGGCATCCATTTCGCCCGGCGACTTGAGCGCGCCCAGCGCCACCGGCTCGGTAACGACCGCGACCAGCAGCGCCTTGGCCGCGTGACAGGCCGCGGCGAGTTCGGACAGGTCGGCGATACGGCCGAGAATGTCGGGATATTGGACCACGACGCACGAGGTATCGGCGTCGATCCGGGGGATGAGCTGCTCGATGCCGGTGCCGGGATCGAGCGCCGGGGTCCACGTCTCCAGCACGTCGCCCGTGTACTTCGCCATCGTCCGCGCGACGGAGACGTAATGGGGGTGCAGACCCGGCGCGAGGATCGCCTTGCCACGGCGGGTGATCCGCCGCGCCATGACAATGGCTTCCCAGCACGCCGTGGAGCCGTCGTACATCGACGCGTTGGCGACGTCGGTCCCGAACAGGCGCGCGACCTGGGTCTGGAATTCGAACAGCATCTGCAGCGTGCCCTGCGCGATCTCGGGCTGGTAGGGCGTGTAGGCGGTGAGGAACTCGCCGCGCTGGATGAGGTGATCGACCGACGCGGGCACATGGTGGCGGTACGCGCCGCAGCCGATGAAGAACGGCACCTCGCCCGCAACCGTGTTCTTGCGGGCGAGCGCGGTCATGTGCCGTTCGACCGCCAGCTCGGAGGCATGCGGCGGCAGGTGGTGGATGGGGCCGTCGAGCCTCGCCCCTTGCGGCACGTCGGCGAACAGGTCGTCGATCGAGGATACGCCGATGACGGAGAGCATCTCGCTTCGGTCGGCATCGGTCAGGGGCAGGTAGCGCATGACGATCCTTAGATCGTCACCCCGGGCTTGACCCGGGGTCCAGCTTCTTGCCCGCCGGAGCAGAAGAAGAAGCCGGATGCCGGATCAAGTCCGGCATGACGGAGTATGAAGGGATGGGCGTGAGGCGAAATCACAGCTTCGCGACAAACGATTCGTAGGCGCTCTCGTCCATCAGCTCGTCCAGCTCGGACAAGTCGGAAAGCGTGATCCTGAAGAACCAGCCGTCCTCCTCCGCGTCGCTGTTGACCAAGCTCGGATCATCGGTGAGCGCGGCATTGCCCTCGATGACCGTGCCGGACACCGGCGAGTAGACGTCGGATGCCGCCTTGACCGATTCCACCACGGCGGCCTCGTCGCCCTTGCTCAGCTGCTTGCCCTCCTCGGGCGCGTCGACGAAGACGATGTCGCCCAGCTGGCCCTGGGCATAGTCGCTGATGCCGACGGTGCCGACCTCGCCGTCGACGTCGACCCATTCGTGATCCTCGGTGTAGTAACGGCTCATCGGAACAACTCCTCAGCGGACGTAGCGGTGGGGGACGAAGGGCATCGCTGCGACGGTGCCGGTGTGCACCTTGCCGCGCTGGACGAGGCGCAGCGCGG
>CAXTNG010000078.1:10477-11887 GCA_964245475.1 uncultured Sphingomonas sp. | reverse complement strand
GGATAGGCGCGGCTGGCGACGGTGACGCTCGCGGCCGCGGCGTTGTTGGCCTCCGCGTTGATCCCGGTTGCGACCTCGCGCACCATGCCGCCGCCGCCGCCCGCGACGCTGTCGGCGATGAGCGTCACGCGCACGTTGCCGGCCGACCGCTGTCCCTGCGGCAGCTGGAACGCGAAGGTGCGCGGGCGGCTCGCTCCGGCGGCGAGCGCGGCGTCGGTCGGAACGGTCAGGTCGAGCAAAGTCTCGCCGGTGTCGAGATTCTGCACCAGCACCCGGTTGTTCCAGCCCGCCAGTGTCGCGGCGACGCCGGTATTTGCCTCGCTCCATGTCAGCGTCACCGTGTCGCCAGCGGACGGGTTCGCCGTCTGGATGGCGAAGTTACGGATTTGGAGGTCGGGGGCGGAGACGACGTCGATTGCGGTGGCGTTGTTGGTCTCGCCGGTGCTCGAGGCATTGGCCTCGGCGATCTGGTCCAGGATGTCGGTGGTGACGGTGAACTCGAAATCGCCGTGCGCAGCGAGCCCCTGCGGCCAGGTGACCGTCGCGCTGCGCGCGGCCGATGCGCCTGCCGCGAGCGGGCTGGCGAGCGGCACGGTGAGCAGCGCGACCTGCTGGTTGGTGCTCGCGTTGCGCACCGTCACCCGCTCGGAGAAACCCGTCGCGGTCGCGCGGTTGCCGGCGTTGGTCGTGGTCCAGCGCAGCGTCACCGTGTCGCCCGGCGCCCAGCCGGACGCCGGCTCGGGCGTCACGTTGCCGACGACGAGATCGATGAAGGGTGCGAGCTCGGAGGTGACGGTCACGCTCGCCGAATTGTTCGTCTCGGCGGTGCCGGTCGCATTCTCTTCGGCCACCGCATTGCCGACGTCGACCGATACGGTGAAGCCGATGCGGCCGACGCCACGATTGCCTTCTGGCAGCGTGATCGTCGCCTGGCGCTGACGCTCCGCGCCTGCCGCCAGCACACCCCCGGCGTCGGCAAGGACGACGTTGCCAATGATCTCGTTGGTGTCGAGGTTGCGCACCACGACGCGGTCGGACCAGCTTGCCGCCGTCGGCCGCGTGCCGTCATTGCGCGTCTTCCAGGTCAGCGTCACCGTGCTGCCCGACGTGATCGCTCCGGTCGACGATACGGCGACTGCGGTCGGGATCAGATCGGGCGAGGGCGTCAATTCGGTGTTGATGACGACCGGGGTCTGGATCGGGTTTTCGAAGACGTTGAAGGTGTAGGTGCCGACGTCCGTGTCGTTGTAGATGTAGCCGTCGATGACGAGCGTATAGGCGCCGGTGTCGGGCAGCTCGAACGTGTCGACGTCGCTGTTGAAATCGCTGCGCCAGAGTTGGCGGCCGTTGGGCGCGAGCAGCCGCCAGATCGCGCTGGTGCCCGACTGGCTCTGCCGGTCGAAATAAAAG
>CAXTNG010000078.1:0-10467 GCA_964245475.1 uncultured Sphingomonas sp. | reverse complement strand
AAAGCGTTCGCCTGCCGCGCCGTCGAAACGATAGAGCTCCGCCTCGCTGCCGGGGCTGAGCGTGCCGCTGACGGGTACGCCCGGCGTGATCGGCGTACCCTGCGCGACGTCGAGCACACGGATCGCGAAGGCACGGTCGCCGGTGCTGTTGTTGGTGACCTTTAGCGTATAGGCGCCGGCGGGAAGGACGAGCACCGGCGTGCCGTCGAAGGTCCACGAATCCGATCCGTTGAAGTAGCGCGTCGTCACCTCGCCCTGCGGGCCGGACAGCGTCCAGAACACATCGCCGAGGTTGGTCAGCGGGTCGACGAAGACGGTCGTAGGCCGATCGAGGGTGAACGTGAGATTCTGCGACTGGAGCGGCTGATCGAGCGTGCCCGAGAAGGTCTGGCCGAGGGTCAGCGCGGCGGTGCGGTCGGCGATCCGCGCCGCCTTGAACTGGTAGGTGACCGGCGAGCCCTCGTCGATCCGGCCCTCGAAAAGGAGGGTGTACGAGCCTGCCTTGTCCAGCGTGACCGGGCCGACATCGGTGTCGTAGTTCGTATAGAAGACCAGCCGGCCGTAAGGATCGAGCAGCCGCCAGGTGCCGTAGCCCGTGTTGCTGAGGACATCGAAGAACATCCGGTCGCCCGCGGCGCCGGTGAAGCGATAGGTGGCGGTGGCATTGCCGGGATCGAGCGTCCCGCTGGTGGCGACGTTGATCGGCAAGGTCTGGGCGGCTGCGAGGTCGAGCAGGCGGAAGCCGAAGGTGCCGGTGACGTCGTCGCTGGCGTCGACGGTCAGCACGTAATTCCCGGCCGGGGCGAACAGCACCTCCGCGTCGTTCCGTCCGAAAGCGTCCGAGCGCTGGAAGTTGCGCGAGTCGAGCTGGCCGGTGGGGCCGGTAAGCGTCCAGGTGAAGCGGCTGTCGTTGGCGAGGCTGTCGAACAGGAGCCGCGAGTCGCTCGCCAGGCTGAAGGTGTAGCGGGCGCGGTCGCCGGCGGCGGCGATCGTGCCGTTGACGGTGCTGCCCAGCGTCATCGCCTGAGCGACGTCGGCCATCGCGCCGACCTTGAAGCTCAGCGTCTGCGGAGCCGTGGTGCCGATCCGGCCCTCGACGAGGAGCGTATAGGTGCCGTCGATCGGCAGCACCGGGTTCTCGATGTCGCCGACCCGGTCGGGACCGAAAACGACTTTGCCGGTCGGGTCGATCAGCCGCCAGAAGGGGTCGTTCGACCCGTCGATGTCGTCGAAATAGAGATGCTGTCCCGCGGTCGCTGTGAAGCTGTAGATCGCGGTGCGGTTGCCCGGCGCAAGGGTCAGCGCCTGGGCCTGTCCAAGGGTCAGCGGCGTCGCTTCGCTCAGTGCGGCGAGGCGGAAGGCGTAGCTGCCGGTGTTGCTGCCGGTTGCGGACAGGACGAGCTGGTAGCTGCCGGGTTGCAGGATCATCACCGGGTTGCCGCCGTTCTCGGCGGAGTCGGTCTGGGTGAAGCTGTGCTGGCCGCCGGTGTCGGTCGCTCCGATGATCTGCCAGCGGAGCTGGCCGTTGTTGGTCAGCGCGTCGAACAGGACCGGCGTAGGCTGGGTGATCGTGAAGCCGTAGCGGTTGGCTGCGCCCGCGCGCGCGATGTCGCCGGTCACCGTCGCGCCGAGCGTCAGCGCCGGCAGCGGCGAGGCCGCGGCGGTCATTGTGACGCTGACGTTGTCGACGTCCTGGTCGCCGAGCGAGCTGCCGACATAGGCCGACAGCAGCACGCGGCCGGCCTCCAGTTCCATGCCGCCGACGAACACGTCGCTCGCCACGGTCACTTCGCTGCCGCCGGCGACGGTCAGCTTGATCGTGACCAGCGTGCCCCCGGTGGTCCGCGTGAGCAGCACCCGCGCGTGCGTCCAGTCGGCATTGGCCAGCGTGACGCCGGGATCGGCGATCTCGGCGATCTTGACCCCGTTATAGTGGATCGAGACGTGGTTGGCGTTGACCTCGCCGTTGCTGAACGTGTCGAAGCCGATGCCGAAGGCGCCCGCGACGTTCGCCTCCGGCCCGACCTCGGGGCCCGGCCCGCCGAAGCCGTATTGCGAGACGGGAAGCAGCGCGAAGCTGACGCCGTCGGGATCGGTCGTCGCTCCGGCGCGGCGGGTGATGCGGAAGTCGAAGCCGACCTCCACCGCATCCTGCCGGCCGCTGCCGGTCGCGCTGAACACAACGCTGTTCTGGATGTTGGAATGCGCGACGTCGGTCAGCCGGACGAAATTGCTGCTCGCGCCGCTCAGCACCTGCGCCGCCGCGCCGCGATGGTTGACGAGGACGTAGGGCAGGCCGGTGCTGTCGAAGGTCTGCGCGGTCGCGCCGTTGGCGGGTACGATCGTGGGGACGTCGAACACGAAGCCGTAGCCGACATCGGCGGTGTTGTAGGTCCGCCCCTCGACGAGCAGCGTGTAGGTGCCGGCCATCATCGCGGTCAGCAGCCCGGTGTCCTCAATCGACGAGGGGCCGAACACGATCTGACCGAGCGGGTCGAGCAGCCGCCAGCGGTTCTCGCCCGACACGTTCTGGGTCGCGTCGAAGGCGAAGCGCATGCCCTCGGTGGCGGTGAAGCGGTACACGTCGGTCTCGCGGCCCTGCTGGCCGAGCGTGCGGGTATAGCTGCCGCCGGCAGTCAGCTGCTCGCCTGCGGTCGCCAGATCGAGGAGGCGCAGGCCGTAAGCGCCGGTCGCCTGGCCGGTGCCGTCGACGGTCAGCGTCCAGGTGCCTGCCGACAGGTCGAGCACCGGGTCGCCGCCGAAGTCGAGGCCGTCGGACGCGCCGAATTGACGGTTGCGCACCATTGTGCCGTCGGGGCCGGTGAGCGTCCAGTTCAGTGAGTTCTGCGAGGTGAAGCTGTCGAACACCAGCTTCGCGCGGGCGGGCAGCGTGAAGGTATAGGCGTCCTTCTCGCCGGGTTTCGCGATTGTCCCGTCGACGCGCGTGCCGACGGTGAGCGCCGCGGTCTCCGTCGCGACCGGATAGACGCCGAAACTGTAGCTCGCCTCCGCACCCTGATAGACACGGCCTTCGAGCAGCAGCGTGTAGGTGCCGGCGAGCTCCAGCGTCTCGCCGTCTCGGTCGTTGATGCCCGCCGGCCCGAACACGGGCTTGCCATAGGGGTCGATCAGCCGCCAGTAGACTTCGGCGCCGACCGCATTGGCGTCGAAGAAGAACTGCTCGCCGGCCTGCGCGGCAAAGCGATAGGCGGCGGTGGCGTTGGCCGGCGTCAGGCTGGCGCTGACCGGCTGGCCGAGCGTCAGCGGCGTCGCGTTCGCTAGGTTGGTGAGCCGGAAGTTGTACGCGCCAATGGTGTCACCAACGCCGTCGATCTTGAGCGTATAGCTGCCCGCCGCCAGCTTGAGCACCGGGTTGCCGCCGAAATCCGCGCTGTCCGATTGGTTGAACGCGCGACCGTCGACGATCACCCCTTCGGGGCCGGTCAGCGTCCAGGTGAGCCCGCCGTTCGCGGTCTCGGCGTCGAACAGCGCCATCGCCGCCGCGCCGAGGGTGAAGGTGTAGACCTTCTCCTGTCCCGGCGTGTCGATCCGCCCGGTGACGCCGTTGGGATTGAGTGCGCGGAGCTGCGCGCCGCCGGACAGCGCGGTCGATTCGAAGTCGAGCGCATAAAGGACGCCGCTCGCGTTGGCGGCGGGCGTCGATGCCATGTCGGCGGCGACCTGCGTGGCGGTGCGCGCGCCGGTCCACAGGCGAAACGCATCGACCGCGCCCTCGATCGGCCCGACGCCCGTATTCGTATGGGGATGATGACCGATCAGCAGCGGCCGGGTGTTGATTGCGTTATCGTTCTTGCGGATCGTGCCCGACGCCCGCTGGACGCCGTTGACGTAGAGCGTCGACGTTCCCGCATCGCGATCGACGACCGCGGCGACATGGACCCATTCGCCGGTGCGGAACGCGCCCGGCGCGCTCTGCACGCTTTCGAACCCGCTGGAGTCGCCGGTCGCGAAGGTGAGCAGGCCATCGTAACAGACCGACAGGTGATAGGGCAGCGTCTCGCTGTCGCTGTCGCCCTTGGTCGCCAAGACGACGTAATCGTCGGTGAAGCGGTCGAGCTTGTACCAGCCCTCCAGCGTGAAGTTGCGCTGGGGCGTCAGCGCTGCGGTGTCCGGCACCTCGACATATTCGGCACCGGACAGCGCCAGCGCGTTGCCGCTAACTCCGGGTACGACATGCGGCGGCTCTGGGTTGGCGCCGTCGAGGGTGATCGGCGTCGGCGCGCCGCTCGGCCCCGCGGCGTAAAAGGCGAGGCGATAGTCGATCGGCCAGTCGCGCCACGCGCGCGTCTCGATCAGCAGCGTATAGGTGCCGCCGACGGTCAGCTCGCCGGTGTCGAGGTCGGCGAAATTGACCGGGCCGGTCACCTGCCGGCCATAGGGGTCGATCAGCCGCAGTGTCGCGCGGTCGGCCGAGGCGCCGAACGCCTGCGCGTCGATCAGGACGCGCTGTCCGGCGGTGACGGTGAAGCGATAGGCGGCGTTCTCCGCCTGCGCGATCGTGCCGCTGACCGCCTGGCCCAGCGCGACCGTCGGCGCGGTGCCGAGGTCGAGCAGGCGGAAGGCGAAGTTGCTGACGGTGGCACCGTTGCCGTCGACAGTGACGGTATAGCTGCCGGCCGGCGCATCGAAGACCGGGTTGCCGCCGCCGAATTCGTAGCTGTCGCCGTTGCGCAGGTTGCGGGTGACCGCAAGGCCGCCCGGTCCGGCGATCGAGACGTTGACCTGATCGTTGTCGAACAGCGCATCGAAGGCGAGCCGGGTCGCTGCGGTCAGCGTGAAGGTGTAGGTGCGCTTGTCGCCCGGCGTGTCGAGGCGGCCCTGCACCGCGCCCGGTAGGCCGGCATAGGACCGGCGGACGGTCACCGCTTGCCCGCTCACCGTTTCGGGAGTCGCCGATCCGGACAGGCTGTCGAACGCGAACCGAGCGACGAGGCCCGCGGCGTTGGACGCGACCGCGCCGGCCATGTCCGCCTGGATCTGCGCCTGCGTCCGGCCGCCACGCCAGATGCGCAGTTCGTCGAGCCCCCCCTCGAAATGACCGTTGCTGTCGTCGATCTGGCTTGTGCCGGCGATGTAGAGCGGCGTGTCCGCAGCGCCGCTGGACGGCGACGTGCCGATCCCCTGCGTCGCGGCGAGCTGGCCGTTCAGGTAGATGCTCATCGTCCCGGTGCTGCGCTGCATCACCGCGGAGACGTGCGTCCACTGCCCGTAGGGGACCGAGCCGTAGGCGGTCTGCACCCCTTCGTACCCGCCACGCTGAGTACCGAAATAGATGTAGCCGCCATTGTTGAACCACACCGAATAGGTGCGCTCGCTCGCCGAACCCTTGTAGACGATCGGCTGCCAGGTGTCGTCGGCGCGATCCGGGTTGATCCAGAACTCGACGGTCACGTCGTCGCGGATGTCGAGCGCGGGATCGGTGAACTGGATCTGGTCCATCCCGCTCAGCGCCAGCGCGTTGCCGACCTGCCCGGGGCGGAGCGAGGGCTCGCCGGTCGACCCGGCGAGCGTGATCGCTTGGACGGGCGCGGTCGCATGGAACAGCGTGAAGCTGTAGGGGCGCGGCGTCGCATCCCAGACGCGGCCTTCGTAGATGATCGTGTAGGTCCCGCTGAGCGCGGCGACGAACTCCTTGTCGACGACGCCGTCGGGGTTCGCGATCTGGTGGCCGGCGGGATCGAGGATGCGGATCGACGCATAGTCGACGCCGTTGCTCTGGCGCAGGTAATAGCGCTCACCCGCGACCGCCTGGAACTTGTAGAAGTCGCTCTCGCGCGATGGGTTGAGCTCGCCGCTGACCGCAGTGCCCATGCCGACCGCCGTCGCCTGGGCGAGGTCGACCAACCGGAAGCTCGCCGCGCCGGTGGTGAAGCCGTTGCCGGCGACGGTGAGGGTGTAGGTGCCGGCGGCGAGATCCATCGCGCGCTCGCTGTAATTCTCGAACGAATCGCTATAATAGAATGCGTTGGACTGGATCGTGCCGGCGGCGCCGGCGAGCGTCCAGTTGATCTGGTCGGCTTCGGTGAGCGAATCGAAATAGTATCGCCCGGCGGTCGCCAGCGTGAAGGTGTAAGTCGTCTTCTCGCTCGGTCGGGCAATCGTCGCGGTGGTGGTCGCGCCGATCGTCAGCGCTCGCGGCGCGGGATCGACCGGGCGGTCGAGGACGAAGCTGTAGGCGCGCTCGGTCGCGGTGTCCCACGGCCGACCCTCGACGATCAGGGTGTAGCGGCCGGCGAACTCTGCGGTGAAGGTGCGGTCGTCGAAGCCGGTAGGGCCGAGCGCATCACGGCCGAACGGATCGAGCAGGCGGATCGCGGCATAGGATGGAACCTGGCGCGCGTCGAAGCTGAAGCGCTCGCCGGCGGCGGCGTCGAAGCGATAGACGTCGCTCTCGGTCGCCGGATTGAGCGAGCCGCTGACCAGTGCGCCCGCCGCGGGCAGGAGCAGGGCGGCGGCGGTGTCGATCAGGCGGAAGGCGTAAGGACCATAGTTCGCGCCGTTGCCGCTGACCGTTAGCTCATAGTCGCCGGGCGCGAGGATGAAGGTGGAGGGCGAACTCTTCTCGTAGCTGTCGGCATTGCGGAAGTTGCCCGCTGCCGAGGTGCCTTGGCCGGTCAGCGACCAGAGCATCGCGTAATCGTCGGTGAAGCTGTCGAACAGCAGCGTCGTCGCGGTGGCGACCGTGAAGCGGTAGCGCTGCTTGTCGCCCGGCCCCGCGAGCGCGCCGTCCACCCGCGCACCGGGGGTGAGCGAGAGCGGCGCGGGGTTCTTCGCCCGATTGAGCACGAAGCTGTAGCTGTCGCTCCCGCCCTGCCAGACGCGCCCCTCGACCAAGAGGGTGTACGTTCCCGCCGACGGCAGGACGAAGGAGGCGTCGTCGACACCCGCCGGCCCGAACACCTGCCGGCCGTATGGATCGAGCACCCGGATTGCGGCGTAATTGTAGCTGCGGGCATCGAAATAGATCGTGTCGCCCTTGGCCCCGCTGAAGGCATAGACGTCGGTCTCGCCGGAGGGCGCGAGTGTGCCGGTGACCAGCTGGTTGTCCACGCCGATCGTCACCGCCGCGGCAAGATCAAGCAGGCGGAAGCCGAAGTTGCCGGTACTGCCGGTGACGCGCAGCTGGTAGGTACCGGCTACCGGCAGATCTAACCCGGCCCGGCCGCCGTTTTCCCACGAATCCGAATTGTAGAAGTTGGAACCGGCCTCCGTCCCGCGCGGCCCGACCAGGGTCCAGGTCTTGCCACCGTCGGCGGTCAGCGAATCGAAATAGAGCCGCGTCGGTGCGGCGGTGGCGAAGGTGTAGAGCTGCGTCTCGCCCGCCGCCGCCAGCGTGCCTGTATAGGTCGTGCCGAACGCCAGCACGACGCCCTGGCTGAGGTCCGGCGGGGTGACATGGCCGGTCTTGTGCAGCTGGAAGCTGTAGTCGCGGGTGCCCTCGTCCCACACGCGCGCCTCGACCAGCAGCGTGTAGGTGCCGGTCATTCCGATCGGCAGGTCGTAGTCGGTGTAGAAGTCGCTCGGCCCGGCGACCTGCCGGCCGGTGGGGTCGATCAGCCGCCATTGATCGTAGCTGCCGTTGCGGCCGATGATCCGCTCCAGCCGGATCTTGTCGCCCGCCTGCGCGGTGAAGGAATAGGCGTCCGTCTCGCGCGCGGGGTCGATCCGGCCGGTGACCTCCGTATCGAGCGCGACTGCGGTCGCCGCACCAAGCGAAAGCAGGCGGAAGGCGTAATCGGCGGCCAGGTCGCCGTCGCCGTCCACCGTCAGCACATAATCGCCGGCGGGAAGGTTGAGGACCGACGGCGCACCATATTCGGACGCGTCGGAATAATAGAAGGCGCGGTCGGCCACCTCGCCGCCGCGGGGGCCGGTCAGCGACCAGCGCAGATTGCCCAGCGGCGTCTGGCTGTCGAAGACGACGTTGGTCGGCGAGGCGAGCGTGAAGGTGAAGCGGTCGCGCTGCCCGGTGTCGAGGTGGCCGGTGGTGCGCGCGCCCAGCGTCAGCGCCGCGGTGTCGTCGTTGGCGGAAAGCAGCCGGTAGGAGAAGTTGGCGGGATCGGCGTTGTAGATGCGTCCTTCGACCGCGACGACATAGTCGCCGGTCAGCGGCAGGTCGGCAAGGTCGAGATCGGTGAGGTAGGCCGGATTGCCCACCAGCTTGCCGTCGGGGGCATAGACGCGGACGTAGGCCGAGTTGCCGCTGCTGCTTGTCAGGTCGAGGAAGACGTGGCTGCCCGCGGTTGCGGCGAAGCGGTAGAGGCGGGTGGCGGTGGAGCGAACGTGCGCGGCGGTCGCGGTCGCTGCGGTGGGGGAGAGGTCGGCGGCGGTCGCGCCCGTCTCCTCGTCGAAACGCCAATAGCCGACGAGACCGGTCTCGGCCCCGGTCAACGGCCGCGCGAACGCCTGCGCGATCTCGTCCGCAGTGCGAGCGACGTTCCACACCCGCACGTCGTCGAGCACGCCGCTGAGCTGGTACGCACCGACCGGCGACGCGCCGAGCGCCAGCGCGCTCTGGCTGTGATGGATCGCACCGGTGTAGGCCTGCTGGGCGACCAGCGCGCCGTCGAGGTAGAGTTTGAGCGTCGCGCCGTCATAGGTTCCGGCGACCTGATGCCAGCTTCCCTGCGCCAGCGGCGCCTCGACGAACGCCCCGTTCCAGTTGTTGACGAAGAAGCGGATCGTGTCGCCGACGCGGACGAGCCCGTAGCCGTCGCTCCAGCCGGTGTCGCTCGTCTTGGTGACCGCACCTTGGTAATATTCGCCGGAGCCGGCGTTGATCCACGCCTCCAGCGTCAGGCTGTCGGGCCGGAGCGCCGGTCTGTCGGCCACCGCCAGCTCGCCGCGGCTCGCCACGTCCCAGGACCGGTTGGTTGCACCCGTCCCCGCATAGTTGAGCGGCGCGCCCGGGCCGCGCGGCAACGTCCCGGCCAGCCCGGCATCGCCCACTTCGCCGCCGAATACGGCGCCTAATGCGACCGGGGTCGCTTGCGCCGGATCGAGCAGGCGGAAGGCGAAGCTGCCGACGCGATCGCCGTCCGCGGCGATGCGCAGCGTGTAATTGCCCGCGACCAGGGCAAGCGCCGGGTCGCCGTCGCCTGCGTCGCTGGCGGTCAGCGCCCGGTTGGCGACCACCGTTCCGCGCGGCCCGGTCAGCGTCCAGCGGAAGCCGTCGCTGCGCAGCAATGCGTCGAACAGGAGCCGCGTGTCGGTCGCGAGCGAGAAGGCGTAGGTAACGGTGCTGCCCGGCGAGGCAATCGCGCCCGCCATCGTGTCGCCGACGGTCAGCGTCGCGCGCGAGTCGCGCACCGGCGCGAGCGTGAAGGCATAGTTGAACGCGCTGGCGTTCGAGTCGCGGCCCTCGATCGCAAGCGTGTAGCTGCCGCCGCGGTTCAGCGTGAACACGCCCGAATCGTCGAAGCCGTCAGGGCCGCTGACATACTCGCCGTCCGGCCCGATCAGCCGCCAACTCGCGTCGCCGCTGCTCAGCAGGCTGCGGTCGAAGAAGAAGCTGTCGCCCGCCGCCGCGTCGAAGCGGTACAGATCGGTCTGCTTGCCGGGATTGCTCGCGCTGATCCGCTCGCCCGGCGCGAATCCCTGAGCGTCGGCCAGATCGAGCAGGCGGAAACCATAGGCTCCGGTCGTCGCGCCATCTCCGTCGACGCTGAGCGTGTAGGTGCCGACCTGGAGATCGAGGACGTTGGAGCCGCCGATGTCGCGGCTGTCCGAATTGCCCAGCGCGCGGCTGGAGACGATCGCGCCGTTCGGCCCCTTTAGCGACCATTTGATCGCGCCGCTGTCGGTCAGCGAGTCGAAGTAGATCTTTTTCGGCTGGGTAAGCGCGAACGAGAAGCTGTCGGTCTCGCCCGGCACGTCGATCGTGCCGATGATCGGCTGGGTGTCGCCGGAGAGCAGCAGGCGGGGCTCGAGCGTCTCGATCGCGAGCCGGTTGGCGAGCGTCGCGCTGTCGCGCGCGGCGGCGCGGCGGCGATTTCCCCAGCTCTCCGCGAGACTAGGCCAGCGCGGCATGCGGACGCCCGCAAGCAATGCCGATCGTTTGAGGCGCCCCGTGCCCCTACGCATAACGCTTCCCCCGGTCGTGCCCGCTTACCCTCGTCCGGTTGTAAACTCCGGACGTCCCGCCAGCGGGCGTCGAGCAGCAAAGTATCGGGAATTCAGCAGCTTTCCAAGTAGAACAATTTTCGTGATCCGTTTTCCCGCGCTTTGCCGCTTTACTGAGTGGGGATACTGCGCCTCCGCAGTGCGAAACGTACAATTTCTTGTAAAGCCCGGGAGTGCGGGAGCGGACCTGTTCTATTGTGGAACGAAATAAATAGGAGAACGCCCAAGACGCTCCGCGATCGTGATATGACCAGGTCTGGGGACGGGCGAATCGGTTTGGTGGATCAACAGGCGGGGTCGTGTTGGACTCGCGCGGCATTTGCG
>CAXTNG010000077.1:11522-11919 GCA_964245475.1 uncultured Sphingomonas sp. | reverse complement strand
CGACGACTGCCGCCGCGCCGGGTGCGATCCCGATGGCGATGCCGCCGTCCGGCTGCTGGCCGGCCATCTCGCTTCACTCGCCGGAGCGGGCGCGGCCGAGGCGGCGGCGCTGCGGCGGACCTGCATGGACGCGATCGTCGCGATCCGGCGCAGCCCGGTGCTACCGCTGCTCGCTGAGTGCGGCGTCGCCTATGACGAGGACGCAAAACGCCTGTTCCATGCCGAGGGCCGCCGCGCGCTGAAGCGGCTGGCGGCGGCGCTCGGCCTCGGCGGCGACCGTTTCGCGATCCGCTCCAACCCGGCCGGCCCGGCGGTCTCCGGCGAGGTCAGCCTGCAGGCCGACGCCTTCATGGTCGAGCTCGCCAAAGGCCGCGCGACCTTCACCCGCAATCCCAAC
>CAXTNG010000077.1:0-11512 GCA_964245475.1 uncultured Sphingomonas sp. | reverse complement strand
TCGTCGATGCGGTGGACAAGGAGAACCAGTTCCTCAACTTCCTCCAGATCCAGGGGAACGTCGTCGACCCCGACCTCAAGTCATCCTCGATCGAGCTCGTCCAGACGGCCCCGGGCCGGTACGAGGGCGCCCGCGGGCACCTCGGCGGCCGCAACCATTGGGCGTCCGTCGAGGAACTGATGGCCCCCGACCGCCTAGCCACGCGGATCACCGCCGCGCTCGACCTCGCCACCGCGCGCCCCATCGCCGCCGAGCCCGCGCAGCGCCTGCTCGTCGCCTGAAGAGGAACCTTCCCATGCAGATCATCGCGACGCGCCGCCGCGTCGGCGGCACGCTGCCGCTCTACGAATACCGCGCCTTCGTACCATTCTCGGCGCTTGCCGCCGAGCGGCAGGAACGGATCCATTACCGCTGCGACTTCGCGCGCTGGGGCGAGCCGCTGGCGCGGATCGCGGAGGTCATTGCGCCGCTGGATTTCCTCCGGCTCGCGCCCGGACTGGACAAGCATGACGCGGGGCGTGCGATCGCCGCGACGGCGCGCGCGGTCGAGGCGACGCTGGTCCGCGCGCTGTTCCCGGAGATGACCGCCGAGCGCGTACCGCTGCTCTTCTCCGGCGACGAGGGCCGGCTCGATCTGCGGCTCGTCGCCACGATCGCCGACCTCGCCGGGCGTCAGCCCGACCTGGCAGCCGCCGGCGCCGAGATCGATCCCGCCACGCTCGGCCTGTCCGCGCATCCGCAGGTCCGGGCGGCATGAGCGCGCGGGACCACATCGCCGCAGTCATCGCGCACGAATATGCGCTCGCCGCAGCACGCATCGAGGCCGCCATCGCCGCGCCGGATGGCCATGCCTGGCGCGCAAACCCCCGCCACGCGCTCGGCTGGTTCGGCGGCGACGTGCTGGGGTCGGTCCGATACGGCGCCTCAATCTGCCTCTGGCAGGATCCGCGTTCTTGGGCTGATCTCGACCAGCTCCATATCGAGGTCCGCCTGACCTGGAACCGCTCGGCGGGCCAGTTGCCGGACCTCTCCGGCCGCCGCGCCATCCTCCGGGTTCAGCAGGGTCCCAACTACGTGAACCGCTGGCGCGACCTGCTCCCGCCGCTCTTGCCGTTCCTGCACCATGACGCGCTTGAACCGCTGCTCGACGAGGTCATCGACCGGATCACGGCCACGCTTCCCCGCTGGCGCGCCGTCCTCCCGGAGACCGCCTCGTGACGGCCCCGGTTCGCGCGGACGCTTATCCGCTGCCGTCGCTCGCGCGCGATTTTACCGAACGGTATAAATAATCTTATGAGAAAATGGGTCAGATATGACAGCACATATTGACAATGGTGTAACTCTTCGCTCAATCCTCCTACCAACCGGTAGATAAGGGTTCGGTATAGCGTGACGGATCAACCAAGACCCGTTTGGGTCGACGATGAACTGGCGCTGCTGGGGGATCAGGTAGCCCGCTTCATCGCGACCGAACTCTTGCATCGTTCGCCGGAGTGGGAACGGCAACGCATGGTCGATCGCGCATCCTGGCTGAAAGCCGGGGAGGCGGGCCTGCTCTGCGCCAGCATTCCGCAAGCCTATGGCGGCGGCGGCGGCACGCTTGCGCACGAAGCCGTCATCCAGCAGGAGCTCGCCCGCGCACTAATGGGCGGCAGCTTCGGCACCAGCCACAACATCCATTCGTGCATCGTGGCCCACTACATCTTCGCCTATGGAACGGAGGAGCAGCGCCGCCGCTGGCTGCCCCGGATGGCGCGCGGCGAGCTGATCGGCGCGCTCGCCATGACCGAGCCCGGTACCGGCTCCGACCTGCGGGGCATCCGAACGACGGCGAAGGCATCGAACAACGGCTATCGCCTCACCGGTCAGAAGACCTTCATCAGCAACGGGCATAGCGCCGATCTGGTACTGGTCGCTGTCCGTACAGAGACCGCGAACGGCGGGGTTGCGTTGTCGCTGATCGCGGTCGAGACGGAGGGGCTCGAAGGCTTTCGCCGGGGGCGCAACCTGGAAAAGCTGGGTACTCACGGGCAGGACACGTCCGAACTGTTCTTCGACGAGTGCCCCGTACCCGCCGATCACCTCCTCGGCGGCGAACCGGGCTGCGGCTTCGCGCAGATGACGTCGCAGCTCGCCTGGGAGCGCATGACGATCGCGTTGACCGCGCTTGTCAACATGGAAACGGCTGTCGCGCTTGCCACGGACTATGTTCGGCAGCGCAGGGCGTTCGGGAAAGCCCTGATTGACTTCCAGAACACGCAGTTCGTGCTCGCCGACGCCGCGACACAGGCGAGCGCGGCACGCGCGCTGTTCGACGCGAAGATGGTCATGTTGCTGGAGCACCGGCTGGACGCCGCGGACGCAGCCAAAGTCAAGCTGTTCGCCACCGACACCGGGTTTAAGGTCGTCGACGCGTGCCAGCAGCTGTTCGGCGGCTATGGCTATATGGTCGAGTATCCCATCGCGCGGCTGTGGGCCGACACCCGTATCACCCGGGTCTATGGCGGTGCGAACGAGGTAATGAAGATGATCATCGCGCGCGCTCTGTGACGCCTCGACGAGTCGCAACGCATGGGGAGATTGAATTATGATGATCGACGGAACCGCCGCAGTGGTGACGGGCGGCGCGTCGGGACTTGGCGGCGGCACGGCCGAGCGCCTCGCCGCATCGGGCGCGAAGGTGACGATCCTGGACCTCAACGGCGCCGCGGGCCTCGCGGCGGCAGAGCGGATCGGCGGGGTCTTCGTCCAGGCCGACGTCACGGACGCCGGCGCGGTGGACGCGGCGCTGGCCGCCGCCGAGGGGCGGCACGGGGTGGCGCGCATCCTAGTCAACTGCGCCGGCATGGCGCCGCCCGCGAAGGTCGTCGGCTTGGACGGCGCGCCCATGCCGCTCGAAGAGTTCGGCCGCACGATCACGGTCAACCTGCTCGGCACGTTCAACATGGTTTCCCGGTTCGCGGCGCGCCTGCAGATGGCCGAGCCGATCGGGGAGGAAAGAGGGGTCGTCGTCAACACCGCTTCGGTGGCGGCGTTCGACGGGCAGATCGGGCAGGCGGCTTACGCCGCGTCAAAGGCCGGCATCGTCGGCATGACCCTGCCCATCGCTCGGGAGTTCGCAAGGCACGGCATCCGGGTGATGACCATCGCGCCCGGCATCTTCCTCACCCCGCTGCTCGCGTCGCTGCCGCAGAAGGCGCAGGACTCGCTGGCCACCCAGGTTCCGTTCCCCAACCGGCTCGGCACGCCCGACGAATATGCGCGGCTGGTCGAAGCGATCGTCACCAACCCCATGCTGAACGGCGAGACGATCCGGCTGGACGGCGCGGTCCGGATGGCACCGAGGTGACAGGGACGAGCAATGGCTGAGGCCTATATCGTCGCGGCGCTTCGCACCGCCGGCGGGCGGAGAAGGGGCGCGCTCGCCGCGTGGCACCCGGTCGACATGGCGGCCGAGGTGCTGAACGCGCTCGTGGACCGCACCGGCGTCGATCCCGCCGCGATCGACGATGTCATCATGGGCTGCGTCACGCAGGCGGGCGAGCAGGGCTTCGCGTTCGGCCGCAACGCGGTGCTCGCCTCCACACTGCCCGACAGCGTTCCCGCGGTGACGATCGACCGGCAATGCGGGTCGTCGCAGCAGGCCGTGCAGTTCGCCGCGCAGGCGGTGATGTCGGGCACCCAGGACATGGTGGTCGCCGCCGGCGCGGAGAGCATGACGCGCGTGCCGATGTTTTCCAATCTGACGCTGCACGCGCAGGCGGGACTGGGCAAGGGACCGGTCAGCGAGCGCATCGGTGCCCGCTACGGCGTCGCCGAGTTCAGCCAGTTCCGGGGCGCAGAGATGGTCGCGGCGAAGCACAGCCTGAACCGCGAGGCGTTGGACGCGTTCGCGCTGGAAAGCCACCGCCGCGCGGCCGCGGCGACCCAGGCCGGGGCATTCGACGCGGAACTCCTCCCGCTCTCCACGGCAGCCGGCGAGCACCGAGTCGACGAGGGTATCCGCTTCGATGCCGACTCGGGGGCGATCGCTGCGGTCAAGCCGCTCGACGGCGGTGTCATCACCGCTGCGAACGCCAGCCAGATGTGCGACGGCGCATCGGGAGTCCTGATCGTCAGCGAAGCCGCCCTGAAGACGCACGGCCTGACCCCGCTCGCGCGCGTGCACGCGCTGACCGTCACCGCGGGCGATCCGGTCATCATGCTGGAAGAGCCGATCCGCGCGACGGCGGTCGCGCTGGCCCGCGCCGGCATGACGATCGGCGACATCGACCTGTTCGAGGTCAACGAGGCGTTCGCGTCCGTGCCGCTTGCCTGGCTCCAGGAAACAGGCGCGGATCCCGCGCGATTGAATGTCCATGGCGGTGCCATCGCGCTCGGCCACCCGCTCGGCGCAAGCGGTACCAAGCTGCTGGCGACGCTCGTGCACGCCCTGCGCGGCCGCGGCGGGCGCTATGGCCTGCAGACCATGTGCGAAGGCGGCGGGATCGCCAACGTCACCATCGTGGAAGCGCTCTGACGATGCTCCGAACCCGCTTCACCGACATCATCGCGGACTGACCTGCAATAGGGCAGGTCAGCGGCTCAGGCCTGTGATGATGAGATCGAGATAGGCCTCGGCCACGTCCTTCGCGTCGAGACTGCCGTCGGAGTGGAACCACCGGGGAATGCCGTTGAACGCGCCGAACATCGCGCGCGCCGCCAGCACGGGATCGCACGGCCCGATCGAGCCGTCGGCTTGCCCCTCCCGGATCATCTGACAGACGGCTTCCTCGATCGCGCGTCTGGCGGCGGCGTCGTTCCCCTGCGCTTTCGGGCTCAGCGAGCGGCGGTCGATCAGGGCGATGCACCGGCCGAAATCGCCGCACATGATCTCGGCATAGGTGTTGAAGAAATGGCGAACCTTGCCGATGCCGCTGATCCGGGTGCGCTTCGTCCGCTCCATCGCCTCCGACAGCGCGTCCCGTCCCACCAGCACGCATTGAAACAGCAGATCGTCCTTGTTCTTGGCATAATAGTACAGCACCGGCTTCGACACGCCGAGACGATCGGCCAGCGTGCTGACCGAAGTCTGATGATAGCCGCATTCCGCGAAAACGAGCGCCACCCGGCGGAGGATGTCCATCCGCCTCGCCTCGTAGGCGGCGGAACGATCGACCCTTGGCGCCTCGGTCTCTTCATCAATGACGCCCGCGCTAGGATCGCCGTCAGGCTCAGGTGTGTCGCTCATGCGCGACCCTAGCTTGGACGTCGAGCATCGCTCAATAGGCATATGTCGTGCGTGCCGTCGTCGAACTTCGCACCGGGAGGGGTGCTGCGCTCGGGGGTCAGCGCGGGGGCATGCGGATTGCGCCGTCCAGGCGGACGTCCTCGCCGTTGAAATAGCCGTTCTCGATCATCGTCAGCGCGAGGTGGGCGTATTCTGCGGGCTTGCCGAGACGCTTCGGGAACGGCACGCTCGAAGAGAGTGCGTCGCGCACGTTCTGGGGCATCCCCGCAAGCAGCGGCGTCTCGAACAGGCCGGGCAGGATCGTGTTGACGCGGATCCCCTCGCCCATCAGGTCGCGCGCGACCGGCAGCGTCATGGCGACGACCCCGCCCTTCGACGCCGAATAGGCCGCCTGGCCCATCTGGCCGTCCTCGGCCGCCGCCGATGCGGTATTGACGATCGCGCCGCGCTCGCCGGAGGCGTCGACCGGATCGAGCGTCAGCATCCCGGCCGCCGAGCAGGCGATGCAGCGAAAGGTGCCGACCAGGTTCACCTGGATCACCCGGTCGAACGCCGCGAGCGGGAACGACCTGATCGCGCCGTCGTCTTTCGAGCGACTGGCTGTCTTGACCGCGTTGCCGATCCCGGCGCAGTTGACCAGGATGCGCTCCTGCCCGTGGCTAGCGCGCGCCGAGGCGAAGCCGGCCCGGACGCTGTCGTCACTGGTGACGTCAACCTCGCAGAAGGTCCCGCCGAGCTCGGCCGCCAGGGCGGCGCCCCCGTCTCGGTTCAGGTCAAACAGGGACACCCTCACCCCCCTCGCTGCGAGCGCACGTGCGGTCGCCGCGCCGAGACCGGAGGCGCCGCCGGTGACCACCGCCGCGATGCTGTCATCAAGTCTCAACCGTCCCGCTCCCACCGCTCGATCCGCTCGATGATGATCGCCGGCGCCATGCCGCCGGCCGCGCACATCGTGACCAGGCCGTAACGCCCGCCGGTGCGCTCGAGCTCGTCGAGCACGGTGCCGATCAGGATCGCGCCCGTCGCCCCGATGGGGTGGCCGAGCGCGATCGCGCCGCCGTTGACGTTCACCTTCGAACGGTCAAGGTCCAGATCGCGGATGAATTTCTCCGCCACGACCGCGAACGCCTCGTTGATCTCCCACAGGTCGATGTCGGCCTTGCCCAGGCCCGCCCTGGCCAGCACCTTCCTGGCGGCCGGCACGGGAGCGTTGAGCATCAGGGTCGGATCGTCGCCGATGTTCGCGGTCGCCACAACGCGCGCGCGGGGCTTCAGCCCATGCTCGCGGGCATAGCCTTCCGACGCGAGCAGCACCGCTGCGGCACCGTCGACCACGCCCGACGAGTTGCCCGCGTGGTGCACGTGCGCGATCTCCAGCGCGGGATAGCGGGCGGCGATTTGCTTGCGGAAGGTGGAGCCCTTCTCGTCATAGGGCCAGTCGGCGATCGCGGCGAAAGCCGGCTTCAGCGCCGCCAGCCCTGCCGCAGTCGTCTCGGGCCGCGGATATTCGTCGCGGTCGAGGGCCGGCGCGCCGTTGTCGCCAATCACCGGCACGATCCCCCGGTCGAACCAGCCCTCGTCGATGGCGACCTTCGCGCGGCGCTGGCTCTCGAGCGCGAACGCGTCGAGCGCCGCGCGATCGATCCCCTCGACCGTCGCGATCGCGTCAGCGCATACGCCCTGATGCGACTGGGGATGGCTGTCGTTCAGGCGCGCGTTGTGCGCGCCCATCAGCGTGGGCGGCGCGCCGGCGGCCGCGTCCTCGGCGAACAGCGTCGCGGTGTAGCTCATCATCTCGGTGCCGCCGGCCACGACCAGCTGCTCCATCCCGCTCATGACCTGAGCGGCGGCGAGGCTCACCGAGGAAATGCCGCCGCCGCAGAAGCGGTCGAGCGTCACCCCGGAGGCGGTGGGCGCATAGCCGGCATCCAGCGCAGCCATCCGGGCGAGGTCGCCGCCCTGCTTGCCGCGCTGCATCGAGGTCGACCAGATGACGTCGTCGACGTCCGCCGTATCGAGGTGGTTGCGCTCGGCGAGCGCCTTCAGCACCGTGGCGGCGAGCGTTTGCGGGTGGAGGTGCGACAGCGCGCCCTTGGCCGGCTTGCCGACTCCGCGCGGGGTGCGGACGGCGTCGATGATGAGGGCGTCGGTCACGGGTGATCCTCTCGTCATCGGCGGGCGCAGGCGAACGACGCGGCCGCGTTCACGTCGCCGGTGCCGCGGTATCTCGGAAAGGCCGGGAACCGGCACATCGGGCGGGTACGGCCCGGCACGCCCACCAGGTCGGCAACCACCAGGGCATCGGCGGGGTCGACCCCGCGTTCGGCCCAGTTCCCGATCGCGCCGAGATAGTCCCACGATGCCTGGAACGTCGCGCTGGCGCCGTGGCCCATGCCGGCGACCTCGTAGAAACGGACGAACGAATCCACCTTGCGCGCGCCGAGCGACGACCGGAGGCTTGCATAATAGCTTTCCGTCCAGCGCGGGCTGATGAGGAGATCATCGCTCCCGTGCATCAGGATGAGCTTGCCGCCGCGCTTTTGGAAGGCGCCGAGCGCGGCGTCGGCGGGGTCCGGCGCGGACAACTGCTTGAGCCGGGCTTCGTAGCGTTTCAGCGTCGCGAAGCTGACCTGCGACGCGTCGAATCCGGTATCGCGCGTTACGAAATAGCGGAAGTAGTTGTCGACGAACATCGCCGTGAGCGGCATCTTTGGGGTAACCGGGAACGCCGGCCGCTCATAGCCCAGGCCGCCGATCGTCACCGTCGCCTGCACTGGAGTGGTCGGGGCCACGCCGCTGACCGACGTCAGCATGTTGAACCCGGGGAAGCTGGCGTGTCCGTCCGCCAGCGTGAAGCCGTACCGCGTCTCCCCATCCGCCGCCTTAAACGCGGCCAGCTGCGCGTCGGACAGGCAGGTGTCGCCGGCATCCGCGCCCCCGGAGCAGCGCAGCGGCGTGCCGTCGACGGTCGCGGTCGCGGGGTCGAAGGTCTTGCGGCACGCGCCGACGTTGCCTATGAGCCCGTCCGCGACCCCGTCGAGGCCGTCGCACGCGGCCATCGCCGCGCGGTGGAGCAGCATGCGCTTGGCCACCGACGGATAGGTGGCGGGCGAACCGAAATTCTCGGTCAGCGTCAGCATCCCGAGCAGGATGCCGACGCCGTGCGCGGGAAAGTGCGAGACGATGCCGTCCCAGTCGGCGCCCCAGCGGCTGGCGAGGTACAGGCCCTCGCCGCCCCCCTTCGACCCGCCGATGAAATAGGCCGTTCGAGGCGCCTGGCCGTAAGCGGCGCGGATCACGACTAGCGCGGCGTCGCGGGTCTTCTTCAGCGCCTCGCCCGAATAGTTGCGATAGGCTTCGTCGTTCATGGCGAACCGGCCGACCGTGGCCAGGTTCCCGGGTGCCGATTGATGCCCGCTGTCGCCGCCGAACACAACGAAGCCGCGCGCGAGCGGCGCCGGACCGGCCAGCATGCTGGCGTTGCTCGCGATCTTCGGGATCGAGCCGTTGAAGCCGCCGCCGCCCAGCATCACGGCCTTGCCGTTCCAGGCCGCCGGCAGGGCGACTTCGAACCTTATGTCCGGGGCGGACGCGTCGACCGGCGCGATCCTGCCCGACACCAGGCAGTGATCCGGATGGGGATCCGCCGCCGCAGTGTCGGCGGGCACGAACCTGGCCGACGTCGTCGTCCCGCCTTTCGTAGCGAGGCCGATGCTGGCGGCAGGAATCGCAAGGCTGGACAGCCGCTCGCATCGGGCGCCCGTCAACGGGGGGGTCCGGCGTTGCGCTGCCGACCGGGACGACGGGACCGCGATGGCGGCCGTGGAGGGCTGTGCCGCCGCATTGGCGGCGAGAAGAACGGCTAGCAGGATCATCGACTTACTCCTCGGGACAGGCAGTCGCGCCGGCGGCTCGTGTCGCGCGCGACGACGCCCGCGGGTAAGACCACAGGCGACCAAGCTTCGTCGGATCGAGCGGCGTCATGCTGCATCAGACCAGGCCGCCCAGCGACCGTTCACTCGCATCCCCGACCTGCGACCCGCCGTCGACATCCAAGATCGTGCCGGTGATATAGGCGGCCGACTCGCTCGATAGGAAGACGGCGGCCTCCGCAATCTCGTCGGCCTCGCCGTAGCGCCGCAGGGCGACGCGTTCCCTGAACCTGGCTTCGGCTTCGGGCGTGGGCGTGAGGCGAGCCATGCCTTCGGTGCCGGCGATCGGCCCCGGCGATATGCCGTTGACCCGGATGCCCGAAGGGCCCCATTCCATTGCCAGCACGCGAACCAGCTGGTTGATGCCCGCCTTTGCCGCACAGACGTGTGCCTGCAGCACTGATGCGTTCACCGCCTGTCCAGCGCTGATGGCGATCAGCGAAGCGCCGGGCCGGCGCAGCAGATCGTGACAGGCGCGAAAGACGTTGAAGGTGCCGACCAGGTCGATATCGACCACCGTCCTAAACCCGTTCGACGACATGCCGAGCGCGGGCGCCACGAAATTGCCCGCGGCGCCCGAGATCACGACGTCCAGTTCGCCGAATTGGTCGCGGACCTGCTGGAGCACGTCGCGGACGGCGTCGTAATCGCGCACGTCGCAGGAGAGGCCGAGCGCGGGTTGCGGGGCCGAGATGCTGGCGGCCGCGACCGTGGCCTTTTCTGCGTTGCGGCCCGCGACGGCGACCCTGGCGCCGAGCGCCCCCATCCGTCGCGCGATACCCAAGTTGATACCGCTCGTGCCGCCTGCCACGAACACGGCCTTGCCCGACAGCAGATTGTCTCTGAACGCGCTCATTCGACCTCTCCGTGACTAACCTTCTTTGCCTAGCCTGATTGCTACCAACCGGTAGAACATGCAAGATCGCGTTCTGTCGAGCAAGCAAGTTCCGTTGCGGGACGCCGTATGCGGACAGGTTGCTGCCTGATCCCGCGCCCGCGGCGCACGAGCCCACCGCTCTGACTGTTTCATGGGCGGCGCGTGCGGTTGCCCGCCTAGGTGCCGCCCGCTCCCTTGGGCCGCGCCGTCGCGCCCTGCGCCATCCGATAGAACGCCTTTGCGCCGAACGCGCGCGACATAAGCCGCGAACTCCAGACGATCACCTTGTTGGCCCCGCCGACGACGACGTTCGACCTGCCTGCGAAGAGCGCATCAAGTCCCTTCCGGGCCACCTCGGATGTGGGCAGCATGCTCGCGCGCAGGAGGCGTCCCGAACTGTGGAAACCGGCGGCTGTGCCGAACCCCGTTTCCATAATGCCGGGTGTCAGCACCGAGACCTGGACAACCGGTGCCATCTCGACATGCAGAGCTTCTCCCAGGGAAAGTACATAGGCCTTGGTCGCAGCATAGGCGGCGATCAGCGGACTGGAACTATAGGCCCCGACGCTCCCGACCAGAAGGATCTTGCCCCCCCCCCGCTTCTGCATCTGCCGGCCGATCTGCTGGGTCAGTTCGGTCAGCGTGACAATGTTGAGCTGCAGCATCTGGCGGAGGCGGGCGGGGTCCGCTTCCAGGAACTCTCCGCCGATGCCGAACGCGGCATTGTTAATGAGAATGTCGGGTTCGACGCCGCCGCGGGCGAGCCGCTCACACAGTTCGGCGGCGCTGCCCGCGACTCCGAGGTCGATCGCCTCGACCGCGACCTCCACGTCGTGCCGACCACGGAGTTCCGCCGCGAGACGCTGCATCGCGGCCTCGCCCCTTGCGGCAAGCACGACATGGTACCCCCTGCGCGCGATGTCGCGCGCCAGAGCGTCGCCGAGTCCACCGGACGCACCCGTCACAACCGCCCATGGCTTCGTCATGTCGTCTCCCATTCCGCTTCACAAAGTGCAATCCCGGCACAGCCGACGAAGGGGATCGGCTGACCGACGACCCGACTGGCCGCCCCATTACGAGTTTCGGAGCCGACCGGCCTCTGCAGGGATATATGTCTAACGTGGGGTAGATAGCGGCACGGTCGGTTGTTGTAAAGTCGAGGAGCGCTGCTTCCGCCAAACGGCCGTGACAGTGTCGCCACGTCAAATCGAGCGAGCGTACGCTGGCCGATTAGAGGCCCTTGACAAAACGTAGCACGGTCTTTCATCTACCGCGTGGTAGCAAACTGGCGTTGACCGGGTTGCACTGCAGGGAGAGTGACATGACAGGACGGCCTGTGAGGATGAGCATGGTGGCGGTGCCGGTAACGGCGGCATTGCTCGCGGGAATCGCTCCGGCGACCGCGCAGACCGCGACCGGAACGTCAGGTCAGGCGCGGCGGAGCGACCCCCAGGCCCCAGCGCAGCCCGGACC
>CAXTNG010000076.1:9534-12085 GCA_964245475.1 uncultured Sphingomonas sp. | reverse complement strand
GTGATCGAGCGGGCGTTCGTCGGCTAGAGCAACGCCACCACCTCGGCCGCGATCTCCTCCGGCGGGCGCGACACGCCCTCGGCCGTGGTCGCCACCGTCGCCCAGCGGCCGAGCAGGCCGGCCGCCGCCATCGCCGCGTAATTCTCGCGCACCCGCGCCTGGAGCTTCACGTCGGCCTCGTAGGCGTCGTAGGCGTCGTCGGTGTACGACCGGCGGCGCTTGCGGGCGATCAGCGCGCGGGCGACGTTCTGGGGGGTGTCGAGGTAGACCGACAGGTCCGGCGCGGGGAGCGCGAACTGGCGGGTCTCCAGTGCCGCGATCCACTCCATCAGCGCCACCGTCCTGGCCGCAGGCACCTGTCCGCCCTGATAGGCCATGTTCGACGCGATGTAGCGGTCGAACACCAGGACGTCGTTCGCCGCCGCCAGGTCGAGCAGGTGATCGCGCGACTCGAAGCGGTCGAGCGCGTAGAGCACCGCCGCCGCCTGCGGAGTGACGGTACGCGGCAGGCGGCCGCCGAGGTACTCGCCGAGCACATGCCCGCCCGCGGTGTCGGCATAGCGGGGAAAGGATACGACCTCGGCGCGCTTGCCCTCCGCACGTAGCAGCTCGACGATCGCGGCGGAGGTCGTCGCCTTGCCCGCGCCGTCCGCGCCCTCGATCGCGAGCAGGAACGCCATTATTCGCGAAAGCGCTCGTGGTGGCGGATCACCTCGTCGATGATGAAGCGCAGGAATTTCTCGGAGAATTCGGGGTCGAGCTGCGCCTCCTCGGCCAGCCTGCGGAGACGCGCGATCTGACGCTCCTCGCGGCCCTCGTCGGCAGGCGGCAGGCCGTGCTCGGCCTTGTAGCGGCCGACCGCCTGGGTGATCTTGAAGCGCTCGGCGAGCATGCACACCAGCGCCGCATCGATATTGTCGATCGACTGGCGATAGCCCAGCAGCACGTCGTCCGGCATCTGCGCCCTCCTTGCCCGGCGTTCCCGTGCAACGGTTCACCGCCACGCGCAAGGTTGCGGGAACCCGTCCGCGCCGGTAAGCGCTCACACGCAGATGAGCGCCACGATCCACCGCCTCGGCTCCCAAAGTCCCTCGCTCGAACCGATGGTATCGCTCGTCGCCGGCGACATGAACGCGGTCAACCAGGTCATCCTCGACCGCATGCAGTCGGAGATCCCGCTGATCCCCGAGCTCGCCGGCCATTTGATCGCAGGGGGCGGCAAGCGGATGCGGCCGATGCTGACGCTCGCGAGCGCGCGGCTGATCGGCTATGCGGGAACGCGCCATCACCGGCTCGCCGCCGCGGTCGAGTTCATCCACACCGCGACCCTGCTCCATGACGACGTCGTCGACGGCTCGGACCTGCGCCGCGGCAAGCGGACCGCCAACCTGATCTGGGGCAATCCGGCGAGCGTGCTGGTCGGCGATTTCCTGTTCAGCCGCTCGTTCGAGCTGATGGTCGAGGACGGCAGCAACAAGGTGCTGCGCATCCTGTCCAACGCGAGCGCCGTGATCGCGGAGGGCGAGGTCAACCAGCTCACCGCTGCGCGCCGCGTCGACATCGGCGAGGACCGCTACCTCGACATCATCGGCGCCAAGACCGCCGCGCTGTTCGCCGCCGCCTGCCGCATATCCGCAGTCGTCGCCGAGCGGCCGGAGGGCGAGGAGGCGGCGCTCGACGCTTACGGCCGCAACCTCGGCATCGCCTTCCAGCTGGTCGACGACGCGATCGACTATGTCTCCGACGCGGGCACGATGGGCAAGGATGCCGGCGACGATTTCCGCGAGGGCAAGATGACGCTGCCGGTGATCCTCGCCTATGCTCGCGGCAACGAAGAGGACCGGCGCTTCTGGAAGGACGCGGTCGAGGGCCGCCGCGACTCGGATGAGGATTTCGCGCAGGCCGTCACGCTCGTTCGCTGCACGCGCGCGGTCGACGACACGCTGGCGCGCGCGCGTCACTATGGCCAGCGCGCGATCGACGCGATCGGGCGCTTCGCCAGCGGCAAGGCGAAGGACGCGATGGTCGAGGCGGTGGAGTTCGCGGTCGCGCGGGCGTATTGAGCCTCCGACGCGGGCGTCATTTCCTTTGTCACCCCGGACTTGTTCCGGAGTCCGCCGTGCCGCACTGGAAACCCTTGAGCTTCCTACCGCATCGCCTGCCGACCGCTGGACCCCGGAACAAGTCCGGGGTGACGGAGTAGGTAAGGTTAGCCAGCCCTGCTAGTCACACGAGTACCATTGATGCGCCGTTTTGCACTCCTGCTCGCCACTCTACCCGCTACCGCTCTGGCGCAGCAGGCGCCGCCCGCAATCTCGGTCGACACGCTCAAGACTGTCACCCAGACGCTCTCGTCCGACGCCTTCGAGGGCCGGGCGCCGACCACCCCCGGCGAGGAGAAGACGGTCGCCTATCTGATCGAGCGGATGCAGGCGGCGGGGTTGAAGCCCGGCAACGGGGGCCAGTGGACGCAGGACGTGCCGATGGTGGAGATCACCGCCAACGACGTCACGCCGATGACCTTCGCGGGCGGTAAGGCGCTGGTGAACCT
>CAXTNG010000076.1:0-9524 GCA_964245475.1 uncultured Sphingomonas sp. | reverse complement strand
CGTTCGAGGGGCGCAAGCCGACGACCGCCGGGGAGCCCAAGACGGTCGACTACCTTATCCAGCGCTTCAAGGCGGCGGGACTCAAGCCCGGCAATCCGAGCGACAAAACGGGCGGCGGCTGGACACAGGACGTGCCGCTCGTCGAGATCCATGCGACCGACGTGACGCCGCTGACCTTCACGGGCGGCAAGGCGCCGGTGACGCTCAACTACCGCAGCGACATGGTGCTCGCGACTTACCGGGTGGTGCCCAAGGTCGCGGTGAAGGACTCGCCGGTCGTCTTCGTCGGCTACGGCATCACCGCGCCCGAGCGCGGGTGGGACGATTATGCCGGCGTGGATGTGAAAGGGAAAACCGTCATCATCCTGGTCAACGACCCTGACTGGCAGACGATGACGCGGGATGGCCCGTTTGAGGGCCGAGCAATGACCTGGTACGGGCGCTGGCCCTACAAGTTTGAGAATGCGGCGAAGCACGGCGCGGCGGCGGCGATCATCGTCCACGACACCGAACCCGCGGCTTACCCTTGGGCGGTGGTGCAGTCGTCATGGACCGGGCCGCAGTACGAGCTGGCCGAGCCCGGCAACCACATGGACCAGAGCCAGGTGATCGGCTGGATGCAGCTGGCCAAGGCGCAGGCGCTGTTCGCGAGCGCGGGCAAGGACCTCGGCGCGCTCTCCGGGGCGGCGAAGGTCAAGGGCTTCAAGGCGGTGCGGCTTGGCGTCACCATGTCGGTCGGCTTCACCAACGCGGTCAAGACGTCGAACTCGCGCAACGTGATCGGCATCCTGCCCGGCACCGCGAAGCCGGACGAATATGTCCTCTATTCCGCGCATTGGGATCATCTCGGCCGCTGCGATGCGGTGGACGGCGACGACATCTGCAACGGCGCGGTCGACAATGCCAGCGGCTCCGCCGGGCTGATCGCGCTCGCCGAGGCGCAGGCCAAGGCGGGGCCGGCGAAGCGATCGATGCTGTTCCTCGCGGTCACCGCGGAGGAGTCCGGCCTGCTCGGCTCCAGATTCTATGCAGAGCACCCGCTTTACCCGCTCGCGCAGACGGTCGGCGGGGTGAACATGGACGGGCTGAACGTCATCGGCGCGACGCGCGACTTCACCGTCACCGGCGCGGGCAAGTCCGACATCGAGGATCTGGCGAAGCCGATCGTCGAGGGCGGCGGGCGCCATATCGTCGCCGAGCCGAATCCCGAGCGCGGCAGCTATTACCGTTCCGACCATTTCAGCTTCGCCAAATTGGGCGTGCCGATGCTTTACGGCGATGGCGGCGAAGACCTCGTGAACGGCGGCACCGCCGCGGGGCATGCGGCGACGCTCGACTATATCGCGCACCGCTATCACAAGCCCGCCGACCAGTATGACCCGAAGTGGAACTGGGACGGCGCGGTGCAGGACCTGACCGTCTATTACCGGCTCGGCCGCAAGCTGGCCGACGACCTGACGCTCTGGCCGAACTGGTACAGGACGTCCGAGTTCCGCGCGGTGCGCGACCGGAGCCGCGCGGGCCGGTGAGCCCTCCCCCGCCCGAATGGGCGCCGCATGCCGCGGTGTGGATCGGCTTTCCGAGTCACCCGGAATTGTGGGCCGATGATCTGGAGCCGGCCCGCACGGAGGTGGTCGCCTTCGCCCGCGCGGTGCATGCCGGCGGGCGGGGCGAGAGGGTGCTGCTCGTCGCCGCCGATGCCGAGGCGGCGACCGCGGCCGACCGGATGGCGCGCGATGTCGCGGAGGTGATCGTCGCGCCCTTCGGCGACATCTGGCTGCGCGACACCGGCCCGATCCTGCTCTCCCACAGGTCCGCACGCACCTTCATGTTCAACGGCTGGGGCGGCAAATACGACTTGCCGGGCGACGACGACCTCGGCGAACGCCTCGCCGCGACGCGGGGGATCGCGGCGGCGGCGTGCGACTGGGTGCTGGAGGGCGGCGCGATCGACGGCGACGGGACGGGCGTGGTGGTGACCACCGAGCAATGCCTGCTCAACCGCAACCGCAACCCGGGCATGCCGCGCGCCGAGGTCGAGGCGCGGCTGGCGGCGGACCTCGGTTTTACGAAGGTGGTGTGGCTCGGCAACGGGCTGCTCAACGACCACACCGACGGGCATGTCGACAACGTCGCGCGCTTCGTCGCACCCGGACGGCTGGCGGTGCCTGAGGCTGCGGACAACGACCCGAACTGGCGCGTCTATCAGGACGCGCGGCTACGCGCCGAAGCCGCGGGGCTGGAGGTGGTGCCGGTGCCCTCGCCGGGCCGGGTGCTGCGCGACGAGGCGATCGTGCCGGCGAGCTACATGAACTTCTACATCGGCAATGCCGCGGTGGTGGTGCCGGTCTACGGCAGCGAGAACGACGAGGCCGCGGTGGCGGCGATCGGCACGCTGTTTCCCGGGCGCGACGCGGTGGGGCTGCGCGCGGACTCGATCCTGACGGGGGGTGGGAGTTTCCACTGCATCTCGCAGCAGGTGCCCAAGTAGCCCCTCCCCTTTCAGGGGAGGTACAGCGAAGCTACATGCCCGCCCATGACCCAGATCACCGTCGCCGCGCTCCAGCTCGCCTTTTCCGCCGACATCAACGCGAACATCGCGAAGGTCTCGCACTACGTCCGCGAGGCGCATGCGAAGGGCGCGCAGGTGATCCTGCCGCCGGAGCTGTTCGAGGGCGAGTATTTCTGCCGGGTCGAGGACGAGGGCCTGTTCGCCAACGCCGCGCCTGTCGGGGAGCACAAGGCGGTGCTCGCGATGCAGGCGCTCGCCGAAGCATTGCGCGTCTGGATTCCCACGAGCTTCTTCGAGGCCGACGGCCCTCACCATTACAACAGCCTGGCGATGATCGGCCCCGACGGCGAAGTGCAGGGCGTCTACCGCAAGAGCCACATTCCCGATGGGCCGGGCTATGAGGAAAAGTTCTATTTCCGCCCGGGCAACACCGGGTTCAAGGTGTGGCCCGCGGCGAAGACGACCGTCGGCGTCGGAGTTTGCTGGGACCAATGGTATCCGGAGACCGCGCGGGCGATGATGCTGATGGGGGCGGAAATCCTGTTCTACCCCACCGCGATCGGCTCCGAACCGCACGACACCAGCCTCGACACCGCGCGGCTGTGGCGACGCGCGATGGTCGGGCATGCGGTGAGCAACGTCGTGCCGGTGGTCGCCGCCAACCGGGTGGGAACGGAGCATGACCAGACCTTCTACGGCACCAGCTTCATCTGCGACGAGCGCGGCGACGTATTCGCTGAACTGGGCCGCGCCGACGAGGGGGTGATCACGGCGACGATCGACCTCGCGGTCGTCAAGCGCCACCGCGCCGCCTTCGGCTTCTTCCGCGACCGTCGGCCGGAACTTTATGGCCGTCTGGTGCAGGACGTCTGACGCCGATATGGCAGTGGGCCATGCACCGTCCTGCGCTCTCGGTCGTCGTGCCTTGCTACAATGAAGCGGCTTGCCTGGAGCTGTTGCATGCGCGTGTCTCGGCGGCGGCGCGGGCGGCGGTGGGCGAGGATTACGAGATCGTGCTGGTCAACGACGGCAGCCGCGACGACAGCTGGGCCGTCATGCAGCGTCTTGCCGCAGCCGACCCGCGGCTGGTCGCGATCAACCTGTCACGCAACCACGGCCACCAGCTCGCGCTGACCGCGGGGCTCGACCTGTGCGTCGGCGAGCAGGTCCTGATCATCGACGCCGATCTGCAGGACCCGCCCGAGCTGCTGACCGAGATGCGCGCAACGATGGCCGCCCAAGCGGCGGACGTCGTCTATGCGGTGCGGCGCAAGCGCGAGGGCGAGAGCCTGTTCAAGAAGGTGACCGCGGCGATTTTCTACCGGCTGCTCGACCAGCTGACCGACACGCCGATTCCGCTCGACACCGGGGACTTCCGGCTGATCAGCCGCCGTGCGCTGGATGCGCTGCTGTCGCTCCCCGAACAGGCGCGATTCATCCGCGGAATGGTGGCTTGGGTCGGGTTTCGCCAGGTGCCGTTCGTCTACGACCGCGCCGAGCGGCATGCGGGCGACACCAATTACCCGCTCGGCAAGATGCTGGGGCTCGCCTTCGACGCGGTGACGGGGTTCTCGACCGCGCCGTTGCGTTTCGCGAGCCATGCCTCGGTGATCCTCGCGGCGGCGTCGCTGCTGCTGCTGTTCTACATCTTGTGGGGCTATTTCGAGGGCTCGCCGGTGCAGGGCTGGACCTCGACGATGCTGGTCGTCGTCGTGCTGAGCGCGGTGCAGATGTTCGTGCTCGGGATGATCGGCGAGTATCTCGGGCGGCTCTACATCGAGGCGAAGCGGCGACCGCTGTACCTGGTGGCGGACGTCACCGGGCCGGTGCGCGGGCATGCGACCTTGGGCTTCCGCGAGGAGGATGTCGACGCGCGGGTCGATGAGTCTGTTCCTCCCCGGAACGGGGAGGGGGACCAGCCGCAGGCTGGTGGAGGGGCAGTTCCAAAGGCTGCACTGCTTGGGGCTGCCCCTCCACCACCGGCTGCGCCGGCGGTCTCCCTCCCCGTGCCGGGGAGGAGTTAGACGGGCAACGCCAGCGTCACGATCGACACGCCGGGGGTCATCGGCACGCGGCCGACCAGGTGCCGCTCCAAGGCGAACACGCGTTCGAACAGCGCGTTGAGCGGCTTGGGCGGGGGCGAGTCGTCGCTGTCGTCGCGGCCGGTCAGCCGCCCGGCGATGCGCGCCGCCGCTGCGAGGGGGAAGAGGAGCGAGTTGAACCATCGCATCTTCACCGGCCTGAGCCCCGCCGCCTCGATCGCCGCCCTGAGCGTCGCCTTCGCATAACGGCGGTGGTGGTGGTTCACCACGTCGTGCGCGCTCCACATCCATTGGTGCGCAGGAACCGCGATCAGCACCTTGCCGCCGGGCTTTAGCAGCGACTTCATCGCGGTGAGTGCCGCGACGTCGTCCTCGATATGCTCGACCACGTCGAGGACGGCGACCAGATCATAGGCGCCCCGCTCCACGCCCGGAAGCTCCGGGAGCGGCGCATCGCCGACCGGCCTGCCGAGCCGCTTCGCCGCGATCGCGCGGCTGCCTGCGTCGATCTCGATCGCATCGATCTCGCCGAAGCGCGCCAGCATCGGCAGGTTATGTCCGGTGCCGCAGCCGATCTCGAGGATGCGCGCAGCCCTGGGCAGCGCAGCGTAGCGGGTCAGGTAATCGCTCAGGATCTCGCGGCGTGCGCGATACCACCAATGGGTGCTGTCGTGCTCGGCCATGCGCTGGTGGACGATCTTATCCATTTGGCGGGTCCATCAGGCGAACACCCACAGGCGGTTCAAGGCGAAGGTGACCAGCGGCGTCACGAACAGGATCGGCACGAGCGGCCACCAGGTCGGACCGTGCAACAGCGGCCCGGTCAGCACCCAGACGAACACCGAGTTCAGCCCGAAGCTGACCAGCGACACCGCGAAGAAGCGCGACGAGGTCCTGAGCTCGTCGTCGCGGGTGCCATGACCGCGGAAGCTCCAGCGGCTGTGCAGGAAGTACCCGCTGACCATCGCGGCGAGATAGCCCGCGACATTCGCGACCAGCGGCCACACCGCGCCTTTGCCGAGCCACAGGACGCGGTGGCCGTAGGTGGCGAGCGGCCAGTAGACGATCGTGTAGAGAAGCGTCGCCAGCCCGCCGGCGATGCCGAAGCGGACGATCTGCCCGAGCACTCCCGAGGTCCGCAACCGATCGACCTGCGCCAGCACGCTAGCTTGCCCTTTACACCTGCCGCCGTACAGCAGCCTCCGAAAGCCAGGGCGTTATAGCGGGTGAACGTGTGAGGGAAGCGGAAACCGGGCTGCGCGACGACCTCGATCGCCACTGGATCGCGCTGACGCTGGTCGCCTGGGCGGCAGTCGCAGCGTGGTTCGTATGGGCGCATTGGGGCGCGATCCGCTGGCTGGCGCTCGGCGACACCGACGACAACATGCGGCTGATGCAGGTCCGCGCGCTGCTGAACGGACAGGGCTGGTACGACCTGCGCCAGTACCGGCTGAACCCGCCCGCGGGGTTCGACATCCACTGGAGCCGCATCGTCGACCTGCCGATCGCTGGGCTAATCCTCCTCTTCCGCCCGCTCGCCGGCCAGGTATGGGCGGAGAGACTCGCCTGCGGCATCGCGCCGCTCATCCCGCTGAGCCTCGCCATGCTGGGGCTCGGCGCGACGGTGCGGCGGCTCGTCCATCCGCTCGCCTGGCCGGTGGCGATCGCGCTGCTGCTCGGCACCTCGGCGACGATGCTGATGTTCGCACCGATGCGGATCGACCATCACGGCTGGCAGCTCGCGCTGCTCAGCCTGACCGTCGCGGGGCTGTGCGACCCGCGTCAGGCACGCGGCGGCGCGATGGTCGGCCTCGCGAGCGCGGTCAGCCTGACGATCGGGCTGGAGATGCTGCCCTATGCCGCGATGGCAGGCGCGATCATCGCGCTGCAATGGGTGTGGGACCGCGGCGAGGCGCGCCGCCTCGCGGTCTATGCGCTGAGCCTCGGCGGAGGTGCTGCGGCAGGGTTCGCAGCCTTTGCGTCCAACGCGAACTACGCGATGCGCTGCGACGCGCTGACTCCGGTATGGTTGTCGGTCGTGGTCGCGGCGGGCGCGCTGCTCCTGGTGCTGGCGTTCACCAACCCGCGGTCGCGGGGCGTCCGGCTGGCGCTGGGTGTCGTCGCGGGAGCGGCGATCGTCGTCTTCTACGTCAGCTTCTTCCCGCAATGCCTCGGCCGGCTGGAGATGGTCAGCCCCGAGCTTCAGAAGAGCTGGCTCGACAATGTGCGCGAGGCGAAGCCGATCTACCAGCACCCGTTCCGCCTGGCGTTTCCGATCGCGACGTTGCCGATCGTCGGGCTGGTCGGCGCGGGATTGGCGCTGTGGCGGGTGCGGAGCGATCCGGCGCGGCTCAGGGGCTGGGCGGTGGTCGCGCTGTTTTCGCTGTTCGCCGCGCTGATGCTGTCGTGGCAGGCGCGCGCGGGGCCAGCTGCGCAGCTGCTCGCGGTGCCGAGCGCCGCCGCGCTCGCCTGGGTGCTGGTGCCGCTGGTGCTGAGCAGCCGGTCGGCGGTGGTGCGCGTGTTCGGCACCGCGGCCACGGTGCTGATCGTCTCCGGGCTGTTCGCCGGCTTCATCATCCGCTGGCTGCCGATCGACCGGCCCAACGCCTATGCCAATCGCGTCAACCTCGCCAACGGCCGCTGCGCCACGATCCCGGCACTGGCCCCGCTCGACCGCTATCCGGCGCAGACGGTGTTCACCTTCTCCGACCTCGGCCCGCGGCTGATCACGCTGACCCACCACAGCGCGGTCGCCGGCCCCTACCACCGCAACGGCGATGCGATCCTCGACGTCCAGCACGCCTTCAGCCGCGCTCCGCAAGAAGCGCGCGCGATCATGAGGCGGCACGGCGCGACGCTGCTGCTCGTCTGCCCGAACATGGCCGAATCGACGATCTACCGCGCGCGCAACCGCAGCGGCTTCTACGGCCAGCTGGCGCACAACCGGCAGTTCGACTGGCTGACCCCGCTGCCGCTGCCCAAAGGCTCGCCGCTGCGGCTGTTCCGGATCGGCTGACCGCGTAACGCATCGCTGAGTTGCGCCGGTCTGGGATGGCGCGATGGCCCACCCACGCCGGCATAGCGGACCTCTCGCCGCGGCGCTTTCTTCTCCTGAGCCGGTCAGCCGGACGGCTCGCGCGCCTCGAACACCGCCAGCTGATCGGCGAACGCACGCTGGTAGGCGGGCCGCGCTTCGCCGCGGGCGACGTAGGCGGCGAGGTTCGGGTGGTCCTGCACCAGGCGTGCGCCGGCAGGGCGGCGCAGCACCGTCACCATCAGCAGGTCGCCGGCGCTGAAGCCGCCGTCGAGCCAGTCGGCATCGCCGAGCCGATCCGATAGCTGGCGGAGCCGGGTACGGATGCGGTCCTCGAGCATCGGCAGCCGCTCCGCATGCCACGGCTTGTCGCGCTCGGTCAGCATCGCGGCCTCGCAGTCGACGATCGGCGGCTCCACCGTGTTGAGCGCGGCGAACATCCACGCGATCGCCCGCACCCGGGCCTCGGCGTCTTCGGGCAACAGGCCGGGATGGTTTTCCGCGATGTGCAGGATGATCGCGCCCGATTCAAACAGCGCAAGGCCGCCCTCCCGATAGCCGGGAATCTGTCCGAACGGCTGGAGCGTCAGATAGGCCGGCTCCTTCATTTCGGCAAAGGAGACGAGCTGGACGTCATAGGGCTGGCCGACCTCCTCCAGTGCCCAGCGCACGCGCATGTCGCGCGCCAGCCCGCGGCCGCGATCGGGGGATTGCTCGAAGGCGGTGATGGTGATGGTCATGCCCGGAATTTAGCGTGGCGTGGTTCTCATGCCCAGCGGTGTCTGGCGCGCCGCGCGGTGAACTTCGCTAACCGAGCAGTCCGTGCAGCGCGGCGACCACCGCCGCACCTTCGCCGATTGCGCCGCCGACCCGCTTGACCGAGCCGGCGCGCACGTCACCGATCGCGAACACGCCCGGAATGCTCGTCTCCAGCGGCGCGCGCCCGCCGGCGCCGGTGACCACGAAGCCCTTGCCGTCCACCTCCACGCCGCAGCCCTTCAGCCATGCCGTGTTGGGGTCCGCGCCGACGAACAGGAACAGGTGCCTGAGCGGCCCCGACCAGCTCTCGCCGGTATCGCGATGGGTGAAGGTCGCCTCCGACAGGCCGGCCTCCGGGTCGCCGGTGAGCGCGGTCACTTCGGTGCGCGCGTGGATCTCGACGTTGGGCAGTGCGGCGATGCGGTCGATCAGATACTTGGACATCGACGCCTCCAGCCCCGCGCCGTGGACGACCAGGTGCAGCCTGGCGACCTTGGGTGCGAGGAACACCACCGCCTGCCCCGCCGAATTGCCCGCGCCGACCAGCGCCACCTCCTCGCCCTCGCAGAGCTTCGCCTCGACCGGCGAGGCCCAATAGCTCACGCCCGCCCCCTCGAAGTCGCCCAGGTTGGCGATGTCCGGGCGGCGGTAGCGCGCGCCGGACGCGATCACCCCGCTGCGCGCGTGGACGGCGGCGCCGTCGCGCAGGTGGAGCTTGCACGGGGCGCCGGGCCCGCCGCATTCGAGCTGCTCGACACAGAGCGGCGCGGCGATCTCGGCGCCGAACTTCTGCGCCTGGGTAAACGCGCGGCCCATCAGCGCCTGGCCGGTGATGCCGGTCGGGAAGCCGAGGTAATTCTCGATCCGGGCCGATGCCCCCGCCTGCCCGCCGAAGGCGCGCGTCTCCAGCACCAGCACCGACAGCCCCTCCGACGACGCATAGACCGACGCGGCCAGCCCCGCCGGTCCCGCGCCGACGATCGCGACATCGTAGAGGCGGCCGGGATCGATCTCCGGCGTGATCCCGACCGCGGCCGCCAGCGCGGCCTCGCCGGGACGGCGCAGCACCTCGCCGCCCGGCGTCACCGCGACCGGCAGATCGGCAGATCGGCATCGTGCAGCCCGAGCCGCCGCGCCAGCTCGCTGCCGTGCGCGTCGACGACGGTATAGGGATGGC
>CAXTNG010000075.1:2908-12314 GCA_964245475.1 uncultured Sphingomonas sp. | reverse complement strand
CCCAAGCCATGTGGGCGAATGCGAGCGAGGCGGAGCGCGCGCGCTTCCTCCGCCACCTCAGGCCCTGGTGGGACGTCCACCGCCACCGGCTCGCGCCGGTGATCGCCGACCGGGTGGTGGCCATGAGGGGACGCGGGCAGCTGCAAGTGCTCGCGGGCAAGACGGTGTCGCTGCTGCCGTGTCGCGGCGGGCTCAGCGTCGCCTGGCGGCCACGCGGGGCGGAAGCGGTCCGGTCCATGGAGGTGCGCCGGGCGGTGAACTGCACCGGGCCGCAGGGCGACCTCTTGCGCAGCGCCGAGCCGCTGCTCGGGCGCCTGGTCGCGCGCGGACTGATCCGGCCCGATGCCGCGCGTCTCGGCATCGACGTGAACGCCGCCGCCGAGACGATCGCCGCCGACGGCACGGCCAACGACTGGCTCTTCGCGGTCGGACCGATGACCCGCGGCGCCTTCTGGGAGATCGTCGCGGTGCCCGACATCCGCGTTCAGACATGGCATCTCGCCCGCCGCCTGTCGAACGCGCATTGGGTGGAGGGCGAGGGACTGTAGCATGAGTCGCCAGACCGCTGCCTGGGGCACGTTTTGGGATAGGCCGATCGTCCCAGCCGCTCCGGTCAGGCCGTTACTCGCCCGAACGTCGCCGCATCCGTCTTCCGGGACAGGGTCTGCCAGTGCGGCACGTCATTCATGTCGCGGGCCGGCGGCTCGCCCGCGGCGGCGCGCTGGACGGCACGGGGGCTCAACCCGCTCAGGAACGACAGCAGGTGGACCGTGTGATCGCGCAGGACCCTGTCGCGGCGCAGCGCCGCCCAGGCGACGCAGCGCGGGAACAGCCCTGCCAACGGCCGGACAACCAGGTCTCCATCCATCGGACTCAGCGCCATCTCCGCCAGGATTCCGACACCCAGGCCGTTTCTCACCGCCGCTTTCGTGGCGCCGCCGTCCCGGACGGCATAGGCGAAGCGGGGATGCAGCCCGGCGTGGTGGAAGGTGCTCGTGATCGACAGCGGCGCCATCTGCGAGGTGTCGTAGGTGACCAGCGGGTAGCCGGCCAGCGCCGGAAGCGTGATCGGCGGGCCGGCGGCGGCCAGCGGGTGATCGGGCGGCACGATCGCGACCGGATCCCAGCGGTACAGCGCAATGGCGATGTCCTGCGCCGGCGTGCGCCCGTCGGTGCTGAACATCATGACGTCGGCGTCGGAGGGCCATGGCCCGCCGCTCCAGCCTTCCACACCCAGCGAGAGCGAGACGTCGACGTTCGGGAACCGGTCGCGCAGCATCGCCAGCGCCGGCGCCAGCACGAATTCCGCCTGGATATGGGTGGTCTCGATCTGGAGCAGGCCGCCGGCGCCGCGACGCTGGTCGGCGGCGTAGGAGGCGATGCCGTTGGCTTCGGCGAGCACCGTCCGTGCGCGCGAGACGACCGCCTCGCCAGCCTCCGTTAGCCTGTCGAGGCTGCGCCCGCGCCGGACGAACAGCCGCAGGCCGAGCTCGGCCTCCAGCTGCTTCAGCTGCTTGGACAGACCCGGCTGGGTGGCGTTGGTGCGCTCCGCCGCCAGCGTGATGTTGAGCCCCGCGTCGACGATCGCGAGCAGGTAGCGCAGCTGCGACAGCGTCATGGCGGGCCATCGACCACAGCGGCAGCACCCATCTGAATACCCTCTGAACCGCTGGGGATTGTGCGCGCGCAGGGCGGGTTGCGGGAAGACAGTTTGCGTGTTGCGGTGCGAAGTTTGTCTAAATCGTCGATGGCGTGACCGGTGCCTGGGGCATATCTGATGACCAAAGGTTAGTTTGGGCGCGCTCCCGCGCTGAATACCACGGGCCGGTTCCTGACGACGGCGGAGGCGATCCCTCGGCCCATCGCCATTCATCCCGAGGTTCACATGCTGCGACGTCTCGCCCTGACCGGCCTCCTGATCCTGGCCGCCCCGGCCGCGCAGGCGCACCATTCCTTTTCCGCCGAATTCGACGCCAGGCAGCCGATCACCGTCCGCGGCACCGTGACCAAGGCGCGCTTTGTCAACCCGCACAGCTGGCTGTACCTCGACGTCACCAACAAGGATGGGTCGGTCACCAATTGGGGGTTCGAGTTCGGCACGCCCAGCTCGCTTCAGGAGAAGGGTCTCGCCAAGACCGACGTGAAGCCGGGGACGGCGGTCCGGATCGACGGCTATCGCGCGCGCAACGGCGGCCCGTTCGGCTATTCGCGGCTGCTGACGCTGCCGGGCGGGCGGACGGTGCAGACCGGCGGCGCGTTCGACGCGCCCGCGCCCGTCGGCGGGCGCTGAGATGGCCGGACGGTGGGTGCAGGCGGTGCTCGCGGCCGCCGTGCTCGTCCTGGGCGCTCCCGGCTCGGCGCAGACCGCGGGTATCCCGCGGCTGCCGAGCGGGCGGCCGGACTTCTCGGGCGTTTGGCAGACGCTGACCGAGGCGGACTACGACCTCCAGCCGCACAGCGGCCGCGAGGACGCACCGCCGAGCCGCGGCGTGGTGGAGGGCGATACGATTCCTTATCGCGCCAACGCGCTCGCGCAGCGCCAGCGCAACTTCGCCGCGCGCGAGAAGGCGGACCCCCGCCTCAAATGCTGGTCGCTCGGCGTGCCGCGCAGCGTCTACTATCCCGCACCGTTCCAGATCTTCGAGCGCGACCGCGACCTCACGCTGGTCCACCAGTTCGGCCATCAGGTTCGCACGATCCACACCAACGGCACCGGTCATCCGGCCAACGCCGAGGAGGGTCTATGGCACGGCGACTCGCGTGGCCGCTGGGACGGCGACGCGCTCGTCGTCGACGTGACCAACTTCTACGACGACACCTGGCTCGACCGCGCCGGCGACTATCACAGCGACGCGCTCCACGTCGTCGAGCGCTGGTCGTTCGTCGATCGCGACACGATCGCCTACAAGGCGATGATCGAGGATCCCACCGTCTTCACCAGGCCGTGGACGATCGACGTCCTGCTCCATCGCCGCCGCGACAAGGACTTCGAGCTGATCGAGGATTACTGCTTCACGCTGCCCTACGACGGCTTCTACCCGCACAAGGACGGCAAGTGATGCGCGTTGGATCGCTCGCCCCGGCGCTCGCAGGGGCTCTGCTCGCCGTGCCGCTGGCCGCGCAGACTCAGGCCCCGCCGGCCGGAGGCGGGCTGCGCTTCGAGAAGACGGTGCCGGTGATCGCGTCCGGGCGGTGGACGGGTGCGCGGCTCTCCGACGGGCAGCCGGACGTTTCGGGGAGCTGGTCGAACACGATCGCGAACCAGAGCAACTGGACTGACCCGCAAGCCGGGCCGCCAGGCGAGCCGAGCGCCGCCGCCAAGCTGCCTCGCGACCAGCGCGCGCCGAGCCGGGTCACCGATCCCCCCGACGGCGAGGTCCCTTACCGCCCCGAGGCACGCGCGCTGCAGGAGGATTTCGCGCGCAACTTCCCCAACCCGGTCAAGGCGAAGTACATCGAGCCGCTCGCTCGCTGTGCGCCGGGCGGCGTGCCCAAGTCGTTCATCTGGCACGGCTACGAGATCCGCCAATATCCTGGCTACGTCGTCCTCCTGTTCGACTCCGGTACGCGGATCATCCGGCTCGACGGCAAGCCGCATCTGCCCGACGCGATCAAGCTGTGGAACGCGGACTCGCACGGCCGCTGGGACGGGAACACGCTAATCGTCAACGTGACCAACTCGAACGGCAAGGCGCTGTTCGGCCGTACCGGCGACTTCGCCAGCGAGCAGGCGACGATCCGCGAGCGCTACATCTTCGCGCCCGACGGCAAGCGCTACAATTACGTCGCGACTTTCACCGACCCCAACGTTTACACTCGTCCCTGGACCGCGACGATCCCTATGCGCCGCTACACCGAGGCCGACGCGCCCGACGGCTGGCATTATCAGGTCGTGGCCGCCAACCGGCCGGGCAAGCCGCTGCTGCACGAGCGGGCGGAGCAGATCTGCGTGGAGAACAACGGGCCGTTCGGCGGCGGCGCGGTGGGCGTGCCGCTCGACAGCCCGATCATCCGGCGATGATGCGCGCGCTTGCCTCCGCCATCGCGCACAGCACGCTCTCCGCCGAGTTGCAGGAGCGCACCTGGATCGTGCCCGCGGTGCAATCGGTGCATATCGTCGCGATCGCATTCCTCTTCTTCTCCGCGGTGGCGGTGAGCGCCGAGACCGCGCGGAGGCGGCCGGCACCGGCGGGGGCGCCGTGGATCGCGGGCGCGTTCGGCTGGACCTGGGCGGCGCTCGCGGTGCTGCTCCTGAGCGGGAGCGTGCTGATCGGCGCCGAACCGGCGCGCTCGCTGATGAACGTCTTCTTCCGCACCAAGATGGTCCTGGTGATCGCCGCGGCGGCCGCGACCGTCCTGCTTCAGCACCGCTTGGCAGGAAGCGGCTTCGCGAGCCTCGCGGCGCGCCGCGCGACGGCGCTGCTGCCCATCGGGCTGTGGCTCCTGATCATCTTCTGCGGCCGCTTCATCGCCTATTTCGGCAATCTGGCGGCGTGAGCGCGGTGTGGGCATGGCTGGAGCAGACCCGCCCGGCGACGGCCATTGCCGAGGGCGCCTACGCCTTCCCGGTGCTGGAGACGCTCCATGTCGTGGGGCTCGCGCTGGTGCTCGGGTCGATCGCGACCTTTGACCTGCGCATCCTCGGCTGGGCCGGGCGCACGCGCACCACCGCCGAGCTGTTCCGCGACATCCTGCCGTGGACGTGGATCGGCTTCACCGTTGCGATCGTCACCGGCTTCGCGATGTTCGCGAGCTCGGCGACGACCTACGTCGAGAACAAGGTGTTCCTGGTGAAGATGGCGCTGCTGCTGGTCGCGGGCGTCAACGTGCTGTTCTTCCACTTCCACCCGCAGCGCAAGGTGCTCGCGGCGGAGCAGGCGGTCCCGGGGCTGCTCCGCGCCAGCGCCGGCCTGTCGCTCACGCTCTGGATCACGATCGTTGTGCTCGGCCGCTGGATCGGCTTCGTCTGACGGATGCTGCGCGGGGCACATCACGTCTGGCCGATAGCGCTGCTGGCGCTCGCGGGCTGCCACCGGCAACCGGCGGCCGGTCCCCAGCCGGTCGCCAGCATCCGCGATGTCATGCTCTACGAGGTCGACCCTGCAGCCGACGCGATCTGGGACTCGGTCGGCACCACGGTGACCGCGACGGGGACGGAGGAGCTCCGCCCGCGCACGCCGGCGCAATGGCAGGCGGTGCAGCGTGACGCGCTGCGGCTGGTTGAGGCGCCGAACCTGCTGGTCATGCCGGGGCGCAGGGTCGCGCACGGCGACCAGGCGCTCGACGACGCCGACGCGCCCGGCAATCTGACCGCGGCTGAGATCGAGACACGGATCGCGGGCGACCGCGCTCGCTTCGCAACGTTCGCGGCAAATCTTCAGCGCGCGGCGGTCCACGCGAGCGCGGCGGCCAAGGTGCGCGATGCGGCGAGACTATCGGCGGCGGGCGCCGCGATCGATGCGGCCTGCGAGGCCTGCCACCTCACCTACTGGTATCCGGGCCAGCGCGCCATGCTCCGCGCCCAGACGGGCCTGTGACCGTAGCCGCTTTGGCGGCAATGTTTTGGGAGACATGAGATGACGGACGCCGTGGTCGATTCCGCGCCGCAAAGGCGCTGGCGCGTGAGCGAGGACTGGTGGGCGATCGGGATCGGCCTGGCGCTGGTGCTGACGAGCTGGCTTCTCTTCGCGACGGGCGGCACGCTGCGCTGGATCGCCGTCCTGCCGCCGCGCTGGACCAGCTTTTCGCAGGTTGCGGAAGACCTCGCGGCCAACTGGCCCCGCTACCTGGCGCAGTTCGGGCTGTGGCTCGCGGTCTTCTCCGCCGCTTTGTCGTCGCTCGGCTATCGGGCGCGTGCCTTCGTGCGGGCGTTCGCGCTGCTCTACCTCGCCGCCTATGCGATCTTCGTCGTCGGCCAGTGGGACGGTGCGGTCCGCTACAACCTCGAGCCGCCGCTGGTGGCGCTGCTCGCCGGGCTGCTCGTTGCCAACACCATCGGCCTGCCGCGCCGGCTCGAGGCCGGGTTCCGCGGCGAGCTCTACGTCAAGACGGGCATCGTCCTGCTCGGCGCCACCGTTCCGCTGTCGCTGATCGCGCTGGCGGGGCCGGTCGCGATCGTCCAGGCTGCGATCGTCTCGCTGGTGACGTTCGGCGTCATCTACTGGACGGCGGTGAGGCTCGGGCTCGACCGGCGCTTCGCCGCCACGCTGGGCGTCGGCGGCGCGGTGTGCGGCGTGTCCGCGGCGATCGCGATCGCCGGTGCGGTCGGCGCGCGGAAGGAGGACACGGCGGTGACGATCACCGCGGTCGTGCTCTGGGCGATCACGATGATCTTCGCGCTGCCGTTCGCCGGCCGGCTCCTCCTGCTGCCGACGGGCGTCGCGGGCGCGTGGATCGGCACGTCCGAGTTCGCCGACGCCGCCGGGATCGCCGCCGCACAAGCCTATGGCGGCCTCGCGGGCAGGGTGCCGGGAATCGCCGGCACCGCTGAGCAGGCGCTGCAGGCGTTCACGCTGATGAAGGTCGTCGGCCGCGACGTGTGGATCGGCATCTGGGCGGTGGCGCTGGCGATCGTCGCGACGACCCGCTGGGAAGCGCAGCCCGCTGGGGCCGGTGCCGACGTGCGCGAGATCTGGCGCCGGTTCCCGAAGTTCGTGCTCGGCTTCTTCCTGGCCTCGGCGATCGTCACGGTGGCAACCGCCGGCCTCTCGATGGCCGACTATACCGCCGTCGCGACGCCGCGGCTGATCGCGCCGGTCAAGGACCTCAGGACTTGGTGCTTCATCTTCTGCTTCCTGTCGATCGGGCTGACCACCCGCTTCCGCGGTCTCGCCGCAGCGGGGCGCACGCCGGTGCTCGCCTTCACCGCGGGCGTCGTCGTTAACGTGATCCTCGGCTACTGGCTGTCGGTGCACGTGTTCGGCGACTATTGGGCGACGCTCGGCCGGTGAGCGTCCTGGCGGCGATCCGCGGCGCTTGGACGACCGAGCCGCAGGCCTGCGCGCCGTGCCGGCTTTTCTGCGACGACCCGGCTCGCATCGAAGCGGAACTGGCCGGCCTGGCGGCGCTGTCGTCGGGCCATGCGGCGGTGCGCGGCCGTGACGGGCTATGCCTCCATCACGGACGCGTCACCAACGGTGGCCGCCGCTGCGCCGCCTTTCAGAGCCTAGCGCGGAGCAGCAGGCCGACGTAGCGGCGCGGCCCGATGCCGTCGTAGCCGACCGGCGCGTTGTTGCTGAAGTCGTTGACGCTGGTCGTGTAATAGGTGTCAAACAGGTTCTTGGCGACGACGCTCACTTCCGTCTTCACGTCGCCGATGCGGGTGTTCACCCCGATCCCCGCGTCGGTGATGTGATAGGCCTTCTGCACGCCATAGGGCGACAGCAGCTGCTCCAGATTGTGGCTGGAGCGATAGGTGTCGTTGGCGAAGGCGTGGAGCGACAGCCCCGAGCCGCCCAGCTCGTGCTCGAAGTCGAAGCCGACGATGGTGGTCCACTTCGGTTCGCCGACGATCCGCCCACCGGTGTTCTTGCAGGTGATCACCGTCGTTGGGAACGACCGCGGGCACGTCGCGGTCGTCCAGTCGGTGTAGATCGCGTCGTTGTACGCGCCGCCGAAGTTGACGGTCAGCCCGCGCACGACCGACACCGTGCCGTCCCACTCGATCCCGCGCGCGCGGATGCGCGGGATGTTGCCGAGCACCGAGCTGTAGCCGGTCGACGAGGTCGCGTCGGGGACGCTCGTGGTCGCCTGATAGTCGCGCACCTTCGTCAGATAGAGGTTGGCGTTGAGCGTCACGCGGTTGCCGAGCAGCCCCGCCTTGGCGCCGAGCTCGAAGTCGGTGGTCCTCTCCGGCCGGATGTTGCGGCGGCCGCCGTTGTTGTCGAACGCGACCGCGCCCGATTTGCCGCCGCCGCTGGCGGACGCGTAGATCAGCACGTCCTTGTTCGCGCGGAAGCTGGGATTGATTAGCCAGGCGACCGAGTCGTCGTGGATGCGCTCGCCCTCGACCGGTGCGTAGCTGACGCCGAGCTGGCCGGCGCGGATCGCGTCCGCGGTCGTATTGCCGACCGGGGTCAGTGCCGCGCCGCCGTCGAAGAACGCGCTGCGCGTCTGGCTGCTGCGCTTCTGCTCGCGGGTGTAGCGCAGGCCGCCGGTCAGCGTCAGCGGATCAGCGATCTTCCAGTTGACCTGGGTGAACGCTGCCTGGCTGGTCGAGACCGGGTGCTGGTACGTCGCGGACCGGACGTTGCTCAGCGACGCACGAAGCAGCGCTAAGCCCGCCGGCGTGTTGAGCGCATTATATTGCGCGTTGGTCGCGTAGAAGGCGCCGGCATCGGCGCCGTAGAGCGTACGGCTGGTCGTATCGGTATCGATCTTGAAGAAATACAATCCCGCCTGATAGTCGATCGCCGGCGTGAGGTTGCCCGAGAAGCGCAGCTCCTCGGACAATTGCTCGGTATCGACCAGCGTGCCGCCCCGGTTGATCGCGAAGCGGGTCTGCTCGCTGTCGTTGTTGGCATCGAAGTGGAACTTGCGGATCGCCGAGATCGACTTGATCTCGACCGGCCCGGTATTCCAGGTCGCGACCAGCGAGCCGCCGTAGTTGCGGGTGATCAGCGGCAGCGCCTGGTCGATGTCGATCGTCGTCCACGATCCGATGATCGGCACGTAGCCGCCAAAATAGGAGCGCGCGAGCCGGGTGGAATAGGTCGTCGTGCGAACCGATCCGTCGTTCAGCGTCGTCGGATCGACCATGAACGGCTTCGTGTTGCTGTTCTCGTTGGTCTCGGCGTAGTCAAGGTTGAGCCTGAACGAGAGCGCCTGCGTCGGCGTCAGCAGCAGCTGCGCCCGCCCGCCGTAGCGGCGGCGCTCGTGCCAGTGCCCGCCATAGGCGCGGTTGACGTTGGTGATGTCGCCCTGCTGCCGGTCGTAGAAGCCGGACACGCGGAAGGCGAGCAGGTCGTCGACCAGCGCGTCGGACGCGGAGGCGCGCGCCTTGAACGACGGCGTCGACAGGCCACCCTCCAGCTCGAACGAACCGCCGGGCGTGAAGGACGGCGCCTTACTGGTGTATTTGATCACGCCGAGCGACGTGTTCTTGCCGAGCAACGTGCCCTGCGGCCCGCGCAGGGTCTCGACTTGCGCCAGGTCGGTGAAGTCCTGGTAGGTCATGCCGACATGGTCGAGGAACACATCGTCGACGATCACGCCGACCGCGGCCTCCATGTTGTCGTTGCCACTGGTCTTGCCGAGGCCGCGCAGCGAGACGCCGGTGCGCCGGGCGTTGGGCGTGGTCGCGGTCAGCCCCGGCGTGCGCTGGGTCAGGTCGGCAATGGTGAACACCCGCTGCTGCGCGATCGTCTCGCCGTTCAGCACGGTGATCGGGATCGGCACGTCGTTGATG
>CAXTNG010000075.1:2242-2898 GCA_964245475.1 uncultured Sphingomonas sp. | reverse complement strand
ATACACATCTTTGCCGGCAGGCGTGAGCTGAGCCCAGGCCGGCCCGGCGGCGGTCAGCAGCAGCGCGGCGGCGAGCGAGCGGCATCCCCCGCGCGCAACGCGCGGTGTCGAGTAGATAGCCATGATCGGCCTTCCTGTGAGTGGGTTACTTGCCGGGACGGTCGACGCCGCGCGTCAGCGTGGCGATGCGGTAGACCGAGCCCCTGCCGACCGCGTAAAGCCGCGAATGGTCTGCGCCGCCGAATGCCAGGTTCTGCGGCTGCTTGGGCAGCGGGATGACGCCCAACGGCTGGCCTTCCGTGGAGAAGACCTCGACCCCTGCGCTGGTCGCCACATAGACGCGTCCATCGCGGTCGACGGCGATCCCGTCGGCACCACTGCTCGGCCCGTTGGGCGTCTGCTTGAAGCCGGCCAGCTTGGCGAAGTCCCGCCGCCCGGCGAGACTGCCGTCGGGCTGTACGGCGAAGGCGATCAGGAACTCTCCGCCGGTGTTCGCTAGATAGACGGTCTTCTCGTCCGGGCTGAGCGCCACGCCGTTGGGCCGGCGCACGTCGTCGGCGACCAGCGTCAGCTTGCCGCGGCGATCGAGCCGGTAGAACGCGGTTTTGGCGGGCGGGGCGCCGGGCTGCGGCGCGGCACCCGGATCGGAGGCATAG
>CAXTNG010000075.1:0-2232 GCA_964245475.1 uncultured Sphingomonas sp. | reverse complement strand
GGCGGTTGAACGGCTTGCCCGCGGCGAGCACCTTCGGTTTCGGCTGGACAATGGCGATGCCCGTCGGCTCGGTCTGCACGGCGAGCAGCTCGCCCTTGGCCGACAGCGCCAGCGCATTCGGATGGCCCGCCTTGTCGAGATAGGTCGAGACGGTGCCGTCCGGCGCGACCTTGACGATCCGGTCGGCGCGCGTTTCGGTGAACAGGACCGTCCCGGCGGCGAGCGCGACCGGCCCCTCCGTGCCGTCGAAGCCCTCCCGCACGACCTCGACCCGCGTGTCGGCCGCGACGACGCCGGGGATCGCGGGCGTCACTTCCTTCCTTCCGTACAGGGTGCCCCCCTGTGTGGCATAGTCCTCGACCCCAACCGCCCCAGCAACCGTGAACCCCTGCGCCTGAAGCAACTCGGCCGCTTTCAGCGCGCGGTTCGCGTGGTTCGACACGGTCACCACCTGCCGGTCGCGAGGAATATAGGGCAGGAAGCGGTCGAGCTCGGACAGCTGGACGTTGAGGAAGACGGGCAGCCCGCCGATTGCGTTGATCTCGTCGGCGCGGCGAACGTCGACGAACACCACCTTGTCCGGTTCCGCGAGAAGAGCGTCGATCTGGGTGCGGTCAAGTTTCGCCGGCGAGCCCCGCACGGCGCCGCCCTGCATAACCGTGGAGCGGACGTCCGGCGCCTGTGCGACGGCAGCGCTGGTGGCCGAGACGACCATCAGGCCGGCCGCGACAAGGCCTGATCGTGGCCGATAGGTGATGCTGTGTTCGCGCTTGTCGGTCATAATGGCCCCCGTGATCATGACGGAGGCTCTAAGTTCGCCTGCGATGCGGACGAACAAGTGATTGGAACTTAGATATGGCCAGCGGTAATCAGGCAACGGCTCACGCCGGTCCATGGCAGTGGCCGCGCCTGATGCAGTCGTCTGTTCGATTACCGACCGGCTGGTTCTAAGAAGCGCTTGTCGGACTCTGAATGGCAGAAAACGGGTCGACCCTGCTCATCAGATCGGCGCTATCGCTGCCATGCGTACCTTTACCGTGCGCAGACCCGCGCGTCGCGCTTGCAATTCTGACATACTGCCGAGCATGAATGCGGCGCACACCGGACCACCCGGTGGGGGCTGCTCAGCTGCCGCCGAGTCGCTTACGGCGATTGGCCCCAAAGCTCAGCAGTACATAGCGATTGTTAGCCGATCTCGCTTGTTCGAGGTCGGGGCATTCGATGCCAAGTCCGCAATTGAGTTGGCATACATGAACCGCGACGTATTCCTTTAGCAGGATAAGAGAAACCGGGTCTCGGCTTATCAGAAGGTCAAGGTAGACCGACAGATATTAGCTATCGCGAAGGCAAATGCCTGCGAAGCTACTTATACCGACGACGACTACGGTTTGGTCAAGCGGGCAATGATGATCGGCATGGTGGTTATACATTCGTGGAGCTTGCCAATCCCAGATAAGCATTGGCAAATGCCGCTTGATCTTGAACCGCACGAAGACATCCCGAAGGCCGATCTTGTCGACGCCCAATCCGACCAAGCTTGATCGCTTCAAGGAAGCCGCTAGCGCCCTCGAATGCGACGACGACGATGCGCGCTTTGACGATCGGGTTAAGAAGTTCGTGAGGCAGAGGCCGGTCGAAAAGCCGGAGCGAGCTACCGGCGGATGGCGGGGGCTTCTGTCGCGACGACGAGAATGTCCCAAAGCATCAATCCGGCCTCATTGGTGACGGTGACGCGGAGATCGGTCGTATAAATCTCTTCGGCGAGTTCCTTGAGAACCTCGCTTGCGTAGATCATCGCTGCCTTACGCGCGGCCTCGATGTCGACCAGCTCAAAGCCATCTTCGTCCAGAACCTCGTTTTGATCGTAGGTGTGAAAGTGAAAGCGCGGCACGCTGCCAAAACAACCGTGCAGCGGCTTTGGTTCTCACTACCCGACGATTTTTAGCGCAACTGGCGGAGCCTGCTTGGCAAGGGCAGAGTAGCGCTCTGCCAGCTCGTTGTGAACCTTCGCCACCTCCGGCTTGTCAGCCAGGGCGGCAAGAGTGCGCTCCTTTGCAGCACGCGCACGATAATGGGATGCATCTTCGGACATACCAGTTCCCCAGCGCAAAGCGGGGGCTCTCTTGGTTACCCTCAGTTGCCACGCGCTCAGAGTCGATGCGGCAATAAAGCTGACATATGAACCGCCCCGGGATTACCGGAGGCGCTTGGTTGTGAGTCACGCTGCCATAT
>CAXTNG010000074.1:4993-12319 GCA_964245475.1 uncultured Sphingomonas sp. | reverse complement strand
GAGCGGCGCCGCGGCGGCCGGGCCGAGCACCGCGGCGAACCGGGCGGCGGTCACGGCGGCGTCGGCGACCGCCTCGACGACCCGCCGGCGCATCGCATCGCTCTCGCAAGCGACGAGCGCAACCGGCTGGACGAAGCGGGCCCAGATCGTGGTGTCGAGCAGCTTGCCCCCCGCGGCCCGCTCGAAGGTGCCGAGCGGCATGGTCGCGACCTTGGCGCGCAGGACCCGTCCGCCGATAGCGATCTCGTGGAAGCTGACGTCGGGCCACAGCCAGCGCAGCCCGAGGCGGCGCAGCGGCGTGCCGGCGGCGTGCGGCGTGAGGACGTAGAAGTCGAGCACCCCGTCGAAGTCGCCGGTGCGGAGGACCGAGCCGTAGAACAGCACCGCCGAGCCGCCGAGCTGCTCCGCGAGTCCGGCCGCCGCATCGGCGATCTCGGGTGGTACGGTCGCGTCCAGCTCCCGCGCGACGAACGCGGTCAGCGCAGCATTCACGGCACCGCGAAGCCGATCGGCGCACCGCGGCTCAGCGTCAGCGCACCGCCCGGGAAGCATTCGCCGTCGAGGATGAAATCGCCCTTGATCACCAGATCGACGCTGTCTGCATCGTCGCGGCGGTAGCTGCCCCGCGGCGGCAGGCCGCCGCCGCCGAGCAGCGCCGGCAAGGTCCGCACGATCGCACGGGGCTCGGCATCGATCGTCAGCAGCTTGAGCCCGGCCCGCGGCGTGCCGAACGGGCGGATGCCCGCCGGCAGACGTTCCAGCGTCGAGGCAAGCAGGAGGTATTTGGAACCTTCAACAGGCAGACGGCCCGGCAGACCGATCCGCATCGGCGTTCCCCGCCGCCATACGTTGCCAGGCCGCCCGAACAGCGTCTGCACCACGCAGCTGGCGACCGACAACCCGACCGCGACGCCGTTGAAGGCACCCAAGCGGTGGGTCTTCTGCGCCAGCGCCGTCGCCGGGACGAATCCGCCTGCGCCGAAGATGAAGCCCTGGAGGTCGGGACCGCGCGCGTCCGGGCGGCGGATCTCGAGCGGCGAACGCTCGACAATGGCGCCCGAGCGGAGCGCGCGCACGGCGTCCTTTTCGGTCCAATTGCGCGGTATGCCCAGGTCGATCGCGAGCGCATTGGTCTTTCCCGAAGGAACGATCGCGGTGCGCGGCATGCGGTCGAAACAGCGAGCGGCGATCGTCAGGACGTCGCGGATCGTGCCGTCGCCGCCGTCGATCACCAGCGCGTTCACGCCGTTGCGCGCGAACAGCGACAAGGCGCTGCGCAACTCGTCGAACCTGTCAGGCCCCGCCCAATCGGATTCGTGGGACACCTCCAGCCCGTACCGCCCGACATTGTGCCGGGCCTTGCCGTTGCGGATGAAGCCGATGCGGACATCGCGCACTCCCGGTGCTGGCGACACCGGACGCAGATCGACGCGGTAGGTCACCGGCGACGTACCGGTCGGCTCGCTCCACCGCGTCAGCGCGTCGAAGGAGAGGCGGCCCAGGGCAGTTTCGGCACTCATCGGCGAACGTCACCCCAAGCTGTCGTGAAATTGTAAGCCTCGGTCTTCATACGTCAACTGCCCCATTCCGGCTCCGGCCGGCGCGGGCACGCCATCCTAGACCCGGAAAACATGGCGCGAACATGGTCGCGCCGCGACAGATGTTGCCTAGACCGTCGGATTTCAACACAAGCGGGCGCCGATGACCCCAACGCCGCCTCTCTCCCGTGCCTGGCATGTCGCCGGCGCGCTGCTGGTTGTCGTGCTGGCGCTCGGGCGTTTCTGGTGGCTTCCGGCGTATGCGTCGCTCAACATCAACGAGGGCTGGAACGCGGGCCATGTCGCGCGGGCGTTCGGTGGAGGCGCGCTGTACCCCGCACCCGACGCGCTGATCGCCAACAATTACCCGCCGCTGTCTTTCTTCGTGGTCGGGCTTGCCAGCCGCGTGCTGGGCGACAGCATCATCGTCGGGCGGCTCGTATCGGTGCTGAGCGAGGTGGCGGTGGGTGCCGCAGTCTACGCCGCGGTGCAGCGGTTCAGCGGCACGCGGTGGGCGGCGGCGGGGGCGCTGCTCTTCGCTCTGATCGCCACCACGCTGCTGCGCGGATATCTCGCCATGTATGACCCGCAGTGGCTGGCGCAGGCGGCGATGGCCTGGGCGCTGGTTTCGCTGGTCCCGCAGAGCGCCGGAGAGCGCGTGTCGATCGCACGCGTGGCCGCGGCGGCGGCGTTGACGGTCGCGGGCGGGCTGGTGAAGCACAATTTGGTCGCGGTGCCGGCGACGCTCACCCTTTGGCTCTGGTTCGCGGATCGGCGGGCGTTCTGGACATGGGCGGCAAGCGGCACGCTGCTCGCCGCGGGAGCGTGCACGGCGCTGTTCGCGACCTGGGGCTCGGCGGTGTTCGTCGATGTGCTGGCACCGGCGCGGAGCTACTCGGGCCTGCGCATGGTGGCGCATGGCATGCCGCTGCTGCTCTTCGCATTGCCGGCGTTGCTCGCCGCGCGGCCGCTGTCGGATGCCTGGCGCAGCGACCCGCGCCTGCTGTTGCCGGTGCTGCTGCTCGCGGTCGCGATCCCGACGGCGCTGATCCAGCGCTCGGGCGACGGGGTGGACATCAACGCGACGTTCGAAACGGTGTTCGCGCTGGCGATCGCCGTACCGGTCGGGTGTGCGTTGCGTGACGGATATTCGGAGCGCTGGCTTGCGCTGGCGGCTTTGCCCGCGCTGACGCTGGTGCCGGTGGCGCTGATCGCCGGCGGCAAGGAACTCGCCGACCGCAATGCGCAGGTCCGGCATTGGCAGCCGTTCATCGCGCGGATCGCCGCAACGCGCGGTCCGGTCGCGTGCGACGACCAGGCATTGTGCCATTGGGGTGGCAAGCAGAGCGCGCTCGACTTCTTCGCGATCAAGCAGCGGCTGCTCAAGGGTGAGGTGCCCGCCTTCACCGCCGCGCTCGATCGCCACGCGTTCGCGCTGATCGCGATGCGGAGCGAGAACCGCGGTTGGCACGAGAACCGGCTGATCCCCGCGATCCGCGCACGCTACCGCACCGTTTACGAGAACAAGGGTTACGAGCTGCTGGAGCCCAAGTAGAGCGCGGCCAGCGCCTCCAGGCGGGCACGGATGTCTGCGGGGAGCGCGAAGGTGTCGCGGCGGTAGCGGAAGGCGCCCGCCGCATCGCGCGCGACGAGATCGTCGTGGAACTGGCCCATCAGCCCGTTGAGCGTCGCCAGCCAGCGCGCCATCGCCATATGCTCCGGGGACGGGTGCAGCGTGCGCATGTCGTCGTGAAACGACACCTGCCGGCTCACCACCTTCCGCGCGGCGTGGAAGGCATGGGCATCGATGGCCGGGCCGGCCAACGTCGGGCGCAGCGTCGCGATCTGGGACAGAGTGAAGCGGCGGAACCCGGCGGCGTCGCTGGGGGTCAGGCGGTCGGTTTCGCGGACCAATCGGGCAAACGCCGGACTGGTCATCAGCAGCTGGAGCCGGGCGGCATGGCGCCGGATGTCGGCAGGACCCCTCACCTTCACCGCGTCCTGCAGTTCGCCGAGAACCAGCGTCACCAGCGAGAGCATGGCAGGCGAGCGGTGCTGGGTCGAGTAGAGGAAGAAGGCGAAGCGCAGGTGCTTGAAGCGCGCGCGGACCTGCTTGAACCAGCGGCGGCCGTCGGTATCGAGCGTGCCGCCGCGGCGCAGGCGCGCGGCCAGCCCGACCAGCTCGGCACGGTCCAGCCCCTCCTGCCAGAGCTGACGCGACAGGCAGAAGCCCTCGACGAAACGGTCGGCCGGATGATCGAGCTCGACCGAGGCGGGCAGCGGCGCATCAAGGTCGATCAGGTCGTTGACGTCGATCGCGGCGACCAGCGCGTCGAGCTCGGCCGGCGCGAAGCGGATGGTGTCGAGAGCGGCGCGGCGGAGGATCACGCAGGCGGCGTCCAGAACAGGCCCGCGCGGTTCCGGTACGCCGCCAGCGTCGGCACGAGCATGCAGAGCGCCACCGCGACGCTGCCGGCGAGATAGGCTATACCAGCGCCGTTCAGCCCGAGGGCATGGGTCAACCCGGCAAGCAGCGCGAGATAGCCGATCACCGCCACCACCTGCGCCACCAGCGCGGCGGTCTGGCGGTGCGCCATGTAGAGGAGCGACTCGAGCGGAAAGAACGCCAGCGCCACGACCAGCGACACCGCCATCAGCTGGAGCAGGTCGAACGCCGCTAGATACTTGCGGCCGAACACGAAGGCGATCAGCGGCTTGCCGCCGACGAGCACCGCCAGCACGATCAGCAGCCCGACGGCGCCGGCGAGCAGCCCAGCGCGCAGGCCCAGCAGCCAGGGGCGCCGTTCGCGCGGATCAAGGCGCATGATCTCGGGGTAATAGCCGCGGCGGAGCAGGTCGGCCGGCTTGGCGGCGGAATCGAGCAGGGTGCTGGCGATCTTGTACAGCCCCGCCGCGACGGGCCCGAGAATGCCGCCGACGATCAGGTTGCTCAGCGGCCCCCAGGCGGCGTAGACCGAATGCGCCGCATTGGTCGTCCACACGAACGCCCAGGCGCCCGGCAGCCGCCGCGCCGTGCCGAACAGGCCGGGCCTCAGCGCCGCCAGCATATCGCGCCGCTTGAGCTCGCGCACCGAATAGGCCCAGAGTACGAGGTCGCCCGCGAGATCGGACACATACCAGGTCACGACGAAGCCGACGAAACCCCAGCCGGCGGCATAGGTCAGCACCGCACCGATCGCGCGCAGCACCGGGGTGACGATCTGCTGTGCAGCGATCAGGTCGAAGCGGTCGAGGACCCGCAGCGTACCGGTGGGGGTGGCCGCGGACATGGTGGGGACGAGCGTGCAGTATGCGATCGCGAGCGGCAGGATGGCGCGGTCGATGCCGAAGTCCGCCGCCAGCCAGGGCAGCACCGCCATCGCGCCGAGCATGCCGACGATCCCGCTCGCGATGTCGAGGCCGAAGGCGAAGCGGATGACGTCGATCACTTGGCGCTGCTCGCCGCGGTGCAGCGCGGGGGTGCCTTCGCGGACGATGAACTGCCAGGTCTGGAACTTGGCCAGCCCGCCCGCGGTGTGGGCGTAGCTGTGGACGATCATCAGCACGCCGAACACCGCCGGGGTCAACGCCCGGCCGGCGCAGGCAAAGGCGACGAGGCTGAACAGGGCGCCGGCGAGCTTGCCCGAGACGAGATATCCCGCGTTGCGCAGCACCGTGCGGAACACGCCGTCGGCGAACCAGTGCTTCATAGCAGCGGCGCGATCGCCTGCTTGGCGTCGGCGATGACCTCGTCGAGCGGGCGAGTGGCGTCGAGATCGAGGATCGGCGCGCCTCCGAAGCTGAGCAGCGGCACGTCGTGGACCTTGCGCGCGAGCGTCGAGGGGCGGTGATCGGGCTTGCGCGCGAGCGCGGTCTCCAGATCGACGTTGAGGCGGATGACGAGGTCCGGCTCGTGCTGCGCCATCCAGGCGTAGCGGGCCCGCTCCTGTCTGGCGAGCTTGCCGTAGAGCCCGGCTTCGTGCGCGACGGCATCGAGGCCGAGGCCGTCCATCGGACCGGGTACGGCGAGCTGGGGGAAACGGTCGGCGAGGATCGCGAGACCCGCGTCGCGATCGGCAAGCATGCGGCGGAAGCGGCGGACGCGGCGCATCGAGAAGGCGTAGGTGATCAGCACCGCCGCAAGCCCGGGCCGCCGGATGGTGGCGAAGTTCGCGCGCTTCGCGATGGTGTCGTCGAGCCGGCGGCCGAACAGCGGCCAACGGGCGATGGCACGGCCGATGTGGCCGGTCTGCTTGCCGAGGTGGTGCATGACGGTCGGGCGTTGGACCTGCATCCATGCGAGCAGCGCCGCGCCGACGGTCGACTTGCCGGAGCCGTCGGTGCCGACCAGCGCGATCAGCGGGGGAGGCGTCATGCCGCCGCCAGCACCGGGCGCACCGCCGCGAGTGCCTGCTCCCGGACGGCGGCATAGGGTTGGCGGGAATCGATGGCGATGAGCGGGGCGCCGTTGAAGGTCAGGCGGGGCGTCGCGTCGATCTTGAGCTGCAACAGCGCCGGATCGTGATCGGGCTTGCGCGCGTGGGCCGTGGCGAGATCGACGTCCAGGCGCAGGACGAGCGAGGGACGGTAGCTCGCCATGTCCTCGTACATCCGCCGCTCGCTGAGCGCGAGGCGCGCGACCGCGGCACTGCCCGAAGCGGCGGCGGAGAGGCCGGGGCCGTCGTGGAAGCCGGAGACCTCGACCTGCGGGTAGCGGTCGGTGATCACGACAACGCCCGCGCGGCGCAGCGCCAGAACGCGATCGAACCGGCGGCGGCGGAGCATGGAGAAGCCGTAGACGACGAGCGCGGTCGCGAGCCCCGGGATGCGCTCGCCCGCGGTGCGCGTCTTCTTCGCTTTGCTCGACAGGCGCCGCTCCAGCGCCGGGCCGAGCAGCGGCAGCCCTCGGATGCGCAGGCCGATCGTGCCCGAGCCGAGCCCGAGATAGCCGGTCGCGGCTGGCCGGATACGGCCGATCTCCTCGCACAGGTCGTGCGCCAGCGTCGACTTGCCCGAGCCGTCGCAGCCGACGATCGCGATCAGCGGGGCCATCGGTGCCGGCGGGCTGCCGGTCAGCGCCATGGGCGGAACGAGCCGCCCTGCAGGTACATCAGCGTGATCGGCACCACCGTGACGCCGTTGCCGACCTGGACCTGCACCTTCTTCGGGTCCGGCTTGCGGCCGAAGACGACGTCAAACAGGCCGAGCTGCGGATTGCCCGAAGCACCGCCGCCGTCGGCGCGGTCGGTGTCGCCGTTAAGGTTGATGTCGTGGCGGACGTCGACCGCATAGGTGCCGGGGCGCGGCACCGCCATGCAGAAGCTCACCCGCCCGCTCTGCGGCACCGGCACCTGGATGCGCGACAGCCAGTGCTTCTTGTCGAACCAGGTGTTCGGCGACCCGCCGAAGACGCGGACGCGGACCTGGCCCTGACGGTTCTTGAATCCGGTGATGTCGACCTGGAGCGCGGGGCCGGCATTGGCGGGGCACGGCGCACTGAGCGCCGTGGGCGCCTCACCGGCAAGAAGGGGAAGCAGCATGGCGCGCGCTATGTGGCGAAGAGCGGCGCGCCGGGCAAGCCTTGCCCGCCCCGCGCCGGTGTCATACGAGGCTGCATCACCCCAAGATGAGGACTGCCCGTTTGCGTCTGCGCACCCTGCTTCCTGCCCTGCTGCTCTCGGCGGCGCCCCTCCCCCTCCTTGCCCAGCAGGTGCCGCCGCCGGCCGCCCAGCCCGGCGACTCCGCCGAAGACGCCACGCTCAAGCAGCTCTTCCACGACAGCGACGAG
>CAXTNG010000074.1:0-4983 GCA_964245475.1 uncultured Sphingomonas sp. | reverse complement strand
AGGCGAGCCTGAGGCGCAACCCGATCCAGGCGATCTTTCGCGGCGACCTGCGCTATGCCGACCGGGTCGGCGACCTTCTGACCGATGCCTATATCGCCGCCGAGCGTGCCGCGAGCGAGGACGACCTCCGGCGGCTCAACGCGATCGACCGCACCAAGCTGACGCAGGTCGACCAGATCGCCTACGACGTCTTCCTCAACCAGACCGAGATCGGGCTGCGCGGGCTGAGCCCGGAGATCACCGCGCTGACGGTCGTCCGGCCGATCGACCATTTCTTCGGCTTCCAGACCTTCTACCCCGAGTTCGCCTCGGGCATCGGCGCGGCGCCGTTCAAAACGCTCGCCGATTACGAGAACAACCTGAAGCGCAACGTCCAATATGCGGCGCTGCTCGACCGCGCGATCGGGCGATTCCGCGAAGGCATGAGGACGGGCGTGGTCCAGCCCAAGCTGGTCGTGCGCAACATGATCGGACAGTTCGATAATCTGCTCGCCGAAAGCGTGGAGAGCTCGACCTTCTACGGTCCGGTCAAGACCTTTCCCGCCGGCATCTCGCCCGCCGACCAAGCGCGGCTGCGCGCAGCCTATGCGAAGCAGATCACCAACGTGATCCAGCCCGCGCACAAGAGAATGCGCGACTTTCTTGCCAACACCTACCTGGCCGCGGCGCGCGACAGCGTCGGGCTATCGGGGATGAAGGGCGGCGACGCGCTCTACGCCTACCTCATCGAAGCGAACACGACGCTGCCGCTCAAGGCCGAGGAGGTCCACCAGCTCGGCCTGTCCGAGGTCGCGCGTATCCTGAAGGAGATGGAGGCGCAAAAGCAGAAGGTCGGCTTCTCAGGGACCTTGCCCGAATTCTTCACCTTCCTTCGCACCGACGCCCGGTTCCAGCCGAAGACCGCCGAAGGGTTGCGGCAGGACTATCTGGCGATCGGCAAGCGCATCGACTCGCATATCCGCGAGCAATTCTCGCTGATCCCGAAGACCCCACTCGAGATCCGCCCGGTGCCGGCGTTCAAGGAGAAGACCGAGGCCGGCGGCTCGTACCAGGGCGGCACGCCCGACGGGTCACGACCGGGCGTGTTCTACTACAACACCTACGACCTGCCCTCGCGCTACACCTGGGAGGAGGAGACGCTGTTCCTGCACGAGGCGGTGCCGGGACACCATTTCCAGATCAGCCTGGCGCAGGAGAATGCGGCGCTCCCCGCGTTCATGCGCTTCGGCGGCAACACCGCCTATGCCGAGGGCTGGGCGCTCTATTCGGAAAGCCTGTGGGCCGATCTGGGCATGGAGACCGACCCGTATCAGCGGATGGGCGGGCTCAACGACGAGATGCTGCGCGCAATGCGCCTCGTGGTCGACACCGGCATCCACGCCAAGGGCTGGAGCCGCGACCAGGCGATCGACTACATGCTCGCCAACTCGCCGATGGCGCGGACCGACGCGACCGCCGAGGTGGAGCGCTACATCGCGATTCCGGGACAAGCGCTGGCGTACAAGATCGGCCAGCTGACGATCGCGCGCACGAAGGCGAAGGCAAAGGCCGCGCTGGGCGATCGCTTCGATCCGCGGGCGTTCCATGCCCAGGTGCTCGACAGCGGCGCGCTGCCGATGCCGGTGCTGGAAGCCAAGATCGACCGTTGGGTGGCAGGCCGGGGGAAGTAGACTTCTCATAACTCCTCCCCCGGAGGAGGAATTTGCGGATCAGAAAATCCGCGTAAGTTCGTAAAATACCGCGCCGACCAGCGCGGACGCGGGGATCGTCACCACCCATGCGACCACCACCGTGCGCGCGACGCCCCAGCGGACGGCCGAGGCGCGCCGCGCGGTACCGGCGCCGATGATCGCGCCGGTGATCGTGTGCGTCGTCGACACCGGAATGCCGAGCGCCGAGGCGCTGAACAGCACGATCGATCCGGCTAGCGAGGCGCTGAAGCCCTGGTGCTGCGACAGCTTGGTGATGCGCGAGCCCATCGTCTCGATGATCTTCCAGCCGCCGGTCATCGTGCCCAGCGCGATCGCGATGTAGCAGCTGATCGCGACCCAATGCGGCACCGCGAACGGGCCGGTCAGCCGCCCGGTCGAGTAGAGCAGGACGGTGATGATCCCCATCGTCTTCTGCGCATCGTTGAGGCCGTGGCTGAGCGAATAGGCGGCGGACGAGCAGAGATGGAGCACGCGGAAACTGCGCTCCGCCTGGATCGCGGTGACGCGGTAGAAGGCCCAGCTCGACGCCAGCATCACCAACATCGCCAGCGCCATGCCGAGCGTCGGCGAAAGGACGATCGCGAGCAGGGTCTTGTTGAGCCCCGCCCATTGGATCACGCCCAGGCCGCCGTGGGCGGTGCCGGCGCCGATCAGCCCGCCGACAAGAGCATGGCTCGACGAGGACGGGATACCGCGCAGCCAGGTGACGACGTTCCAGAACATCGCCCCACCGAGCGCGCCGAAGATCACGGCTGGCGTGACGATATCCTTGTCGATCAGACCCTTGCCGATTGTTTCGGCCACCGCGTGCAAGCTCGGGAAGGCGATCGTCAGGAAATAGGCAGCGAAGTTGAACACGGCCGCGAACAGCACCGCCTTGACCGGCGACAGCAGCCGCGTCGCGACAACCGTGGCGATCGAGTTCGCCGCGTCGTGCAGGCCGTTGAGGTAATCGAACGCCAGCGCTACGGCGATCAGCCCGACGAGCAGCGGGAAGGCGAGTTCATGCATGAGCGCGCGGCTGCGTCACGAATGATCGATGACGATGCCGTCGATCTCGTTGGCGACGTCCTCGAACGCGTCGACGATCCGCTCGAGGTGCTTGTAGACCTCGCGGTCGACGACGAAGCGCAGCGTGTCGTTCGATCCGTGGTCGCGCAGCGTGCGCTTGAGGCCGGCGGCGTGGATCTCGTCGGCCTGGCCCTCCATGCGGACCAGACGCTCGGTCAACTCGTGCAGCCGCTCGCCGTTGGCGGCAACATCGCGAAGCAGCGGCATCGCTTCCGTGGTGACGCGCGCGGCATCGACGATGATCGCCGCCATGTCCTTCATCTCGGGCGCGAAGTCGGTGACCTCGTAGAGGCCGATCGCGTTGGCGGCCGCCTGCATCTCATCGATCGTGTCGTCCATCGCGCCGATCAGGCTGGTGATCGCGCCGCGGTCGAACGGGGTCAGGAAGGTCTTGCGCACGGTCTGGAGCACGTCGCGGGTGATCGTGTCGGCATCGAGCTCGCGCTCGACCACCTCACGGATATGCTCGGGCGCGCCGGGGCCGCCACCGACCAGCCGGCACATCGCCTCCGCGCCGCTGGTGACGGTGCGGGAATGCGCCTCGAACATCTCGAAGAAATTTCCGGTTCTGGGCAGAAGACGTTGAAACCAGGCGAACATCGATGTGACCCTTGATCCTTGCGCGACCCGCGCGAGCATGCCGCGCCCGGTGACCGCCTTGAACTCGGAGGCGCTGAACGAGCGCATCAGGTCGCGCAAGTCGAATTCGTCGACCGCATCGGCCGCCTCGGCGAGGCTGAACCAGCGCCGCTCGCGCTCGCCCTGCTCCTTCCAGCCGGGCAGCTCGTCGGTGACGGCCAAGGGAAAGACGTCGACGTCGACCATCAGCGACGCGCCGCTGCCGCGCAGCTTGCGGTATTGATAGCTGCCGAGCGGGGTCGGGCACACCGCACCGCGCACCCCCGCTTCCTCCTCGGCCTCCTGCGCGGCAGCGAGGTGGGGTTTCATGCCGCCGGGGATGTTGCCCTTGGGAATGACCCAGCGCCGGGTGCTGCGAGAGGTGATCAGCAGCACGCGCACGCCGCCGTCGGGCGCGTCGGTGCGGTACGGCAAAGCGGCGATCTGGCGGATGGGATGAACTCGAGACAGCGGTCGACGGCGCATGCGGGACCTTCACCCCCGATGCAAGCACAGCGCTTGGCCCAGGATCATGACAGGCCTGTTACAGTCGGCGCTCCACAATGCCGTCGACGCGGCGCGGCAGGCCGAGCGGGTTGTCCTGCCGGAGCGCTGCGGGAAGCAGCGCGTCGGGCAGGTCCTGGTAGCAGACGGGCCTGAGGAACCGCTCGATCGCGAGGCTGCCGACCGAGGTCGAGCGGCCGTCCGAGGTCGCCGGGAACGGCCCGCCGTGGACCATGGCATGCGCGACCTCGACGCCGGTGCCGAAGCCGTTGGCGAGCAGGCGTCCGGCCTTCTGCTCCAGCAGCGGCAGCAGCTCGGCGGCGGCGGCATGCTCCCCCTCGTCAATGTGGAGGGCGATGGTGAGCTGCCCTTCCAAATGCTCGATCACGGCGCGCATCTCGTCCATATCCGCGCAGCGGACGAGCAGCGCGGCTGGGCCGAACAGCTCCTCATGCAGCCCAGGGTCGGCGAGGAACTGCGCGGCGGTCGCCTCGAAGATATGCGCGTGCGCCTCGTGCGGGCCGACGGGTGCAGGCCCCTGCCCGACCAGCTTGGCCAAGCCGGCACGCCGGGCGACGCCCTCGGAATAGCTGGCGTGAATGCCCGGCGTGAGCATGGTCGCGGCGGGAACGCCGGCCAGCGCCTGCTCGGCCTCCGTGACGAAGGCGTCGAGATCGGGGCCGTCGATCGCCAGCAGCAGGCCGGGGTTGGTGCAGAACTGGCCCGCGCCGAGGTTGAGCGAGGGCACGAAGGCACGCGCGATCGCCAGCCCGCGCTCCCTGAGCGCCTCCGGGAAAAGCAGCACGGGATTGATGCTCGACATCTCGGCATAGACCGGGATCGGCTGGGGCCGCGCGGCGGCGGTCGCCATCAGCGCGGTGCCGCCCCCGCGCGAGCCGGTGAAGCCCACCGCCTTGACGCGGGGATCGGCGACCAAGGCGTTGCCGAGCTTGCTGCCGGCGCCGATCAGCAGCGAGAAGACGCCAGCAGGCAGTCCGCAAGCAGCGCGCGCCTTGTCCACCGCGCTCGCAATCAGCGCCGAGGTGCCGAGGTGCGCGGAATGCGCCTTGGCGATCAC
>CAXTNG010000073.1:0-12337 GCA_964245475.1 uncultured Sphingomonas sp. | reverse complement strand
GTGTTGCTGGCGGGCACATGGTAGAAGCGGTTCAACTCCTCGACCCTGTCCCCCAGCGCCCCGCGCATGATCAGCCACATGACCAGCTCGATCCCTTCCGACCCCGCCTCGCGCAGATATTCGATGTGCGGCATGTAACGCAGTGCCTGCGGGTCGGCGGTCAGCTTGTCGAGGAACGCCTGGTCCCAGGCCTTGTTGATCAGCCCAGCGCGCGGCCCCTGCAGCTGGTGGCTCATGCCGCCCGTGCCCCAGATCTGCACGTTCAGGTCCTCGGGATAGCTCTCCACCGCCCGCGCGATCGCCTCGCCCAGCTGCCAGCATCGGTTGCCCGACGGCGGCGGATAGGTGACGACATTGACCGCGAGCGGCACGATCTTCGCCGGCCATTCGCTCACCTGACCGAAGATCAGCGACAAGGGCACGGTCAGCCCGTGGTCGACGTCCATCTCGTTGATGATGGTCAGGTCGAACTCGTCGAGGATGCAGCTCTGCGCGATGTGCCAGGCGAGGTCGGGGTGCCCCGGCACCGTCGGCACGGGCCGCGGCCCCCAGCCTTCGTCCGCGATGCCGAACTCGTCCGCGCAGCCGATCGCGAAGGTGGGAATGAATTTCATGTCGAACGCCGAGGCATGGTCGTTGTAGACCAGGATGACGACGTCGGGCTTCTCCGCTTCCTCGAAGCGCTTGACCCATTCGTAGCCGGCAAACACCGGCTTCCAATAATCCTCGCCCGTCTTGCCGAGGTCGAGCGCGGCGCCGACCGCGGGGATGTGGCTGGTAGTGATGCCGGCAGTGATGCGCGCCACCTTAGTTCCCCTTGTCCAGCTCGGCCTGCAACGCTTCCTCGGCGTTCATCGCCAGCGCCGCCTGGATCGAGCGTTGCCCCTCCGGCGAGCGCCCGCCGGCAAGCATCATCGCGGCATAGTCCTCCTGCGTCATGCCGGTCATCGTGCCGGCCGCGTATTGGAAGCTCTTGCCGTCGATGGAGAAGATCTTCGCAAGGAAGTAGATGTTGCCGCCCTCGTCGAGCATCGCATTATAGTCGCGCGCGAGCACCGCCGCCTTCTGTGCATCTGTCAGCTTCCACTCGTCGAGATAGGTGCGCTCGTCCGCCTTGAACCGCTCGCGATTATCCGCCTTCATCAGGCTCATCGCGAACTGGTTGAGGTGATAGCCCTGCCGCGCGCGCTTGGCGGTGTAGACGCGGGTGCCGGGAATGTCATCGAACTGCGCCAGATAGGCGTGGATGTCGCGGGGTGCCGTCACAGGCCGCGCTCTTTCAGCTTGGCATCCAGGCGCGGGAAGACACGGCGGGCGTTGCCCTCGAAGATCGCGTGACGCTCGGCGTCTGAAATGTCCAGCGCATCGACGTAGCGCTTCGTGTCGTCGAAATGGAAACCGGTCTGCGGATCGATCCCGCGCACCGCACCGACCATCTCCGAGCCGAACAGGATGTTCTTGCTGTCGATCACTTCCGCGAGGAGGTCGATGCCCGGCTGATGGTAGACACAGGTGTCGAAATAGACGTTGTTCATCAGGTGCGTCGCGAGATCCGGCTGCTTGAGCATGTCCGCCAGCCCCCGGTAGCGGCCCCAGTGATAGGGCACTGCGCCCCCCCCGTGCGGGATGATGAAGCGGAGCGTCGGAAAGTCCTTGAACAGATCGCCCTCGATCAGCTGCATGAAGGCGATCGTGTCGGCGGCGATGTAGAAGGCGCCGGTGGCGTGTAGCCCCGGGTTGCACGAGCCCGAGACGTGGATCATCGCCGGCACGTCCAGCTCGCACATCGTCTCGTAGAAGGGATACCAGAAGCGGTCGGTGAGCGGGGCTGAGGTAAAATGCCCGCCGCCGGGATCGGGGTTGAGGTTGCAGCCGATGAAGCCCAGCTCGTTCACGCAGCGCCTGAGTTCCGCGATCGAGCCGGTCAGGTCCGCCTTGGGCGACTGCGGCAGCATGCACACGCCGGCAAACGTCTGGGGATAGAGCGCGCAGACTCGCGCAATCAGGTCGTTGGAAACCCGCGACCATTGGCGGCTGACCGCCTCGTCGCCGACATGATGCGCCATCGTCGAAGCGCGCGGCGAGAAGATCGTCATGTCCGCGCCGCGCTCCTTGAGCAGGCGGAGCTGGTTCTTCTCGATCGTCTCGCGGATTTCGTCGTCGGAAATGGCGGGGTAGGGCGGCGGCGTCTCGCCGGCCTTGAACGCCGCCTTCTGCGCATCGCGCCAGGCGTCGTGCTGCGGGGGAGCGGTGGTGTAGTGGCCGTGGCAGTCGATGATCATGCAGGCATGTCCTCATGGGCAAGAAGGCGGAGCTTGGCTCCGAGCGTATCCGGCGGCGCCAGCCCCCGCGTTCCGATCGCGTGCTGGCGAACGACGGTGCCTCGCGTCATCTCGGAACCCGTGCCGAGCGCATCCAACGTGCGCACGACCTCCTCCATCTCGGCGGCGCGGCGCAGGCCGTGAACCATCATCCGTTCGAGATTATAGTCGGCGCGCTCCGCCCAGCGGGCCGGCGGCGGGCTGGCGTCGAGGGAGGCGAGCACCTGGCCGAGCACGCCCGCCTTGTCGGCGGCGAGCACGCATTCGGCGGTCAGTGCCTCGATTCCCTTGATGATCACCGAGCGGATCATCTTGATCGAGGACGCGGTGCCGACCGCTCCCTCGGCGATCCGGACCTTGCTCATGCCGAGCGCTTCCAGCATCGCCGCGCCGTCCTCGGCATGCGGCCCGCTGACCAGCATCGGCACGGCCCGCAGCGCAGGGTGGACGGGCGCCATCACCGCTACGTCGACGTAGCGCCCGCCGCTGGCCTCGATCGACGTCGCGGCTTCGCGCTTGGCTTGGGGAGCGACGCTGTTCATGTCGAAGAACAGCGCGCCGGGCTTGAGGTGAAGCGCGGCGGCTTCGGCAGCGGCGCGTTGCTGGTCGGCAGTGACCAGCGACAGCACGGCGTTCGATCCGTCGACCGCCGATCGCGTATCGCGGCAGGCGGCGACACCCGCCGCGGCGAAATCCCCGAGCTTGGCGTCGCGCGTCGCGGGATCGTCGGTCTTGCGGTCATAGCCGCGTGCGATGGCGCCGGACAATGCTGCGGCGGCCTCGCCGAATCCGATGAACGCCGCTGTCCTCTCCATGGCGCCGGCGTGTACGGCCGGCCTGGGCACCCACGCCAATCGGATTTGACCGCCCGCTATTCGTTTTCCGGAAGCCTTGTCCGCTCGGTAGCGTCTTGCAAGAGATCGAGAAAGTGCGCCTGCGCTCCTGTCGGCCGCCAGTCGCGCCGTGTCGTGACCCCGATCGTGCGCCGCCCGCGCGCCGCGGGGCCGACGATCGCGAGGGTGCCGGTGCGCAGCTCGATCGCCACCTGATCGGGCGACAGCAGGGTCAGCAGGTCGCTGTCGATGAGCACGCCGCGGATCACCATCACCGATCCGCACTCGATCGGCGCGCGCGGGGCGATGCGCCCGGCGAACAGCGCCTCCCATGCGCCGCGCAGCGGCGTTCCCGCCTGGCCGACGATCCAGCCACAGGCCGCGAGCGCGTCCAGGCTGGGCGCGGGGTCGGCGGTCAGCGGGTGACCCGCTCGCGCGACGATCGCGACGTCGTCGACGAACAGCGGCCGTTGCTCCAGGTCGGGTAACGCGGAATCGCGCAGCGAGCCGACCGTCAGGTCGATGACGCCGTCGCGGAGCGGCTCCATCAGCTCACGCCACGAGCCTTCGACCACGACGATCTCCGCCCCCGTGCCGTGGCGCACGCTGGCCGCGATCGCATGTGGCAGCACCAGCGCGCGCGACATCGGCATTGCGCCGATGACGATACGCCCTCCCTCCCGATCGCCGGCGATCTCGCCGATGCCGGCCTCGATCTCGCGCGCGGCCAGGCGGATGCCGCGCGCGATCCGCCGTCCCGCGGGGGTGAGCGCCACGCCGCGTCCGCGCCGCTCGACCAGCGCGACCCCGCAGACCTGCTCCAGATCGCGCACCGCCCGGTGCAGCGCCGGCTGCGACAGTCGTTGAGCAGCCGCCGCGCCGACGAAGCTGCCCGCATCCGCAAGTCCCAGGAAGGCGCGCAGCTGAGTCGCGGTCATCAGCGCCTCGGGCCGCGCAAAGCCGCGCGTCCCGCGCAGCGCCTCGCGCGTCGCCATCGTCAGCTGCCGGAAGGCGGCCGTGGTACGATCGGCCATGACGGTCCCGGCTGCTGATGGACGGACTCCGGTCGCGTGGCGTTCGAGCAGCGCAGTGCCAAGCTGCGTCTCCAGCTTCGCCAGCCCTTGCGTGAGCGCAGGCTGTGATAGCGCGACCGCCGCTGCTGCCGCGCTGACGCTGCCATTCTCCACCGTCGCGACCAGCGCGCGAAGATGGCGCAAGTTGAGATCGAACGACGCAACGTGCATATGCGCCCTATAGCAAAATCCTATCGCGGAGGCAGCAATCCGTTTTGACACGCGCCGCGCCGCCTGCGCAGGCGCGGCCGTCCAAGGGTGGAGAGGTGCATGACGGGACGTGTCGTCCGCAACACGAGGCGTAGGGCCGGACCGGCCTGCTCGCCGCCGCTGCGCCCGATCCATTCCGGCGCACGCATCGCCGCCGCTGCTGCCGCCGCCGAGCGCCTGGCCCACGAAGCGCGTTCGCCTCGCGGCGGGCGATCTCGGCCTCAACATCTACGATATGCGCGGGGGGCTCGCAGAAAATGAGGGTGCGGTATGAATAGCGCCCGGTGCATGTGGATGCGCGGCGGCACGTCGAAGGGCGCGTTCTTCCTGGCCGGGGACTTGCCGGGCGACGCAGCCGAGCGTGACGCCTTCCTGCTGCGCATCATGGGCTCTCCCGACGCGCGGCAGATCGACGGGATGGGGGGCGCCGACCCGCTGACCTCCAAGGTCGCGATCGTGTCAAAGTCGGCGCGCGAGGGCGTCGACGTCGATTACCTGTTCCTGCAGGTTTTCGTCGACGAGGCGCTGGTCAGCGACCGGCAGAATTGCGGCAACATGCTCGCCGGCGTCGGCCCGTTCGCAATCGAGCGCGGGCTGGTGCGGGCGAAAGGCGACGAGACGCCGGTCGCGATCTACATGGTCAACACCGGGCAGGTCGCGGTGGCGACCGTGCAGACGCCGGGCGGCAAGCCGACATACGCCGGCGAGGTGCGGATCGACGGCGTTCCCGGCACCGCGGCGCCGGTCCCGCTCGAGTTCCGCGACACCGCCGGATCGTCGTGCGGCGCGCTGCTGCCGACCGGCAACGCGGTGGACGTGATCGACGGCGTCCGCTGCACGCTGATCGACAACGGCATGCCTTGCGTCGTGTTCAAGGCGGAAGACGTCGGCGCGACCGGCTATGAGGATCGCGAGACGCTGGACACCGCGGACGCCGTCAAGGCGAAGGTCGAGGCGATCCGGCTCAAGGCCGGGCCGATGATGAACCTGGGCGGTGTCGCGCAGGCATCGGTGCCCAAGATGATGCTGATCTCACGGCCGCAGCACGGCGGCGCGGTGACGGTGCGCAGCTATATCCCGAAGCGGATGCATGCCTCGGTCGGCGTGCTCGGCGCGGTGAGCGTGGCGACCGCCTGCCTGATCCCCGGATCGCCCGCGGCGGAGGTCGCGGATATGCCCGAAGGCAGCACCAGGACGCTGTCGGTCGAGCACCCCACCGGCGAGATGAGCTGCGTGCTGACGCTGGACGATACGGGCCAGGTCAGGACGGCAGCACTGCTCAGGACCGCGCGCCAGCTGATGGAGGGGGCGCTGTTCGCAGGCGCGCCGACGCACAGGGCCGCATCCGCAGCTGGACGCTCGACCCCTCGACACCGCGCTACGTGCCGCCGCCGGGCGCGGTCGACGCGCATTGTCATGTGTTCGGGCCTGCCGACCGGTTTCGGTTCAGCGCCAAGGCCAAGTACAAGCCGCAGGACGCGGGGCCGGAGATGCTGTTCGCCTTGCGCGACCGGCTCGGCTTCGATCGCAACGTCATCGTCCAGGCGAGCTGCCACGGCACCGACAATGCAGCGACGCTCGATGCGATCGCCAGGTCGAACGGCAAGGCGCGCGGGGTCGCGGTAGTCGACCCGGCGATCGGCGAGGCGGAGCTGGAGCGGCTGCACGAGGGCGGCATGCGCGGCATCCGCTTCAATTTCCTCAAGCGGCTCGTCGACGACGCGCCCAGGGACAAGTTCCTGGAGGTCGCCGGGCGGCTGCCGAAGGGCTGGCACGTCGTCGTTTATTTCGAGGCGGATACCCTGGCCGAGCTGCGCCCGTTCCTTGACGCCATCCCGGTGCCGCTGGTCATCGATCACATGGGGCGACCGGACGTGACCCAGGGACCCGAGGGCACGGACATGCGCGCCTTCCGCCGCCTGCTCGACAGCCGGCCGGATATCCACTTCAAGGCGAGCTGCCCCGACCGGCTCGACCCGGCTGGGCCGCCCTGGGACGCATTCGCGGAGGCGGTGGCGCCGCTGGTCGCTGATTATCCCGATCGCGCCTTGTGGGGCACCGACTGGCCGCATCCGAACATGGAGACGGCGATCCCCGACGACGGCGCGCTGGTCGACATGATCCCGCGTATCGCGCCCTCGGTGGAGCTGCAGCGGCAGGTGCTGATCGACAACCCGACGGCGCTCTACTGGGCGGACTGATCAGGCAAAGCAGCTGACCGACGCGATAGCGATTGCCGGGGCGGTTGCGGGGCGGGTGAGGATGCGGAGCGTGCCGGTGCCCGCCTCGACACACCAGCCTTCGGCGGCGAGCTCATCGACGAAGGCGATGACGCCGGGGTAGTGATCGGCATAATCGTGGAAGGCGACGCGCGCGCCGGGGGCGAGCTGCGCGGCCGTGCCGTGAGAGTCGCTCGCGACCGCGGCGTAATCGTGCAGGCCGTCGACGACGAGCAGCGCGATCGGGCCGTCGATGCGCATTGCCGCGGCGTCGCCGGTGCGAATGTCGACGATGCCGGTCAGGCCGTGGGTGGTGAGCATCGCATCGAAGCGCGCGCGCTGGGGCGGGCCGCAGATGAGGGCGCCGTCGCGCGCGCCGACGATGCCGTCGAACCAGTCGATCGCGACGAGCCTGCCGCCGCCCTCGCGCGCGGCATGAGCGAGGAGGAAGCGCGCGCGGCCGCAGTGGCAGCCGATCTCGACGATCGTGCCGCCGTCGCGCGCGGCGGTGCGGGCGGTGGCGAGCAGCAACTCGCCCTCGTCCTCTTCGAGCCAGCCCTCGATCGCGCGCATCGTTGCGAGCAGCGGCGGTGGCGAGGCCGGAGGCGGCGGCGCGGGTGGGGCGCGGTGGTAATGACCGGCGTGCTCGCGCAATCGCGCGCGCAGAGGGTGGTCGAGCACCCGCGGGACCGGATGCATCCAGAATGCCCAGGGGTGAGCGAGCGCGCGGTCGCATTCGGCGAGCGTCCAGCCGCGGCGGTAGGCGACCCAGTCGAGCGCGGTCGGGTTTGCCGCGATCCGGTGGCCGAGCAGCGCGGCAAGGGTGGGGAACAGCACTTCCTCGGTCGCCCACATCCGTGAGGCGCCGAGGATGTTCTGGAGCTGCGGGTCGCCGAACAGCCGGGCGACGTCGCGCGCCGCGTCGGCGCCGATCGCGGTGGCGGGCCAGAAGGTCCAGCGGGTGAATCGCTCCTCGCCGTCGGGGAAGCGGCGGAGGAACGGCTGCCAGAGCTCGCGTTCGGCTTCCGCCGTACGGCAGGGAGGCTGTGCCGTGCCCGGACCCTGCAGACTGGGGTCGCTCGACAGCAAGGTGGTGCGGATGCCGTTCCCAAGCGCCGCGGCGATCGCGCCCGGGTAGCCGGGACGCAGCATAAGCTGGTCGGAGTCGACGATCGTCACGAGGTCGAAGTCGCGGTCCCCCAGATGCGCGATGCAGTCGAGCGCGAAGCCGTGGAGCTTGCCCCAGCGCATCGGGCGTGCGTTCGGCACCACCTCCACGCCCCATCGCGCCCAGGGCAGCCGCGGGTCGAGCAGGTCACCGCGCGGGCTGCCGTCGTAGAGCAGGATCGGCGAATCCGGATCGTAAAAGCGCAGATTGCGGACAAGGTCGATCACGCATTCGGGCGACTCGTGGACCAGCACCGCATGGACGTTGGCGATGCGCGGCGGCATCAAGACGGGCGCCCGCTCCATCGCGCGGGCGGCGGCGCGCAGGCTCTCGGGATCGCGCGGGTGCCAATAGGCGCCGCGCGTATGCTTGGGACTGGTGTTGTGCGCATGAACGCGGGCGATCAGCCACTCGGCCGGCGGCATGGCGTGGACGCGCGCATCGCCGGCATCGAGGACGAAGCGCGTGTCCTCGCCGACGCGCACCGCAGGGAAAGGATGATCTTGCCACCACGCACGCGTGTAGGCGAGGCTGGCGCCGTAGACCCAGCGCCCGGCGCCGCGCCAGACATAGTCCCAGGCAGCCGAGCCGTCGTCCGCCAGGAACGCGACCTGGTCGAGCCCGACGATTGCCGCGCCGCTATCGTCCAGCGCTCGAAGCTGGCGGTCGAGCCGATCGGGGGCGTGCCAGTCGTCGTCGTCCCAATGGACGATGACGCTGCCGGCGGCGTCGGCACAGAGCTGGTTGCGCTTGTCGCCGACGGGGCGGCGAACGGTGTCGCGCCGGTAGCGGATGCGCGGGTGCGCGGGCACGAGGTCGGCGACGGCGTCGGCGCCGTCGTCGAGGATGAACAGCTCGGCGTCGTCGCGGGTCTGGGCCAGGAACGCCGCGATCGCCCCCGGCACGAAGCGGCGCCGGTCGGCGGTGGGCATGATGCAGGACGCGCGGATCATGGCTCCGGGTGGCTGGCCGACCAGGCAAGGCCCGACAGGCGACCGATCCACTCCGTCACATAGAAGCTGAGATCGGTCCACTCGACCTCGCGCCCTTCATCCACCAGGGCGTTGCCCTCGAACACGAAGGTCGTGCCCGATGGGGGGACCGGCGTGTCCTCGAACTTCTCCCGGTAGGACACGTGCAGGTGCAACTCCATGCCGAGCAGGTTGCCGAGATAATCGCCGTGCAGCCCCCGCTCGTCGGTCTGGTTCAGATCGATGCCGGTGGACGCCATGATCGCAGTCGCCAAGGCATCGAGCGATCCGATGAAGCGGACATGGGTGCGGAAGAAGATGCCGCGCTGCGGGCTGGTCGCGATCGGGTCGGTCATGGCGCCCGCTTGCGTAGCAGAATGTAGTTCTGGCCCGCACGCAACCCCGGGACGGCGCCGGGAGCCTCCAAAGCCGCGACGACCAGGCGGTTGAGATTTCGGATCGCCGGGGTTGCGCGCGATGCCGGGATCGGTGCCTCGGGGTCACCGCGCGACGCGGCGTGCTCGGCGGTGTCGACGACGTAGAGGTCCAGGTCGAAATCGTCCGGGTTGAAGCGGACGCCTGCCTTGTGTGGCCCGCGCCGCCCGCCTTCCAGGCTGCCGCGGAACAGCACCGGCGCTCCCCCCGGCGAGGCGAAGCCCGCAAGGATGGTCCGCACCGCCGTCCGCCGCTGCCCGAGCACCTCGTTGTAAGACGCGGTGCCGATGCGGCGCATGTTGGCCGTGACGGCCTCGGGAGTAAGGTCGTCCATGTCGGTTGCCTCTGCCCATGCCTGCAGCGCCTGCAAATCCTGCCGGAGTCGTTCGGTCAACGCCCTGACCGCTTCCGTTTCGGCGCGGGGGTTCTCGTGACCGCGTCCGCCGCGGCGGCTGCCGAAGGTGCGTTCGTAAATCTCGTTGTAGCCGCTGACTTGGGTAGCACGAATGTTACGGAGATGCGTGATCTTGGCATCGAGCTGGCGCGTCTGCGCCGCATTCACCCGCGGCCGCACATACTGCTCCAGGAAATGCCGCCAGTCGTCGACCTCGGTATAGAGGCGGACGAACGTCGCCATGAGCGGCAGCTCGCGCGAGGCGATCAGCACCGCGACGCTGGCACCCTCCGGCCGCAGCGTCAGCGTGTGGGAGTGGCCCCGCATTGCGAAGGGCAGGACGATGGGCTGCATCGGGCCGGGCGACGCGCCCGAGCCGGCGCCGGCGCCGGCTTGCGCGGCGGCAAGTTGCAGGTCCTGCTCCACAGCCGGGTTGATGACGAGCCGCGAGACCCAGCGCCCGTTCCGCTCGAAGGCAGTGACCGAGGTCAGCCCGTAGCGAACCCTGACCGCGCCTAACGCGCCCTCCAGCAGCGGCGCGGTGGGCCGGCCGCTCAGCCGGCGCGCGACAGCCACCGCATCGCGCGAGGCGAGGCGCAAGCGCTCGTTCGGATCATGCGGCACGCCCGCCTGCGCGATGAAGCGCCCTACGCGCCTTGCCTGGGCGACGATCCATTCCACCACCCGGTCCAGTGCACGGTCGATCGGCGCGCGGATGCGGTTGATGACGTTGGTCACCGCGTCCGCGACGCGGCCGAGACCCGCGATACGCGCGAGGAAGCTGATCACCAGCGTCAGCAGCCCCGCCATCGTCTGCTCCACGCGGTTCGCCGCCGGCCCGATGTTGCCGGCGGCGATCGTCGCGATCGCATCGACGAACGACGCGGCCACCTGTGCAATCTGGCGCAGGCGTTCGACGAAGAACATGATCGTGTTGTAGGTCGCGATGATCGCCTGGATGAAGGCGCCGGCGGGCGTCAGCAGCGACAGCAGCCGGGTGACGGCCGCCTGGACGATACGGCTGCGGACAAATTCCATCACCTGCTCGATCACCATGTCCCGCAGGTTGGTGATGCTCTGGACGATCTGTTGCCACGCGGCGGCGGGGCCTTCGGTGATGAGGGTCCGGATGACGTCGAAGCCCGTTTCGAGAGCGCGCACCACCGTCTCGTTGGTCGCGCGGACCAGCTTGCCGCGGATATTGGCCCAGGTCAGTCCCATGACGGACAGCGCGAAGCGCAGGATCTCGCGCAGGTTCAGGCCCTGCGGGATGTAGATGTTGGCGCCTGCCATCGCGCCGGTCAGCCAGCCGATCATCGACGCCCGCAGGTGGGTGAGGAAGTTTCCGGCGAACTGCCGGAAGCCCTGCATGGCCGCTCTGACCAGGGTGCGGACGAACGCGATCGGATCGCGCAGGATCGTCTGGAACGCGCCCGCCGCGCGGCGGATGTAGGGCATCACGCCGGGGGCCACGACTTCGACGATGATCTGGAGCAGGTTGATGACGGTGCCGAGGCCCCAGCTCAGGAAATCGCCGACGAAGCTGGCGAATGCGCTTGCCACCTTGCCGAGCGCGCGGGTGACGATGACGAGATCGCTGATCTCCAGGCTGCGGAGCAGCGCCATGAAGCGATCCGGGATGGAGCGGACCAGCCCCATCAGCCCGCCCAAGGCATTCTGGAACCAGGCCCAGGCGCGCGGGATCGCACCCGAGCGCTGGATGTTCTGCCACACCTCCTCCTGGCCGATCAGTTTCATGAAGCCGCCCATCAGCAGCTCCGGGCTGCGCGGCACCGCCTCGCCGGTGACGGGATCGAAGCCGAGCACGGCACGCAGCAGGTCGTAGCCGCGGGTGTTCGCGGCGAGTGCGCCCAGCGGCCTGAGGATCGCCTCGCGCACGAAGGTCAGGATCTGGCCCACCAGCCCGCGCGCGAAGCCGATGAGGCGGTCGACGGGCTCGGTGAAGATGCGCTTGGCCCGGTCCCAGACGTCGCCGGGCGAGAAGAGGTCGGTGATTCCGAGCGAATCGAGGAAGCGCATCAGCGCGTCGCGGAACGCCGAGCCGACCATGCCGAGCGTCCGCAGCTGACCTTCCATCCAGCCGCCGACACGGTCGAAGATGCCGTAGCGGTCGAGCGCCTCGACGATCAGCGCGCCGCCGGGGAGGAACTCGACGAGCGCGCGCAGGACGTTGGCGGCGCTGCGATCGACCGCGCGCATGTTCACCGGGTTGACGCCGATGACGAGGGTGAACAGGCGGAAGCCGGGGATGTAATTGGCGTGATCGGCGATCCAGTCGAGCGCCTCGCTGATGATCCCGCGCTGGACCTGCGGAGCGGTGGACTCCCGGACGGTGACGTCCTCCTGGCGCTGGACGGCCTCGCGCTGCTGGATGGTGTGGGTGAGCTCGTGGGCGATGAGCTCCATGCCCTCGCTGGTCTGCGGGCGGTACTGACCGGCGTTGAAGAAGATGTCGCGGCCGTAGGTGAAGGCGCGGGCGCCGAGCCGCGTCGACAGATTGGCGGCGCGCGCGTCGGTGTGGATGCGGACACGCGAGAAATCGGCGCGGAAGCGCGGTTCGGCGAAGCTGCGCACTTCTTCGGGCAGCGCCGCGCCGCCACCAATGGAGCCGGCGATGGCGGCCTCGATGGCGGGCGGCACGTCACTGCGTGGGGCGGGCGGCGGGGCGCCGACGGCGGCGGGCGCCCCGGGG
>CAXTNG010000072.1:3068-12396 GCA_964245475.1 uncultured Sphingomonas sp. | reverse complement strand
ATCCTGTCTGGTCGCGCATGACGGCGCCGGTCGTGTCGATGGCGGCGAGCAAGGCGTCCTGAAGCTCGGGGGTACCGACGGAGAAAATGCCGATCATGGTGACTGGTTCCATATCAGCGATCCTGCCGACCGGCGGCATCCCCCCGGCGCGGCGCGCGGGCAGGCAGTGGACGGCCCCGACGCCGAGCTCGGCGAACAGGCGGAGGAACTGGTCCTCGACTACGTCGGGCAGCGCGCCGACGATCATCAGGCTCGGCTCGGGCGAGGTCTCCGCCGGAAGCGTCGGAACGAGCGCGGCAAGGCAGGCGTCCTCGCCTTCGGTGAAGGTCGTCTCGATGCCGCTGCCCGAGTAATTGAGGATGCGGACGGCGGGCTGGTGCTTGGCCGACAGCTTCTGCGCGGCGCGGCTGAGATCGAGCTTGATCACTTCCGACGGGCAGGAGCCGACCAGAAACAGCAATTTGATGTCGGGCCGTCGCGCGAGCAGCCGGTCGACGACGCGTTCGAGCTCCTCGTTACAGTCGGCGAGGCCGGCGAGGTCGCGCTCCTCGATGATCGCGGTGCCGAAGCGCGGCTCGGCGAAGATCATCACCCCCGCCGCCGATTGCAGCAGATGCGCGCAGGTGCGCGAGCCGACGACGAGGAAGAAGGCGTCCTGCACCTTGCGGTGGAGCCAGATGATTCCGGTCAGCCCGCAGAAGACCTCCCGCTGTCCGCGCTCTCTGAGAACATCGGCGCGCAGCACCGGCGCGCAGTCGCTGGCGAGAGGCAGCGCCGGAATCATGTCGCGGCAACCATCAGGTGGGCCGAGCCCTGCAATCGAGCGGCGCGCAGCTTGAGCAGGAACTGGGTCGCGTTGACCGCGTAGCTGGCATAGGCCGCAAGCGCGAGCAGCATACGGCCCCGTTCACTGCCCAGCCCCGACGCGAGCGCCACCAGATAGGCGGTGTGCAGCGCCAGCACGAGCATGGAGAAGACGTCTTCCCAGAAGAAGGCAGGCGCGAACAGCCAGCGGCCGAACACCACTTTCTCCCAGATCGAGCCGGTGATCATGATCGCGTAGAGCGCAAACGTCTTCACCACGACCGACACGGTTGCCGCCGCCGCACCTTCGCCGGTTGCGAGGTAGCGCAGCACAAGCCCCAGGCTGACGAGGAAAATCAGGAACTGCACCGGTGCGAGCACGCCCTGCACCAAAGTCCACGGAGTCGCGTCGCGGCGGCGGCGCTCGTCGGCGGTGTAGAGCGCTCGCGGCTCTGCGCCTGTCCCTCTCCGCTCATATGGGTCGCTCGCCTGCATGCCGCCCGCCTGCCCGTGGTCCCGTTCCTCGAAGCTAAGCCTGCCGGCTCGCAAGTGTCAAACAAAACTTACGTCCAAGGTATTGGACAGTCTTGCCGGTTTTGTTTGGTCCGCCCGGTTGTCACCGCATCGGAATAGGCATAGGCTCCGAGTCGCGGGGGAGGCTCGAAACAGGGCCATCGCGGGTACATGGGTGCTTACCAGGCTGGGAGAGCCGGTATGACGTTGATGGTGCGATCCGACACGACGGGAGCCGCAATCCATCGCGGTCCGGTGCCTGAGGGCGATCGGTTCGCTGCGTTCCACATTCCCGCCGATCTTGGCCGCGAACGATCGCTGTCGCAGCTTATCGAGAGCGAGATCATTCCGCGCCTGGTCATCGCACATTCTCATTTTACCCCTGCGGACCGGCGCGACGCGGCGGTCCTGCCGATCGATATCGAGACGCTTGCGCCGCTGTCGCTGGAGGTCGAGGCGGACGCGCTGATCGACCATGTCGATGCGATCCTGGCGCGGGGCGTATCGGTGGACACGGTGCTGGTCGACCTGCTCGCCCCCACCGCTCGGCTGCTCGGCGAATATTGGGAGGAGGACCGCTGCGACTTTGTCGAGGTGACGATGGGGCTGTGGCGGCTGCAGGAGGTCGTCCACGAGCTCGCCGCCCGCACCCCGCCGCATCGGTTCGGCGCCGGCAGCGGCCATCGCGCGCTGTTCGCGCCGATGCCTGGCGACCAGCACGATTTCGGCACCGTCGTGATCGACGAGGTGTTCCGCCATGGCGGCTGGCAAACCGACCGGATGAGCGAAGCACCGACCGCCGATCTCATGCGCCGTGCCGCGGAGGACTGGTGGGACGTGATCGGATTGACCGTCAGCTGCGACTGCCATATCGCGCCGCTCGGCCCGATCATTGCTGCACTGCGGAATGTTTCTCGAAATCCGCAGGTGTGCGTGATGGTCGGCGGGCGAATCTTTAACGCCGATCCCGCTCTTGCCGAGCAGATTGGCGCCGACGGGACCGCCCGCGACGCCAAGCTCGCGTTGGAGCTTGCCGGCACGCTGGTGCGGGCGCGCGAGCGGGAGACGGCGATCTTCGGTTGAACCACTCTGTCTGGAGCGGCACGCTCGTCGATGAACAAGCCCCTTGCCCCTGCTGCACGGACGACCTTCGCCCATCCCGAAGCGCTGCCGGGCACGCTGTCGGCTCCGGTCGCCGCATCGCTGCTGACCGCGGCGGGCGACGTTACCCTCGTGCTTGACGGCGGCGGAACGATCCTCGACGTCGCGGTATCGCGCGGCGACCTTGCCAATCACGGCTTCACGGCGTGGGTCGGCGAGGCCTGGGCCGACACGGTCACGGTCGAGAGCCGCCCCAAGATCGCCGAAATGCTTGCCGGCGCCCGCGCGCACGAGGGGGATCTCCGCTGGCGCCAGGTCAACCACCCGGCGGCAGGGGGCGACGTCCCGGTGCGCTACATGATCGTGGCGCTCGGCCATAACGACCGGCTGGTCGCGATCGGCCGCGACATGCGCAGCGCCGCCGCCCTGCAGCAGCGGCTGCTCCAGACGCAGCAGTCGCTCGAGCGCGACTATATCCGCCTGCGGCAAGCGGAGCAGCGCTATCGGCTGCTGTTCGACATGGCGTCCGAGCCGGTGCTGATCGTCGATGCGGAGACGCGGCGCATCCGCGAGGCGAACCCGGCCGCACACCGATTGCTCGACGCGGCGGAGGGCGCGTTGATCGGCGAGTCCGTCACGGCGATCACCGATACCGAAGGGCGCGAGGAACTGATCTCCCGCCTGGGGGCCGCGGAGGCCGCCAACGGGGTGGGGCCGATGCCGCTGCGCCTGTCCGCGCAACGCGGACGGCACGGAGCCGAGGTGGCGATGACCGCGCGGCTGTTCCGGCAGGGACGCACCCCCTTGCTGCTGATCCGGCTTGCCACGGCGGACGAGCAGCCTGCGCGCGCGGGCGACGCGATGCTGGTCGATGTCGTCGAGCGCATGCCCGACGCCTTCGTGCTGGTGGATCAGGAGGGCGTCGTGCTGTCCGCCAATGCGGCGTTCGTCGAGATGACCGGCACCGCATCCGCCGAGCGCGTCGTCGGCGCGAAATTCGCCAACTGGCTCGGACGGCCGGGGATCGACCTCGAGCTGGTCGTCGGGCAGCTGCGCGAGCACGGGTCGGTGCGCAACGTCGCGACGGTCGTGCGCGCCGCCGGCGGCGGCGAGGAGGAAGTGGAGCTGTCGGGCGTGGCGGCGCCGGTCGACGGCGGCAGCTGCTATGGCTTCACCATCCGCAGCGTCGCCCGCCGGTTGCGCGACGCGCCCGCCATCGTCCGCGACATGCCGCGCTCGGTCGAGCAACTGGCCGAACTGGTCGGGCGCGTCTCGCTGAAGGACATCGTCCGCGAGAGCACCGACCTGATCGAGCGGCTGTGCATCGAGGCGGCGCTCGCATACACCTCCGACAACCGCGCGTCCGCAGCGGAAATCCTAGGGCTGAGCCGCCAGAGCCTGTATTCCAAGCTCCACCGCCATGGCCTCGGTAATCTGATATCGTCGAACGATTAGCATCCGATATTTGTGTCAATTGGATTTGACGCCTGCTTTCGTCAGGCATAGCCTCCCAAGTTATGGATCGTTTGCTTCGACCATCCACAACCGTCGGCCTTCCGGTGCCGCGCGACGTCGTGGAATTGCTCAAGCCGCTCACCTGGTTTCCGCCGATGTGGGCGTTTCTATGTGGCGTCGTCTCGTCGGGCGAGCCGGTCGGCCCGCGGCTGCCGTTCCTCGTCGCCGGCGTGCTGCTGACCGGGCCGTTGGTGTGCGGCACCAGCCAGGCGGTGAACGACTGGTTCGACCGCCACGTCGACGCGATCAACGAGCCCGCGCGGCCGATCCCGTCGGGCCGCATCCCCGGCCGCTGGGGGCTGTGGATTGCGCTCGCCGGCACGACTCTCTCGCTCTGCGTCGCGGCGCTGACCGGCGTCTGGGTGCTCGCTGCGACCTGCCTGGGGCTGGCGTTGGCATGGGCGTATAGCGCGCCGCCGTTCCGGCTGAAGGTCAGCGGCGTCTGGGGCCCAGCGGCGGTGGCGCTGAGCTACGAGGGGCTGACCTGGTTCACCGGCGCCAGCGTGATGGCCGGCGCGCTGCCGCCTGCGCCGATCCCGTCGTCCTCGCGCTCTACAGCGCCGGCGCGTTCGGCATCATGACGCTCAATGATTTCAAGGCGGTGGAAGGCGACCGCGCGACTGGCGTCCGCTCGCTGCCAGCTGTGCTCGGCGTCGACCGTGCCGCGCGGATCGCCTGCCTTGCCATGGCCACACCACAAGCGGCGGTGGTGGCCTTGCTCGCGATATGGAACCACCATGCCGTTGCTGCAATGGTCGCAGCGCTGCTCGTCGGGCAGCTTGCGTTGATGGTGCGGCTGCTGCGCGACCCACTGACGAACACGCCGTGGTATAATGCGACCGGCACGACGCTCTACGTGCTGGGCATGCTCGCTTCGGCGTTCGGGCTTGGCGAGGTCGCGGGGCTGTGAAGCCGCTCGGCTGGCTCGCGATCGTCCGGCTGGGGCTGGTGCAGAGCGCGATCGGCGGGCTGGTGATGATCGCGACCTCGCTGCTCAACCGCGTCATGGTGGTCGAGTACGCCCTTCCCGCAGCGCTGCCCGCCGGGCTTGTCGCCTGGCATTATGCGGTGCAGCTCTCGCGCCCGGCCTGGGGGCATAGCTCGGACAAAGGGCGGCGGCGCACGCCGTGGATCGTCGGCGGCATGGCGCTGCTCGCGGTTGGGATGATCGGCGCGGTGCTGTCGCTCGGACTGCTGGCGAGCCGCTCGACCGCGGGGTTCGCGCTCGCAATCGGCGCCTTCGCGATGATCGGCGCGGGGGTCGGAGCCGCAGGCACATCGCTGCTGGCGCTACTCGCAACACACGTCCTGCCGGAGCGCCGGCCGGCTGCTGCATCGATCACCTGGGTGATGATGATCGCCGGCATCGTCGTCACGGCAGGTGTCGCCGGGTCGCTGGTCGATCCCTTCTCGCCGGCGCGCCTGTTGCGGGTTGCGGCCGGAATTGCGCTGGTTGCCTTTGCGGTGTCGGCGCTCGCCGTGTGGGGAGTCGAGGGTTCAGGCACGCCGCCTGCCGCAGAGCCCAAGACGCCGGGCGGCTCCTTCGCGCAGGCGATCGCCGACACCTGGACGGATCGCGAGGCACGGCGTTTCACCGTCTTCGTCTTCCTGTCGATGCTCGCCTATTCGATGCAGGATCTGATCCTGGAGCCGTTCGCGGGGCTGCTGTTCGGCTTCACGCCGGGCGAGTCGACCCGGCTCGCGGGCGTCCAGCACGGCGGCGTGCTGCTCGGCATGATCCTGGTTGGCGTCGGCGGCCACGCGTTCGGCGGCAGGAGCGCGAACGGCTTGCGGCACTGGATCGTCGGCGGCTGCATCGGCTCGGCAGTCGCGCTGGCAGGGCTGGCGCTCGCCGCGCGGTTCGGCGCGGGCTGGCCGCTTTCCGCCAACATATTCCTGCTCGGCTTCGCCAATGGGGTCTTCGCGGTGGCGGCGATCGGCGCGATGATGGCGCTGGCCGGCGGCGGCAACGGCGGGCGAGAGGGGTTGCGGATGGGCGTATGGGGTGCAGCGCAGGCGATCGCCTTCGGGCTCGGCGGACTGATCGGCGCAGTCGGCGTCGATGTCGGGCGGCGGGTGATCGGCTCGACGCCAGAGACCTTTACGGTCGTCTTCGGGGTCGAAGCGCTGCTGTTCCTCGTCGCCGCATCGCTCTGGCTCCCCCGCCCCGCCCGCGCAGCCTCGCCCGTGATGGCAAGCGCGGCGTGAGCGAGACGTACGACACGGTCGTTGTCGGCGGCGGCCCGGCCGGGGCGACTGCCGCGACCGACCTCGCGCGTGCCGGGCGCCGCGTGCTGCTGCTCGATCGCGCCGGGCGGATCAAGCCGTGCGGCGGCGCAATCCCGCCGCGCTTGGTGCGCGACTTCGCCATTCCGGATCACCTGATCGTCGGCCGCGCCACCGCCGCGCGGATGATCGCACCCTCGGGCCGCACCGTCGACATGCCGGTGGGGAACGGGTTCGTGGGTATGGTCGACCGTGACCAGTTCGACGAATGGCTCCGCGCGCGCGCTGCGCTGGCAGGGGCCGAACGGCGGACCGGTACGTTCGAGCGCATCGACCGCGATCCCAACGGCTGTGCTGTCGTGATCTATCGCGACGCGCGCGGCGGCGCCGAGCAGCGGGTACGCACGCGCAGCGTTATCGGTGCGGACGGCGCCCGCTCCAAGGTCGCGCGCGCGACGCTCAAGGGGGCCGACCGCGTTCCCTGCGTCTTCGCCTATCACGAAATCATACGCTCACCCGAGTCGAACTCCGCGTTCGACGGCGCCCGCTGCGACGTGTTCTATCAGGGCGAGGTCTCCCCCGATTTCTACGCCTGGGTCTTTCCGCATGGGCAGACCGCGAGCATCGGCGTCGGCAGCGCCAACAAGGGTTTCGCGCTGCGCGAGGCGGTGGCGCGGGTCCGCGACAAGGCGGGGCTCGCCGGCTGCGACACGATCCGCTGCGAAGGCGCGCCGATCCCGTTAAAGCCGCTGAAGCGCTGGGACGACGGGCGCGACACGATCGTCGCCGGCGATGCGGCGGGCGTGGTCGCTCCCGCCTCGGGCGAAGGCATCTATTACGCGATGGCCGCGGCGCGATCGGTGGCGGAGGCAGTCGACACCTTCCTGACCACGGGCAACCCCCGCGCGCTGCGCTCCGCGCGCAAGGCGTTCATGCGCGCGCATGGGCGGGTGTTCTGGATCCTCGGCGTCATGCAATATTTCTGGTATCGCAGCGACAAGCGTCGCGAACGGTTCGTCGCGATGTGCGACGATCCCGGCGTGCAGGAGCTGACCTGGCAGGCGTATATGAACAAGCAGCTCGTCCGCCGCCGTCCGCTCACCCACGCGCGCATTTTCCTCAAGGACATGCGCCACCTGCTGCAGTCGGCCTCCTGAGCGCATGGGGCGTTGGCTGTTGCCGATCCTGATCGCAGGCGCCGCGGCGCTGGCGGTCGCGTTGCTCGGTGCCACGATGACCCGGCTCGATGCCTGGTATTACACCCTGATCCAGCCGCGCTGGGCGCCGCCGCAGTCGGCCTATGCAGTCGCCTGGACGGTGATCTACTCGCTCGCGGCACTCTCCGGCACCAGCGCATGGCTGGCGATCCCGGGGCGGCGCGAAAGCGAGTGGCTGGTCGGGCTGTTCGCCTTGAACGGGTTCCTGAATGTCCTGTGGAGCCTGCTGTTCTTCCACTTTCACCGGCCTGACTGGGCAATGGTCGAATCGATCGCTTTATGGCTGTCGGTGGCGGCGCTGATCGTGTTCATCTGGCGACGGTCGATCGCCGCGGCGGTGCTGCTCGTGCCCTATCTGCTGTGGGTCACGCTGGCGGGGTATCTGACAATGACGATCGTGCGGTTGAACGGGCCGTTCTCCTGAGCGGAGCGGCCGGCTTGCTGTTCACGCGCGGCCATGCGGCGGACCTGATCCTTTTGGTCATGCTGGCAGAATGGGTCGTCTTGCGCGTACGCGGATGGCCGATCGCCACCGCGACGGTTCGGCTGCTTCCCGGCGCATGCCTCGTCGTGGCGCTGCGCCTCGCGCTGACCGGCGCCGACTGGCGATGGGTAGCGCTGGCGACGGCGGCCTCCCTGCCGCCGCACCTTGCCGACCTGAAGCTGGGCGCTCCCCGCCGGCGGGCGGGGAGCCGCTGATCAGCTCCCGTTCGCTTTCAGATAGGCGATCACGTCGGCGCGCTTCTGCGGGTCGCTGAAGCCGGCGAAGGTCATCTTGGTTCCCGGCACGACGCGCTGCGGCGCCTCCAGGTACTGGAACAACTTTTCCTCGGTCCAGGTAATGCCGCTGTTCTTGTTCGCGTTCGAATAGACGAAGCCGGGGATCTCCCCTGCCTTGCGCCCGACGACGGCGTGCAGCGACGGACCGATCTTGTTCATTCCCGCCTCGATCGCGTGGCAGGTCTTGCAGGTGAGGAAGTCGGCCTCGCCCTTCTTCGCGTCGCCGGTGTAGCTGGCGTATTTGACGCCGGAGAGCGTGTCGGTGTTATCGGCGGCAGGCGCGGGCGCTGCGGCGGGCGCAGGCGCCGCCGTGTTGGTAGTGGTCGCGGTCGTCGTGGTGGTCGCGGTCGCAGCCGTCTCACTGGCAGGGGGAGCGCTGTCTTCCGCCTTCTTCGAGCAGGCGGCCAGCGCGAGCGCCGCTGCCGCCGCAACCAGCGCAACGCGGCCGGTACGAATCATCACCGTTGAATCCATGTCGTCGATCCTCTCGCCGTTGCCGACTATCTCCCGGGCGGCGATCTTCGCCGTCTTGGGAGTAATTGTCCAACCCTGTTTACGTTCCCTTGCCTGATGCATGTCGGCCTCGGAACTTCTCCCGTTTGCAGGCGCTTGGCAAAGATGCGCTTATCGTAAGGAGCTGGTCATGAACGTTAGCCCGATCACGATGCTGATGTTCGGAACGCTGATCGCGGTCGTCGTCATCGGCACGATCCTGCTGCTGCGTCACCTGCGCAAGCCCGGCAACCGCCACCCGATGGCGGGGCAGCGCGAGCGCAACATCGACGAGATCCGGCGGGACGGCCCCACCGACCGGTAGAATCACCGCTCGACGAGGCGCGTGTACAGGTGCCAGGTCGAATAGCCGAGCCAGGGCAGCACCACGGCGAGACCGATCCCGGCAGGCAGCGTGCCGAGGGCGAGCAGCGCGGCGACGCGCATCCCCCACCCGAGCAGGGCACCGGGGTTGCGCCGGAACGCGGCGACCGAAGTGCGCACCGCGGCGCCGGCGTCGACGGGTTTGTCGATCACCATCGGAAAGGACGCCGCCGAGTAGATCAGCGTCGCTATCGCGAAGCCCAGCCCTGCCAAATTGCCAAGGACGATCAGCGCCCATCCCTCGGGCGTGGTGAAGAGCCGCGCGGCGAGGTCGCCGACATCCCGCGGCCCGGTCG